>JBLHWU010000275.1:0-7680 GCA_047629355.1 Saprospiraceae bacterium | reverse complement strand
CTTGAAGAAGCAATTGCTCAAATTCCAGCTGCAGTTCAGCGGTTTTATGATTTTTGGGACGCCAATCAAGCGTACACGCCTTATGGTTCATTTATGGGAGAAATGTCTTTTGAGGACGTTGAATTGTTTCACTATATGCACTTTCGGTATCATTTGTGGCAGTTTGATTTGATTGAGCAATATCCATAAAAACCTACCAAGGGCCGTCCGTTAAAATATGTGTAAATTTTCCTTCTTCCAATCGGAAAAGTCCTCCAGAAAATCCAAGCCAAAGCGTTCCTTGGTCATCTTCTAAAATGCTTTGCACGCAGTTATACTGCGTAACTCCGCTGTTTTCCATGAAGTTGGTGAATTTTTCGCCATCATACCGATAGACGCCATTGTGCTTTGATGCCACCCAAATATTTCCGGCTTTGTCTTCATAAATCCGCCCTATATCTTTTGCAAATAAACCATGTATTTCAGGGAACTTAGTAAAAGAACTTCCATCCCAACGACTCAATCCACCATCTTGTGTATCCACAAAGAAGTTGGGTTTATCCACTTTTTGCACGCGCGATTCACTTGCCCCAAACCAAATATTGCCTTTGGAATCTTCTAAAATACTTCGTATATTATTGGTATTCAAACCATCTTTTTTAGTCAAATGCGTAAACATTTCCCCATCATATTTAACCACACCAACGCCGTCTGTTCCAAACCAAATATTGCCTTTCGAATCTTCCTTAATATCCCATACTAAGTTGGTTGAAAATCGAGCTGTTGGATTTTCTATCGCCGCTTTCGGAAGCGGAAAAGCAGAAAAAGTAGTTCCATCATAGCGACAAATACCTTTTATCGTACCGACCCAAATGCTACCGTTACTATCTACTAAAATGCTCCAAGTGCTATTGTCACTTAATCCATCTTCTACCCGAAAGGTCGTGAAATATTTCCCATCATAAACCGAAACGCCGTTGGTTGTCGCAAACCACAAATACCCGTTGTTATCTTCTGCAATTTCATTAATCTGATTGTCTCCCAATCCCTGTTCTCTAGAAAAATAAGTCAATGATTTTCCATCAAACCGCGCCACGCCTTTGGACAAAGTACCAAACCAAAGATTACCTTTTGTATCTTGAAATACTTCGCGGACATATTCCCCTATTTTTAAATTTGACTCTGGCTGCGAACCTTCTGGATGTGGATGAATGTATAATTTATTCATCCATTCGTTTCCCTCCAGTTGCAAATCATCAAAAATAGGAGCAGGCTTCACCTGGTTGTTTTCTCTCGGACTTTTGTCGTTTTGTCCAGTACAAGAGGTGATGAAAAAAAGCAAGTAAATGAGTGAATACTTGAGTAGGTGCATTTGATTGTATTTTAATTTAGTGGCAAGGTAAAGCAAAATTCAATTTTTGAGTCTTTCTGAAAAATAGTTAACAAGTGAGTAACACGTGGTAAGTAATCAGGTGAAATTTTAGAAAATATTTTCAATAGATTTTTTTTTAAAAAAAAACTTGAATAACTGGTGTTAGGAATGCGAAAAAATAACTGGAGATTCTTGCCCTATAGGAGCAGGCGAGGATATTATGTACTTATTTTTTACTTGAAAAGTGCTCATTATATCAACATAGATTTCACTTTAAAAGTGAAATCTATGGACTAAATATCCTCTCAAAAATGTAAGATTATTTATTTCGCGTTTCTAATGCTACTTTGGCACTTTAGCGTTGTACGATTTTAGAGATTTTAGCCAAAATATCGCAAGTTTTGAATTTTTGGTTCTTTTTTTTAAAGAAAAAAGAACATCAATCAAGAAAACAAATGCCCCATTTTAAAGTGCCAAAGTAGAATTAGTGAAACGAATTTAATAAATTGAGCCATAATGCGCCGTAATTTTTTCTTGTAAAAAATTTAAAAAATAAGTGCACAGCCCCGTTATGGACTTATTTTTTAAGGTTTTTAGAAGGAAAAAGTGCAGACTATAAATGGCTAATTTATTATTTTATTTTACCTTACAACTTACTTTTTGCACATTCCTTAGCAAAAGCCAGCGCAGATAGGAAAGGTTATATCTGCATTTTTTGCCTTGTACCCTTTCAAAAATCATCCAAATTTTACTCGACACGATTTAACTTGAATAACGATAAAGTAATGGTACGAGATAGGGTATAGTTAATCCATCTTTCCAACCGCGACCATTTTATCTTCCACCTCATGCACCAATTCCACAAAATGCGGGTCACGCTTCGTACTTCTATTTCGATTAAAGGGTAAATCAACTTTAATATGTTCCACAAAATGCGACGGCGCACTTTTCAAAATGTAAATATCATCTCCTAAATAAACGGCCTCTGAAATATCATGCGTGACAAAAATGACGGTCGAGTGCATTTCCAACCATAATTCCGCGAGCAAATCCTGCATTTGTAAACGCGTATTGACATCGAGTGCCCCAAACGGTTCGTCCATCAATAGCACTTTTGGATTAGCGATAATGCTCCGTGCAATCGCCACCCGCTGCAATTGACCACCAGAAAGGGTAGGGTGTTGCGCGAATTTATGTTGATGCCCATCCAAGCCCACTTTTTGGATGATTGCCATCGATTGCTCGTCACGGTCTTTTTTACTGATGCCTTTGTATTGGAGTGCCAAGCCGACATTTTCCAAAACGGTCATCCACGGCAAGGAGGAATATTGCTGAAAAACCATAGCCACACGCTCGCCATCTTCGACCGTTTGACCATTGATTAAAATACTGCCTTCCGTCGGTTTTTGCAATCCTGCGATGTAGCGCAAAAGCGTTGATTTTCCACTTCCTGACATCCCTAAAATACAGGCAAACTCTCCCTGCGCCGGTTTGTTCTCGATAAGGAAGTCGAGGTCTTTGATAATCCAATTTTCGCCGCCGTCGTAAGATTGTCCGATGCCGCGTAGTTCGACGATGTTGGGAAGGTCAGAGTTTTTGAAGTCCATAACGTGATTATTTCGATTTTTTGATTTACTCGATTAATTTGATCTTTTCGATCGCGTTACTTAAGTAACGCGTAGTAATTTTTCTACTTCACGTTCCTTACGTTTTCGATACTATATCCTTTCGTATTTCCTACGGCTACTTGTTGGAAACCGTCATCACCAGTATAATACATCAGCCACACATCCGAAATTTCCGTAAAATCAAGAGGTATAGGTCTTTATTTTTTAAAAAAAAATTACTTCCGCAACTCCCCCTGCAATTTAAACTCTCCATAAAGTATAAAAATTATCCCCGCGATAACTGTAATCAACGCCACCATACTCATCGTCCCATCTAAATTTGGCAAAAGCAAACCTTGGAAAACCAGTATCGCTACCAATCCCAAAATCGCCCAAACCCCATATTTAATCTCCAACAATCCTGGCAACGTCGTCTTATAATATTTATGTGGAAACAGCCGCTTGTCCAAATAAACAAACAACCTATCCTGAATAAATCCAATCAAAATTATCACCAATAAGAGCGCAAAAAGGTCAGGAACTTGACCCAATCGCCGCTTGATAAAGATGAGGTCGCCAAGACCACCTTCACGGTTCAGGTACTCTACGAAAATGATGTAAGTCCACGAAATAGCGGTTAAAACCCGGATGTCGTCAATCACCTTGGACAGTACTGCTGGCATGAAAACCGTCTTAATAGTTTGCCATTTGGTTGCCGCCAAAGTAAAGACCGTTTTGGTATAAACATCATTGACTTCATTAATCCGCTGCGCCACCACCGGCAGTAAATAGACCAAAATACCAAAGGCCAAAAATGCCACTTTCATCTCATCTCCAAAACCAAACCATTGAATAAATAACCCAATCAACGCCGCCAAAGGTAAATACCGCAGCGCATCTACAGGTTTGCTAAACATGCCCCGAAAAAATGGAAACAATCCAATCACAAATCCCAAAGGAATAGAGAAAAATATTGCCCAAAAATAGCCTTGAATGTTGAGCCAAATTGACCGCCAAGCATTATGCAGCAGCGAATCTTCCTTCACTAAATCTGGGAAGGCTTTAACTACTTGTGTGGGTAACGGCACTGTGGGATAGACTTTCCGAAATTCCGTCGCATTCTCAAAAGCAAGGCTATCTGAAAAAATAATGGAATCCCGAATCGCAACGGTAAGCAAAGAGTCTGGTCCTTTTGCAATCGGCAATTCTTTGGTATAATTTTCCACAATCGGAATTGGGCGGGAGAAGGACTCTGCCAAAACCCACCATAAAATAAGGATAAATATTAGCCCTGCTAATCCCAAAACGATGCTTTGGGTGCGGGTTAGTTCTCCTCTGAGTTTAAATAAGGACATTTGGAATGTTTTGTATTTGTCATTCCGACCGAAGTGGAGGAATCTGGCAGCAAGTTAGGAGAGTGAACCTGTAAAATGAAAAAAAAAGGTCTTTTTTTTTCATTTTGGTTTCTGCTTTTCATCATATCAAACAAATAATTATATTTTCAATTTCTTTGCCATGCCAACCTTAGATGCTAACTTTGTTCCTTACTTATGTCAGGAGGATTAGGGAAAAGTCTGAATGACAAATTTTGAGAAAAACTACAATAATTTCATACTATGTGTAACTCACTGTTAATCTCGTCTGATTACAAGTCTCTATTTCTTATTGGTAAACGCGATGAAGACCGCCTATTTATAAACGGCAACGGTATTCTATTGTCGGTACTGGGCAATAGCATTACGGGCTGTGAAGTGCCTGCGCAGTTGCGGACGCATGTGACGGATTTGACAAAAGAACAAAAGCCGTTTTTTGAAATGGATGTGACGGATACGAAGGACAATCATGTGTCGGTGAGTTACAGTGAGGAGAATAGTGCAGTTTTTATTATTGGGGTGATTGATATTGATGGTTCGTTGCAGGTAGATGAGCCTACGGAAATTGATGCTGCAAAAATTAGGGCTAAAGTGGTTAAATTAAAAGATTCGAATATTGCTGGTTTAGCGTCTAAAAAAGCGATCTATATAAAGACTGAAATTACGGCAGCTGCTTCTATTCCTGGGAAAAACAATAACCGAGGTAGTTCCATCAAAAAATTGAGATTTTATCTATTGGACGCTCATTCAATGCCGAACTCTTAGTTTATCTGAAACCCAGATAATTAATTCATCTAATCCAAGTAAGTATTCTCCTTTTAAATTGGTTTGTAAATCAATTAGAAATTTGTGCATTTCTGTGAAAGTATTTTGTAATTCACTAATTGGCGAATTAATTATTTTTCGTAGAAATTTGTTTAATAAAATAATTTCCAATCGGTCTTTTGGAACTTGTTCTAATCTATAAAATCTTTGAACTGCCCGTAGGTATGACTCTAATTCATCCAGTTTTTCTAATTCATATAGACAAATCAACTTATAGATTCTAACGATTCTGTGAACGTCTTTGCGCCGGCCCATTTTGATATTATTGACAATGTAATCACACCAAGTAATACATTTTTCATAATCACCAACTAAAAAATAAACAGTAACAATATTCGCGACTAAAACAACAGATTTATTTAAGCCAAATCGGTTCATTCCATCAATAATTTCTGGTAAAACACCCTCTGCTGCTGCAAAATCACTTTGGTTTAAATGATATAATAAATTTGAAATAGAGACCTTTAAAAATACTATTTTCTGACCATTATAACTTGCACCTTCCTTTTCCTTCTGTAGTTTCTTGACATAATTCTGTGCTTCGTCTAAGTATTTTCCAGATTGATAACAGGAATTTACTAAGTTAGAGACGTCAACAACATACCTATGAAACTCTTCAATCTTTAATGCTAAATGTTTATCCCACCAATTTACAACTTCTGAATAATATTTATAAACCTTATCTGTTTCTCCCAAAAGTCTATAATACATGGCATTACATAGAAAAAATCGTCGTTGCGCTCTTGGTGAAATGGGCATGTTTTCTGGTAAAAGCAATTCTATAGATTCTTCTTGTTTTAACTGATTCTTACTTTCTTCATCTTTTAACTCAAATTCTTGAACCGTTCTAATATATAATTTGACATATAAATCAAGGTATTTTATTTCAGAAGAGGTTTTATTTAAAATCTCACTTCTAACAGCATCTAATTTTTTAAAGTCATCAGCATCTACTTTCCTTTTAGTATCTACAAAAAATTGTTTTTCATCTATACCAATCTTCAACAACATAAACTGGTCCTCCAACTCCGTCGCCAAAGCCTTCGCTTCCGCCAAGCGCCCCTGCGACTGCTCATACAACCCCCGTTCATACAAATATTCCGAATCCATCAATCGCTCTTTCACCTGCGCCGCCTTCGATTTTGCACTTCGATAATCGCGCATGCTTCGCAAAATGGATTCATACAAGTATTTTTTGTCCGACGACAAGTTAGTTTTGAATTTTTTCTTCAATTTCACATCATCCCACTCCTCCATATCGTTGATCGCCCGAAACAACTTCAAGTATTTCGCCCCTTCTTTCCCGCTTTTATTGGCATCTATCGAAAAATATCGCTTCTCCGACTTCGACATGGCTTTGATGAGCCGATATAAATCATCCTTTCCGCGCATAAACAAACCGTTAATTTTCCCTACCCTCTGTTAATGGACTGCAAAAACAGCACATATTTCAAAAAAAAATCATTTTTATTGAGGGCTTAGGAATTTATTTTTTAGGTGTTTTTATATTTATAAATTTATCTATTTAAATTACTGTTTTTCAGTATTTTAAGCGATTTTTTTCTAATTATAAGTGTGATTTAGTTTTCATAAAAAGACCTTTAAAAACCCCTTAGGAACCTCAAAAATACACATTTTTTTGATTGTTAAAAGGATGACCTGCCTGTATCTTTGCAGCGTCTTCAGTTCATGGGATTATAATTTGTTTCTGTTGGAGGGGATGCGGTCAAAAAATAAACGACCTCCCTGTTTAAATTTAGGACGTGTCCGCTCCAATTTTCTAGAAATTTTCTAGAAACAGTAAGTAGAGATAAGAAAAGAAGAAGACAAAACGTTAATTGAAATCAAAGGAATAATGTGAGAGGAGAGCTTTGAGTGCTAGGAGTTGATACTTAACTATCAAAAGTCTCCGAACTACATCCAAATTTCTACCGTCGATTCGGTAGCTGTTTTACAGTTAGGTTGCCCTCTTCTCCTCTCATTATTTTTTAGTCTTTGGATAAATTCAGAGACGATAAAGACTTATTGGGTGTTCTCATAGTGTGTGGGCTATCCCGAGGCTGAATGCAGTCTTCGGGATAGTATTTTTTCTTCACTCGGAACAAACCAAAGACATTGAGTACTAAACATACATAAGATTAAAACAACACGACAAACACTAAACCTCATTAACCAAAATTCTTCCTGATAAATGAATCAGGATTTTTGCGGTCGGGCATCGAAGCACTAAACAAACTTACTATTGGTTTTTAACCCCGGATTTCTCTCGCATCATTAAAAATGATGTTTCGACCGCAACTTTTTGAAAAGCAATAACTATGAACTAGCAAGTTGGTAATATTCAGTTTGCAGTCGGCAGCGTGTAGGCTTCCCCCAAAGCTAAATGCTACTGACTGCTTACTGAAATCCATCAACTTTGATTATAAAGACTTATTGGGTGTTCTCATAGTGTGTGGGCTATCCCGAGACTGAATGCAGTTTTCGGGATAGTATTTTTTTCTTCACGGAACGCTTAAAAGATTTG
>JBLHWU010000274.1:0-7703 GCA_047629355.1 Saprospiraceae bacterium | reverse complement strand
GAAACTATTTCTAATTTCTCCGATTTTGTGTATTGCTTTCGTAATTTTGACATCCTTTGTAATTTAGATTGTAAAGTAAATAATTTTTAATCTAACTACGTGTCCGATATCTTGACTAACTCCATTCCCTCCGCCGTTCATTCTCCCCATCAACAAGGCACTGTAAACATCCACTTTGCCACCAAGCGTAAACAAATCAATGAACCACCCCCACACCAAAAAGTCCAAAAGTGAACAGATAGAGAATACCCGTACCAACTTTTCCTAAATAGAATCGGTGGACACCCAAACAGCCCAGAAAAAACCACAATACATAGACTACAGATTTAGATTTCATGAGAATAAATTTTATAGTGAAAAAATAATTATTTATCAAGGTCTCTCCCCTTATTATTCCTTCTCTTCCCATTCATTCGCTGCCAACCATCAGCAGCGGAATAAAGAATACTTCTCAGGACTTATTTCGTCGATGAAGACCTATTTTTATTGGGTAAATAAGCTGTAAATTCATAGGATTCCGGTTGTTGCCTGAAGCACAATAACGGCTCTATCCCCTCCAGAGAAATAGAGCTTTATTTTAATTATTTTTGTATTTAATTTCGGATAATAGATGTTACCAGGTGTTAGTCGTTTGTGTAAAATGACATTTTAATCTCCGACTGCAATATTATCGTAATTTTATATGCAAAAAAAAAACATTTTTCATTACTTTCACCGATTATTTTACCTCAAAAAACTGACCTCCCTTAAATAAACCCTTGATTATCAAATATTAAAAAGACAAATACTTAATTTTATTTTCACCGATAAAACAAGCATGCAAAATAATAAATTTCTAAAAATACTCTCGAAAACACCTAAGAATGAGTTCAAGTCGTTCTATCATTACTCCACCAGTCTCTACAATGAGCAAAGTGCAGCCAACCAGTTATTGACCTACTTTAAAAGATACCATCCCAATTTTGAGCGAAAATAATTGGAAGAAACCTATGCTTACAAACGAATTTTTAAAGCTGAAAAATTTAACAAAACTAAACTCAGCAATGCTATTTCTGACCTCCGAGGACGACTGAAAGAATTCCTATTGTGGCAGTACCTACAAAAGCCGTCATTGGACAAGGACTTCTTGTTAAAGATCCTTCAACAACAATCTTTTGACGGTCTGGCTCAAAAGCAACTCAAAAACATAGCAACAAACCTCCACAATATTCGACAACCTGACCTTTGGTTTTGGGAACAGCTGCTGCGATTGGCGCACGAAAAATATTTCAACAATCACTCGGAAAAAATTGCGTTTCAAACACCTCAAATCGAGGGAATTATGACTAAACTCGATGATTTCTATGCGCTCGCCAAACTTCGGTACAGTTGCGAATTGTACCAACGGCAGCAGATTTTGAACGAACCCGTTTCGGACATTCGTTTTTTGGAAAAAATCCTTGAGCAAGATTTTTCTAAAACATCTATTGCACACCAGTGTTATCAGGCTGCGTTGCCCGTCATTCAGCAGAAAGCGGAGGCAGGTTACTATCTTTTAAAACAGTTGGTGCTTGGTCATTTAGAACAACTGCACCTACGTGACCAACATATTTTAGTGACCTATTTAACCAATTTTGCTGCTCATAAAATCCGCAAAGGCAACCGTCATTTTATTCGCGAAATTTTCGATATTTATCAGCAAGGCCTTCAATTTGAGTTTTTTTCTGTGAACGGCGTTTTTAACGATATGCACTTTGGCAACATTCTCGACGTTGCTTGCAGCTTGCAAGAATATGAGTGGGCGGAGCAATTTATCAAAGACTGGGGTGGCAAATTAACTGACCTCCACAGAGCCGAAATTATCACATTTAGCAATGCTTTTATCTTGTATGAAAAACAAGAATTTAGCACTGCATTAGATTTGTTACGAACAACTTTTAAAAAGAATATCTTTTACATTGCCAAGGCTAAACGATTGGAGTTGGTCTGCCTTTTTGAATTAGATTATGAAGACGTTTTTTTGCTTAGCATGTCCAGAGCTTTTGAACAATTGCTTAGATGCAACGGCCTTATTTCAGAAGCACTTCGAAAAAGTCTTTTAAATTTTAATAAATTTTTTCGGCTACTTTTGTCTCCGCATCAAAATAAAACCCAATTGTTAGAAAAGCTAAATCAGACAGAATTTATTATGTACAAACAATGGTTAATTGCTAAAATATTGGAATTAAAATGAGCGCACATTTATAAAAAATGCGCGCTCTTTTAGGTATTTAAACCCCGATTGCATACACTATCACAATATCATCCCCGCCTTTAATTTGTTTCAATTTATCCGCATCAACTTTCTGTGTATCAAACTGTCAAAGTCCTTTTTTTTCTGATTTTTTCATCATAAAAATTTTTACGATGTGCCATTCAAAAAGAGAGCATCTGCAGCTGCTTAATTTTTGCAGCGGCCTCGGCAAATCCAATCGCTTCCATCTCCGATGCAATGGTATCTCCATATTGCTTTTTGATGATAGAAAGTTGCTCTGCATTGATACTTGCCAACACTTTATCACCCGAATTTATTGGTCCGAATACTATTCGATAATCAGTTGGTGAGATTTCGCGACTTAGTTGTTTGGCTTCATCAATTAACTCTTGCGAAAATGGAATAACTCTCGGGCGAGCTTCAAATCCTTTTTCAGAAACTTTGCCTTTCTCATAGCCGTATGCAAATGTTCCAACGACCAGATCTCCGATTTTGACATCTTTTACACCGCCCGCAACACCGATTAAAAACAAATAAGATGGATGAAGCGCATGCAGAATTTGAGAAGTTTTGACGTGTACATTATCAATGTATTTACCTGTTTCAAATAAAGCAATCGTCCATTTTTTTTGCCCTGCTTCGATTTGCCCCAACTCAAAAGGCAAATCATATTGAATAATTTTTTGGGCAGACCAATTTGTCAAACACTTTCGTACCGCTGTATATTCAACAGCAATTGGACAAAGAATAACGATATCAATCATTCTAAAATGGTTTATGCTTTGGTTAAAATTTCAAATCGTCCAAAATTACATAAAACAGTATTTATATCAGTAAAAATACAATAAGAACTATTTCTCCCCTATCAATTCCGCCACCAATCCAGTCCATCCCGTCTGATGCGAAGCCCCTACTCCACGCCCATTATCTCCATGAAAATGCTCATAAAACAGCACCAAGTCCTGAAAATATGGGTCATCCTGATATTGGTAAGCCTCGCCATGCACAGGACGTTTGCCCTGTTCATCTTTTTTAAAAAGACCGATTAAGCGGTGGGCTAAATCATCTCCGACAGCTGATAAATTTGTCCAATTTCCACTATCCGTTGGGCATTCTACCAAAAATTTATCACCGTAGTAATCATAGAATTTTCGGATAGATTCAATCAATAAATAATTCATCGGCAACCAGATAGGACCGCGCCAATTGCTATTACCGCCAAACATATTCGTACTGGATTCACCGGGTTCATATTTTAAGCTAAAATACTCCTTTCGGATGCGCACTTCATACGGTTTTTGATGTACTTTGGACAGCGACCGAATGCCGCCAGGTGATAAAAATTCAGATTCATCCAGAAGGGTTTTAAAAACGCGTTCCAAGCGTTTTTTAGGAATCAAAGAGAGTAAAATATCTTCTCCTTTTTGAAAATTTTCGATAATATTGAAAAATCCATTCTGCTTTCGGTAGTTTCTAAACTTTTCTATCTGATGCACAAAATCAGGCACATTTGCCAACCGTTCTTTATCCAAAACTAAGGTTGCAAACATCGTCGTCAACCCAACTAATGACCTGATTTTTAGCGGAATATGCTCATTATTTTTAAACTTTAAAATATCATAAAAGAAACCTTCTTTTTCATCCCAAGCTCCCGGATAATTTTCTCTTATTTGGTTCAACGAAGCGGCAATAATGACAAAATGCTGCAAAAATTTGGTCGCAACATCCTCAAAGGTTTTATCAAATTGAGAAATCTCCAAAGCTATATCCAGCATATTCAAACAGTACATTGCCATCCAACTGGTGCCGTCTGCCTGCTCCAATTTCCCATTCAATGGAACGCCTTTGCTTCGGTCAAAAACGCCAATGTTATCCAAGCCCAAAAAGCCGCCTTCAAACACATTATTTTCATCGCTATCCGTCCGATTTACCCACCAAGTAAAGTTGATAAGTAGCTTCTGAAACACTCGTTTCAAAAAGTCAACATCACCCACTCCTTGCTGTTTTTTATCCATCCGATACACCTGCAAACACGCCCACGCATGAACCGGCGGATTCACATCACTAAACGACCACTCATAGGCTGGAATCTGACCACTCGGCCGCATATACCATTCCCGCAAAAACAAAATCAACTGTTTTTTTGCAAACTCCGCATCAACCATCGCCAGCGGCACACAATGAAAAGCCAAATCCCACGCCGCATACCAAGGAAATTCCCATTTATCAGGCATCGAAATGATGTCTTCATTAATCAGCAAATCCCATTCACTGTTGCGTACTTTTTTGCGAGATGGCGAGATTTCTGGCAAACCTTTGCCCCCTTTTAGCCAGCGCGTGACATCTAAATTATAGTATTGCTTTGTCCATAACATCCCTGCAAGGGCTTGCCGATGCACATTTTTTTCATCTTCATCAACATTTGCTGGCGTGATTTTTTTATAAAAATCATTCGCTTCCGCCAAACGATTTTCAAACACCTTTTCAAAATCAGCAGACAAAGCACCAGATTTAATTTTCTCTTTTGACAAACGCAGCCGTAGCTCAATTTTTTTTCCACCCGGAATCTTCAATTGATACATTGGACTACATTTTGTCCCTTCTTTTTTATTTTTTAAAATGGAATAATCCTGCGCAACTACCGCATTATGAATCGCATCTTTGACAAAAGGCGAGTCATTCTTTTTTCCAAAAATTTCTTCTTGATTGGTGTCATTTTCTGTAAAAAGTAATTGGTGAGGAGAATGAAAATGCAGAAAATATTCGCCCATATTCTCATGCGTAACTTTGACACAATCATAGACTTCTGTTCCGTTTTCGACCGCGATACTCGGCTTATTTTCGATTAATCCAAAACTCCACAGATTCCGCAACCACAAAGTAGGCAACACCGTCAAAGGCGCAGCGTCCACTCCTCGATTGTGAATTGTTATTTTAATCAACAAGTCTTCTTCACTCGCCTTCGCGTATTCCGTCACCACATCAAAATAACGATTGTCGTCAAAAATTCCCGTATCTAGAATCTCATATTCAGGCTGCTGTCGAGACCGACTTTCGTTCGTCTGCCGCAAATCATCGTAAGGAAATGCACCCTGCGGATATTTGTACAAATGCTTCATGTACGAGTGCGTCGGCGTATTGTCAAGGTAATAATATAGCTCTTTTACGTCCTCTCCATGGTTTCCTTCTGGTCCAGACACACCAAACAATCGCTCTTTAATAATCCCGTCTTTTCCATTCCACAAAGCCACTCCAAAACAGATATTACAATAGCGGTCGCTAATACCAGCAATCCCATCTTCGCCCCAGCGATAAGCACGACTCCGCGCATCATGATGCGTAAAATAGTCCCAAGCTTCACCATCTGGACTATAATCTTCTCGCACTGTTCCCCATTGTCGCTCACTTAAATATGGTCCCCACTTTAGCCAATTTCCATTCGTTGCGTAGTGCTGTTTTAGGCGGTCGTGTTCTTTTGTTTTAAAACTCATTGCTTACTTAATTTTTCAATTTCGCGGCAAGGTATTAAAATATATAACTTTTTCAATAGGATTGTTACAAGTGAATAATACCCAACATCAAATAGATTCTAAGTAACGATAAAATAATAAGTCCGACAAGTTAGACAGTGGATAGTTTTTCTCAGTTTTTACTTGAAAGAAGGATAATTGTTGATACTTTGACTGATTTCAAGTAAAAAATGAGGAAAATTTGCCCTGTCTAAATGGCGGAGTTATTTTTTTATCGTTGCTAAGATAGGTAAATAGTCAAACCATTGATTATGTTTTTGGAATAGCAGGATTCGCAGGTGGTATTCCTACTTTTTTGATTTAAAAAAAATAAAAATCAAACATAAGTACCTGAACACAATCAATCGAACATCTAAAAAGTATCTTTTTCCGTTATTTTCCTCTAAAAAATATTTCAATAAAGGGATTATTCAAAAAAAATTAGCGAAAACTAACGAAAAAATCTTACTCCTTTGATTATTCGATTATTTATGTCTAGGTACTTACAAAAAATAAAAACCAAATTCTCCTTGTCTAAAATCACCAAACCTCGTACTTTTACCCGCTATTCCTCAAACAAAATATTTCCGTACTATGAAGGCTTTTCAAGAGTTTAGAACGAAGTTTAAAACGCTAGCTGATACTGAGAAAAAGATATTAAAAGTATTAACGATTTTATACGAGCCGATTAATCAGATGAATGCGGTGCAGCTGTTGAAAAAATGTGAAGTTTCGACAGATAAAAGGACGCATTTTTATCCAAAAGACATGCGGGAAATGAAGAATCAACTGACTAAAACTGGTTGGTTGGTCAGCGATATTCAGAGTCGGTTGGTCGTGAATCCAAAGTATGAAGAATACATCATGCGACTAGCGATTTTGGATGATGGTTTTCAGTTTTGGTTGAAGCAGATTCGAGATTTCAAGACGTATAAAGTATATTTTTCGCCCGTTAGTTTTGAGGCAACAAAGCGAGAATTGCGATTGGCGATTTATATGGGTGAAATTCCCCTTTTTACAGAAACCTTGCGAAACCTAGATGCCTACTATCATGGAAAATGGGATTTAGAAGAATTTATTCAAAATGTATTTTTACCATTTGACTCCAGATGGTTTTCAACCTACAAGCCTGAAATCCAGCTATTTGCCATAAATCACTTGGTAACTACTAAAGCTTTTGATTTAGAAAAAGTGGAAGAATTGGTTACTTTTATGAAAGAGTCCGATTTTTTAAAAGCCAAAAATGGTTCAGGTAGTCAAATTCGGTCGCAACTCAATTTAGTCTATGCTTTTCAGGGGAAAACCAAGGAGATGGCAGAAGTGCTGAAACTGGAAAGCAACGAAATGAGTGGTCTGCAAAGGGTCGGTTGGATGAATTTTTTGTTGGGACAATATGACACCGCAGTCACCTCTTTTGATAAAGCAATGAAGTTGATGCGCAAGCAAGCAAGCAACCGCAATGCCCATTTTCCAAACATTAGCGGCGTCTTTCATGCCCTGAGTATTTTGGCGCAGCGTGGTCCTGATCATTTGAAAAAAATTCAGACCTATCATCATCAAAATCATAAAATTTCTTCTTTTGAAGAATCCTTTAATTATCTAAAAGCGACCGCCTATTTTCAGCTAAATCAAATAGGCGATATGCGGGAAATTATGGATACCGAACCTACTTCCAAATTTGATGCGCTGATTTGGGCAATGGCAAAGCATTGGACGCAAACCGAAATTTCAGAGCAAAATCTATACCTTTTAGAGCAGTATTATAAGGATGCTTTAAAAAACGGCTACGAATGGTTAGCAATGGAATTTGCGGGTGTATTGTCAAGATTATCGCTTGCCGAACCCGTGAAAAAGAATTTCGATAAAGAGTGGCTGCGTTTGCAAAAAAAACTGGGTATTAAAAGTATGCTCGACATCGTTCCGATTATTGAAAAGTGGGAACGTTCACTGGAAGCTCTTTT
>JBLHWU010000273.1:0-7755 GCA_047629355.1 Saprospiraceae bacterium | reverse complement strand
TTGTTACGTCAAAGACGTGGAAGATATGGGTTTGAAGTTGGAAACTTCAAACATCTCACACAGGGCTGGCGCCAAGCTATTTTGTATGTGTAGTACGCTGAATGCTGAACACTTCAGACATCGGGGGGTCATTGGGGAATAGAAAACCAACTTCATTGGCACTTGGATGTAACTTTTGGAGAGGATAAATCTCGGAGTAGAAGTGGAAATGCTCCAGAAAATTTATCGAATAACAAATATGGATGATAAATTAAGTCTTCAAAAAAGACGGTATCGCGCATCCATGAATACCAAATATTTAAAGAAAGTACTCGGTGAGTAATTTTGGTGCGTTTGCCCTAACTTATATCTGCGTAACTTCAGATAGTCATTTAGATTTTAATGTCGCGCAAAAAATCTTCCTCAAATACCTGCCGTAATTTCCTTATTAAAAAATCCACATTCCCTTTATCAAATGCCATCGGCGGCTTAATCTTAATCACATTATGCAACGGTCCATCCGTACTCATCAGCACACCCAAAGTTCGCATTCGATTGATTAAATAAGTCGCTTCTGCCGCCGCAGGTTCAAGCGTTTTTTGATTTTTTACCAATTCAAAACCAAGAAAAAATCCTTTTCCCCGCACATCGCCGATAATTGAAAAATCCTGCCGCATTTTTTTCAATTCTTCCATCAAATAATTACCAACTGTCAAAGCATGTTCTTGCAAATTATCGTCTTGCACAATTTTCAAAACCTCATGCCCAATCGCACAGGACGCAGGATTGCCGCCGAAGGTCGAAAAATACTCCATTCCGTTTGCGAAAGCATCCGCTACAGCCCGCGTACACACGACTGCACCCAAAGGATGACCGTTGCCAATCGGCTTACCCAAAGTCACAATATCTGGCACAACACCCTGCAATTGAAAACCCCAAAATGCCTCCCCGACCCGACCAAATCCAACTTGTACTTCATCAGAAATACAGACGCCACCTGCATTTCGGACATGCTGATACGCTGCTTTTAGATAACCTTCAGGTGATACAATTTGACCACCGCAACTCAAAATTGGCTCTGCAATGAAACCCGCAATTCCTCTATTTTTTTGTGCCAATTCTTGAATCTTTCTTTGCAAATGCGCTGCATATTTTTCACCAATATCACCATCGTTTTTTCGATACAAACCTCGATAATCATCTGGAATTGGCATCACATGCGTCTGCGGTGGCGCACCACTTCCGCCTTTTCCGTCAAATTTATAAGAACTCACTTCCACGCAAGCGTTCGTGCTGCCATGATAGCCAACTTCGATAGTGAGCATATCGGTTTTCCCTGTAATTGTTTTCGCCATCCGCAACGCAAGTTCGTTGGCTTCACTACCTGAGTTCACAAAACTGACGACCGATAGTTCGGATGGAAAAGTCGCTAATAATGCCTCAGAATACGCGATAATCTCTGGATGCAAGTAGCGCGTATTGGTATTCAGTAGTTCCATTTGTCGCCGCGCAGCACGGGTTACACGCGGATGCTGATGCCCGACGTGTGCCACATTATTGACAGTATCCAAATAGCGACGCCCAGTATCATCGTATAAATATTGACGGACGCCACGCACCATTTTTAACGGTTTCTGATAAGAAATACTTAAATTTTTAGGCAAATTCTTAGCTCGTTTTTCTAAAATTTCGCTTTTTGAAATCGTTAATTTTTCTTTTAGAACAGGTTTTAAATCAGGAAATAAATCAGTTGGATTCGGGCAAATACTCAACCAAATATCGCGCTCGTGTGGGTAGGCAACTCCAGGGAAATCACTTTTCAAATTCAGCATATCCAACATTATTTGAAAATGTAGATGCGGCGGCCAATTGCCATTTTCAGGTGGCGCGCCAATGCTGGCAATTTGTTGACCTTGTTCGATTTCTTGACCAATTTTTAAATTATTTAAACTGTACAAACTGAGATGTCCATACAAAGTATAAAAAGTCAAATCAGGCGTTGGGGAATGTTCTAAAATGATAGTTGGGCCATAATCTCTATCCTTGTCATTATTGCTAAACCCGAAAACCTTGCCAGCTAAAGGCGCAAAAACGGGTGTTTCTGCCACTGTCCAAATATCCAAACCAAGATGCACCGTGCGCCACTGCGGCCCATTATTCCCTTCCACCAAATAGGCGTCTGTAGTATAAACGGGACGAACTTCATTATAACCGCCCAAGCCAACCGTCGCATCATTTTCAGCGAGCAGGTCATTTATTTTTTTAGTAAAAAGGGCATCATTTTCAAAACTTGAATAATGACCTAAGTCCAAACTGCCGACGCTGAGGTCGAGTTGCGTCGCTTTTTCTAAAGGAAATTGAACAACTGGAGCAAAATTTTGATTGCTACTTTTAACCCAGTTTTTAAAGGTTTCCTTTTTCAAACAAGGCGGACAACCGCAGGCATTTCGAAAAGTAAAATGTGCCAAATTCGGTGAAATTGCGCTCATTTTTTTCAATAAATCCCACGCGGGTTGTGCGCTGATTTGTAAATATTCATTTTCAGGTTCAAGCTTTTTAGAGGTACTGGAATGCGTAACCGAAATCAGCAATCGAGCGGCGATTAAGGGGAATAAAGCCTCAATTTCATCAGGGTTTAACGGGAATTTTTCATGGCAACCTTCGACCATTTTTTTAGCCGTACTTAGCGGGTCGGGCTGATTCATCATCGCATACGCACAGGCAATCGCCAACTCATTGATGGTATAAGAATAGTTAATATCACCGAAGTCAATCACGCTTGTGACGGTAGGGGTTTTCAACTCTTCGGAGACTAAAATATTGTAATCATTAAGGTCACCGTGGATGGCGCTTTTGCGTAAAATGTCCTTTTTAGACGTAACCTTACTTTCAAATAGTTGTAAAAAATATTCAACCATTTCCCGCTGTTCTTTCGTCTCAAAATCGGGTAAATGTTCTTCAATCCAAGGTAATTCTGCTGAATTCCATTTAAAGAAACGATGCGTATTGGGATGGTCAAAACCTCGTAAAGCTTGCATCATGGTGCCGCAAGCGTTGCCCAGATTTTGCCATAAATCGTCGGTGTGAGGATTAACTTTTGCCCATAAGCGACCAGGTAGCCAGACCAGCAAACGCATGATGCGAATTTCATTGCCCTCGTCCATGATTTGTTCAAAGGCATTGCCATAGATGGAAGCAATAGGACGAGGGAAGATGAGGTCAGTTGTTTGTTTTTCGAGATGCTGAAAAAGTGCACTTTGCAAGTTTAAATTAGCCAAATCAAAATCGGGCCGGCTTATTTTTAAAATGGCTTCTCTACCATCTGCTGCTTTAAAATAAAAATTAAAATCGGCATCGCCCGGCAATTTTTTCGCTTTTCCCACCAAACCATAATGGTTTTTAGCGTAGGTTTGCGCCTGAATTTCAGAAATGGCTATTTTTTGGTAATTTGATTTTGACATTGACTTATTTTTGGAGCAAATTACAGGAAAATAAAGGAGTAATTTTAAAATTTGAAAAATAAAAATTAATGATTTTATACAATGTAACTGTAAAGGTTGACCACCACGTCGTCACAGAATGGGTTAGATGGATGAAAACGGTGCACATTCCTGAGGTAATGGAAACGGGGATTTTTGTAGAAAACAAGTTTTGCCGCCTACTTACGGTTGATGAAACGGAGGGGATTACTTATTCCGTTCAGTATTTTTGCAAAGACATTCCAGCGTATGAAAAATACCAAAATGAGCTTGCGCCCAAGCTGCAAGAGAAACATCAAAAGCGATATGAAGGAAAGTTTGTAGCGTTTCGAACGTTGATGCAGGTTATTTCGTAGCACGAATTGCGGGTTTCGGGTTGCGAATTAGACGTGTTCTTAGGTAAGAATACTCAGTGGTGACTCATTCTAAAACTCATAATTTTCGATAAATCCGTTCAGAAGGTTGAAATAGCCTCCCTAAAAGCTATAAATTCTTTAATTTTGCATTTTTTCACGTTGTGCATTTCGGTTTTCCATCAAAGCAGCTACACATTCTGCTGGCAACCCGCAACTCGCAACCCGCAACTCGAAGCATGAAATTTACAGATTATCACCTCGTTCCAGAATTACACAAAGGTATTTCCCTTATGGGATTCCGCCGCCCGACGGATATTCAATACAAGGCAATTACGCCAATTTTGAAAGGAGAAGATGTGCTCGCAATTGCGCAGACGGGTACGGGAAAAACGGCGGCATTTGGTATTCCAATTATCCACTTATTGCATCAAAAGAAGATGAATCAGCGGCGACGGGATGGTATCAAATGTTTGATTATGGTACCGACGCGCGAGCTGGCTTTACAGATTACCGATGTGTTGAAAGGATTGGCGAAGGAGACGCGGGTGAAGACGTATTGTATTCATGGAGGTGTTGACCAAGAGCCGCAGATTCTGAAATTACAGGGACGAATCGACATTTTAGTGGTGACGCCAGGACGAATGTTTGACCTTGCAAGTCAGGGGCATTTACGGTTGCATCGAGTGGAAATATTGGTATTGGATGAGGCTGACCACATGCTAGATTTAGGTTTTATTAAAGATATTCGGGATTTACAGCCTTATTTGCCGAAAAAGAAGCAGACCTTATTTTTCTCAGCAACAATTGATGATAAAATTAAAAAGCTGGCGTATTCTTTAGTAAAAAATGCCATTCGAATTGAAATTTCACCAAAAGACCCGGTTTCTAAAAATGTGGACCACGCTGTTTCTTTTGTAGAAATGGATGACAAACGCTTCTTTTTGGAACGGCTTATCAATGAGCATCCTGACGATAAATTTTTGGTGTTTGTGCGAACCAAAATTCGTGCAGAACGCGTTGCCAAAGCAATGGAACGTGTAGATATTGAATCCCTCACAATTCATGGTGACAAGGAACAAAAAGATAGACAAAACGTCTTGGCAACTTTTAAAGATGGCGGTGTGCGCGTACTTATTGCGACCGATGTGACGGCGCGCGGGATTGATATTGACCAAGTTGGCTATGTAATAAATTATGATTTGCCGGAGCAACCCGAGAATTATGTTCACCGTATCGGACGAACAGGTCGGGGGAGTCATCGGGGAAATGCAATTTCATTTTGTAGCACAGATGAGAAACCATTATTGGAAGAAATTGAGAAATTGACGCACAATGAAATTAAGGTTTTAACGGTAGAAAAAGACGATATTGAAACGACAATTTTGGAATCGGCGGCAAGTCCAAAAGGATTGAAGTCCATAATGGAAGAAGTGGAAAATACGTTGGAATGGCAGCGAAAAAAGAAGAAAAGTCGGAAGAAGAATCCAAATAAGAAGAAGAAAAAGAAATAATTCCTTAGTAAAAACGATTCAATAACTTGGGCCATTATGCTTGTCCTTTTCCCTTCTAAAAAACACAAAAAATAGTTCCGTAACGAAGGCTATGCAACGATTTCTTGAATTCTTTAGAAGAAAAAATTACGGCGCATTATGGTCCAACTTATTAAATCGTTTTTACTTAAGTAACTCGGATTTTTAATCCGAGCAGCCGTCCTTCAGGTTTCCAACCCGAACAAGCGAATAAATAACGCCTCACGATTCGACAGGTTTCGGATTGGAAATCCGAAAAGACAACTATTCGGGTTGAAAACCCGAGTTACTTTTATTTTAACCAGTAAATCATGGAAGTTTTAACGGGTATGGGTATCGCCATTCTTGGCATTTTGAGCTTACTCTTGGTGCATTCTTTGACTACTTTAGTGCATGAATATGGTCATGCGCTTCCTGCACTTTTATTGACTGATGGTAAAGTTGAGGTCTATGTTGGGTCGTATGGAAACATTGATAATTCCTTCATTTTTAAACTCGGACGATTAACGACTTATTTCAAATTCAATATGCTAAATTGGAATATTGGCATGTGTCAACATTATGGTACTGCCAATTTTTGGCGACGATTTATGATCGTTTTGGGTGGGCCGATTGCTTCCATTTTATTGACGATTTCGTTGATAATACTGTTTCAGAAGGATGGAATGAGCGATATGGGCTGGTTTTATATTGCTATTTTTGGCATGTCGGCGGTATATGATTTTTTTATCAATATGATTCCATTCTCTACACCGATGAAAATGCACGATGGAACGGTGACCTATAATGACGGGCAGCAATTGCTTTTTTTGTTTAAATCGGCGAAGCATCCAGCAGCATATTCGAATGGTTTTAATTTATTTGAAGAAGAAAAATACGCAGCGTCTTTTGCGGAATTACAAAAATTAATGGACGATAACAAAGCCGATCGTTCGACTTATGAAAAAATGGTGGATTGCCTGATTTCCGAAAAAAAGTACTTTGAAGCCTTAGAATTTTATGAAAATATACTCTTTCGTTTTAAACCAAAAGCAACGGATTATTCCACGCTTGGCGAGCTGCATTTAAAGGTTAGCAATTACGATGATGCGCTGGAATACTTGAATCTAGCCCTTCACGAAAACCACAACAATCCAAAAGATTTGAATCATCGTGGGCAAGTTTTTATTCAATTAAAAAACTATTACGAAGCCACTTTTGACTTAAATAATGCCCTTCGACTCAACAATACTTTGGTAGATGCTTACGCCAATCGCGGTCTCCTCCATCTCCGCACCAACGAAATGGATGCGGCTAAATGGGATTTAGAAAAAGCTTTGTCACTCGACGAAAATCATGCGCTTACTAACCTGCACCTCGGCTATTTTTATGAACGAAAAAATGATGCAGATTCGAATCAACTTGCTTTAGCTGCTTTCCAAAAAGCACAGCTGCTCGGCGTGGAAGAGCGAAATATAGAGTGGATTATAGCAGAAGCGCGACGCAGTGTTGGATATTAGACTTGCCTACCCCTTAATAAAGACTCGTCTAAAAATATCTTTGTCCGCTATTTTCCTTTTAAAAAATTATTCAATAGAGGGACTATTTAATAATTTTTTAAAGAAAACTAACAAAAAAATCTAAGTTTCATACAAGCATTTTTAAAGGGTAATAAGTCTATTCTTAATATTAGCTAAAAATAAATGTTTTCTTCTTAAATGTTCCTTCCTTTTGGTGGTGAATGCCCTGTAGTTTTGTGGTATATTTTCAGTAAAACACATAATTATGAACAGTCAAAAAATAAAAATCACCAGCAAGGATTTATTCAAAACAATTACCAAAAATTTGCAGGCGATTGAATGGAAATTGCAACTTCAGAAGAACCGAAACAGCTTAGGAATGCGAAATAAATAAAGTTAGATTATTGAGAGAGAGGTTTTGTTCTCAGCTTTTGCTTTGAAAGTGCGATTTATGTTGATATAATGAGCATTTTCAAAGTAAAAAATGAGGGCAAAATATCCTCTCAAGAGTCTGAGTTTATTTAATTCGCATTCCTTAAATATCACCTAAAAAATACCACGCAGTAAAAGTTTCTTTAAATCCGTGGCGCAGTTTTTTATCACATAACCACATAGCTTTTCGAAAGCTAAAATCAGCTATGTGGCTATGTAAAAACGCTATGTGAGCTATGTGTTGAAAAGAAAATTGGAGTTTATTCCAATTCAACTGAAAACTCAACAGATTTTTCAGATTGATTGCGACTAAAGGGAGTTTGAGAGATAAAAGTGGTTTGCAAAACCGCTTTTATCCCCCAAAACCCCACTCGCGCTGCCGCAGGCAGCGCGCATTGTATTTTTTGAAGCTCGAAAATCTTGCGATTTTCTCGCTGCTTAATTTTTTAGCAACCTCTTGTTACCATTTACTACTTCATGC
>JBLHWU010000272.1:0-7792 GCA_047629355.1 Saprospiraceae bacterium | reverse complement strand
GGATTTTTCATAATGCAGCTTCTTTTAGCCGCAATTTATATGTTATGAAATTCTCTTAATAATATTTTGGTAATTTTCTAATTTTTGACCTGCGTAAGGTCAGTTAGTAATTAATTTGGTAATTTTATAAACATCTTTTTCGGTTATTTTTCTTTTAAAAATGTCTTCAATAACGCTTGCTATTCAAGAATTTTTAAAGAAAAACTAGCGTAAAAATCTTATCTAAAATTTTACTAAATTAATTACTACGTGTTACTTTACATCATTTTAGAATATGATAAAGCTTTTCATCGCAGACGATCATAAAGTACTTAGAGATGGCGTTCGTTCTATTTTAGAAAATCTTGACGATATTACTGTTGTCGGGGAGGCGGGCAATGCGCACCAAACAACAGATGGTGTAAATCAACATTTGCCTGATGTAATTCTAATGGATATTTCTATGCCGATTACCAATGGTATTGAACTCACCAAAATTTTAAAAAAAACGTACCCTAATTTAAAAGTATTAATTTTTTCGATGCATCACGAAAGTAGCTATATTATGAGTGCACTGGAAGCAGGCGCGTCTGGCTATTTATTGAAAGATGCAGGTAGCACAGAAATGATAAATGCGATTCGAACGGTTCATAATAATGGTACTTATTACAGTCCGGAAGTATCGGGTGTACTCATTGAACATTTGACAAAAGGTACTAATCCACATACTGATAAAAAAGAATCGCCGTTGACCAAACGCGAAAAAGAAATTTTGAAATTAATCGCAGAAGAGTATTCTAATCCTGAAATTGCGGAAAAATTATTCATTAGTCCGCGTACTGTCGATACCCATCGTCGCAATCTCTTAGAAAAGCTCGAACTCAAAAATACCGCTGGATTGGTCAAATATGCCATCAAAAACGACTACATTGACTGAAAATCGCTCTAATTTCCTAATTCTCTAAGCAATTCTCGTAGAAACTACGATATTCTCGCACAATGCTAAGAGAACCGCCGATTTTTCAAAATAGGCCAAACCACTCTTAAATCCAACCTACATTTGTCCGTATCTTTGCAGTATATCCAGCCAATCAGAGTTTTGTAATATTTATAAATCATTGATGGGTATCAAAAAAGAGAATGATGAATAATAATATAGAAAACGAAGTAATAAATTCAGCCAAGCTTAGGAACGCGAATTAAATAAATGCAGCTTCTTGACAGGATATTTTATCCTCATTTTTCACTTTAAAAATGCTCATTATATCAACATAAATCGCACTTTTAAAGCAAAAAGGGAGAACAAAACCTCACTCCCAAGAATCTGCATTTATTTATTCCGCGTTCCTTATAAAGCTAGCCACTTTCTAAATTTCTTCTAATAATGATAATATTCGCAATTTGCGAAGCTATGTTGTTCGGCTTTATTCTAACCATCTAACCAAAGGGCACAGTAGCCAACCGGTGCTTTCCCATTATTATTTACTTAATATTTAAAACTTTTTACGATGACAGCTATTGAATTTAACAACCGATTTGAAGAATTACGACCAATGATGTTTGCTTTTGCCATAAAGTTGACACGAAATACAGAGGATGCGAATGACTTGATGCAAGAAACTTCTTTTCGAGCATTTAGAAGTTTAGAGCAATTTAAGGACGGAACGCATTTCAAATCTTGGATAAGCACTATTTTACGTAACAACTTTATCAACGAATACCGAAAAAGAAGAACTAGGAATAAAGTAGAAGCACCAATTAATGAAGTAATGAACAAACTAGTGAGCATGGAAACAGGTATCAGCAATCCACAGTCAAGTGTATTGATGGGTGAGTTGAAAAACATGATTTCTACGTTGGCTGATGGCTATCGAATTCCTTTTTTGATGCATTACGAAGGCTATGCTTACGATGAAATTGCAACAGAATTGGATTTGAAAATGGGTACGGTGAAAAGTCGTATTTTTTACGCAAGAAAAAAAATAAAGAGTCAAATTAAAGCCAATTATGGAGAAGCAAGATTACATGCTGCGTAGTCTTCCTGATGGTTTGTTAAAGCATGAAAAAATAAGTCTTAGGAACGCGAAATAAATAAATGCAGATTCTTGACAGGATATTTTGTCCTCATTTTTCACTTTAAAAATGCTCATTATATCAACATAAATCGCACTTTTAAAGCAAAAAGGGAGAACAGAACCTCACTCCCAAGAATCTGCATTTATTTATTCCGCGTTCCTTAGTGATAAAGTCCAGTCTTTTTTTAATTAAAATTGAACAAGAACATGCTAACAACATCTCCAAATACATAACCTTTAGTTGTACCACTTTCCAGATTTTTTGGTAATTCAATAGTTTCTTTTAAACAGTCTGTTTTTAAAGGAACATCCAACGTTCCAGAAATGCTACTAATGAAATTTGAACGGCGATAACTATTAATTTATATGTTCATCTGCTGGATTTTTAAAGAAGTAGGTCTGTACTACAGTTGCCAAGAGCGGCAAAATAGTTGATAAAAAATGTTGAGAAATACCAGCAGACCGATTTTTCTCACTGTTGTGCATTAATTTGTTTGCTCCTGCGATTCCCAATCCCGCAATACCCGCAGGAATTGCAACGTTAGTCACCATAAAGTTTTTCAGGTTAGCACGGCTGCTACCCAAACTGTGCGCAAACTCTCGTTTACTCAACTCAATTTCCATTCTCAGTTTCTTTTTTTCCTGTTGCAAAGCCTCTAAAGAAGTGATTCTGTTTTTCATACTTATTATTTTCATCGTTTATTTGGATTCATCATCATCATCATCCAACACCGTTTGTAAGATAAGCATGAGTACTGGATTTGTTATCATCTGTATTCTAAAGAGGTAGGCTAAACCGCCGAGTACGCCATAAAACAGAGTAACAACTAAGAATGCCAAAGGATAGGAAGCCCATACTTCTCCAAGCCATAATCCTACTGCAATGCTTAAAAATACTGTAAAAAGTGAAAGGAAAAAGCCCAATGCCATCGCCGTAATTAAAGCCGAAGTGGCTTTTGCCATTTTTTCTGCAACCTCAAGTCGAATTAGCTTTTTTTGAGCAGTCAAATAAATACGCCCATATTCAAATGTTTCTCCAGCAGTGTTTAGTAAGTCTTCCGTTTTCATTGTTTTGATTGATGTCGTCAACATTCAAAAATCCATTCGAACTATTCTGAAAGTGGAATAGCCCGAATAGATTTCTATGTCATCGTTACTGAAAAGTGCTGATTAATTTTCAGCGATTACCGTGATTTTATCTGCTTTTGCCTGCATTTTCGCTTTTGCAGAGTTAATTCCTTGTTGGAAGCTACCTTCCGCTCCTTCTACTACATCTTCCGCTTCATTTCTGTATGTTACTAACTTTGATTTAGCAGTTGTAGAGGCATCATTGACCATTGTTTTCGCAGTATTCGCAACTGCATTCATTTTGGTCGAGATTACTTCAGATTGCTCTTTGAGGGCAACTCTTGCCTGTGCTTCCAATTTCTTTGCCTGCTTCTTCGCTTGCTTACGCATTTTTTTACCATCGTCAGAAGCTAAATAATATCCTGCTGCTGCACCTGCAAATAATCCTAAAGCGAGTCCTATAAATGTTTTATTGTCGTTATTCATGATTGAATTTTTTATGTTGGTTATAAAATTTAATTAAGTAGTTTTTGAGGCTTAGGAACGCGAAATAAATAATTTTACATTTTTGAGCGGATATTTAGTCCATGTTTTTTACTTTAAAAATGCTCATTATATCAACATAAATCGCACTTTTAAAGCAAAAACTAAGATCCAAATAAATTACCCAAGAATATCAATTTATTTTTCCTCATTCCTAAAAGCTTTTTTAGGCTAATTTATCTCTTCATTCACTTTCAAAAAAAGCTTTTTTGCGTTCTTAAAAGTTGTCTGAATTTCTAAGGTATACTTTTTTCGCTGGTTACTATTCGCCGTTTTCATCCACTTTAACGTATTCTTTAATAGCTTCCTGTGAAGTTTTAAATGGTCAATTTCATTAGCAGAAGTAAGCTTTTTCTTTCTACTTTTTCGTTGCTTGTTAACTTTAGAAAGAGTGGCTATCTTCAGTTCAAAATCAATTAGTAAATTATACATTTTTTTATATGCATTGTCTTTTTTGGCAATTGCACTCATGATTATTATTTTTTAAATTGTTGATTATTAGTTCTTTATCATAAAACGGAAACAGTTAATTAATTGTTCACAACTACTTCACTATTTTGATTATTAATGGTTACGTATTACTTCTCATTGCGAGCAAAAACCTTTTCGGGTGGATAAATTTCATTAATTGGCAATCCACCAACCACGCCCAAGTCGAGCGTTCGAATAGGGAACGGAATCGTAATACCTTCTTTGTCAAATGCTTTTCTCAAGGCAATAATGGCTTGTGATTGAGCTTCTAAATAATCGGCTTGTGCCGTTACTTGTTTCCAAAAACGCAAGGTGAAGTTAATGGAACTATCACCAAATTCGTTGAAAAATAATTAAACTGGCTTACTATCGTTAAAATTTAAGGTAGTGCTATAAATGTGCACCACCATTTATTGAAAAAGTGATTTATTACCGTGTAAACGAAGGTTCTTTTAAGTTTGAGCAGCGAGAGAATCGTAAGATTATCGAGCTTCCAAAAACACAGTGCGCGTTGCCTGCGGCAACGCGGGAGGGGTATTAAGGGATAAAAACGATTTTTGCAAAATCGTTTTTATCCCTTAAAAATCCCTTTGATAAACAAAAGCACCTAAACTGTAAAAGTGCACATTTGTGGCACTACCAAATTTAAATCCTCCGCAATTGCATTCATTGCAATTTCTTTTACTCGTTCCAAATCATCGCCATATGCTACACCACAGGAAATATCAATTCGGCGGCAGCCATTGTGCGAAAAATTAATCATTGGATTTTGTAAAACTTCCTTATTTGGAATGATAACTTATTGTCCCTGAGGTGTCAAGGTAGCTGTTGACCTAAGCGTTATTTTCAATATTTTTCCAAAATAACCATTCGTTTCAATCAAATCACCAATTTTGTAGTAAGGTTTTATACTCATCAGAACTCCTGAAAATAAATTTATTTAGTAACGATAAAATAATAAGTCCGACAAGTTAGACAGTGGATAATTTTTCTCAGTTTTTACTTGAAAGAAGGATAATTGTTGATACTTTGACTGATTTCAAGTGAAAAATGAGGGGGATTTGCCCTGTCTAAATGGCGGAGTTATTTTTTTATCGTTATTAAGGGGTTTTGTAAGGCCAAACCCACTGCTAAACCAGCTACGCCTGCCGTATCTAATAATGCTGTCAGAGCATCATCTAAATTCAAGCTGTTTAACACCACAAATAAGGAAACCAGCATAAATACCGCGACAATAATGTTCGTCAAAAAACTCACTACTGTTTCATTCGCGCCTGTGCGCATCAACCCATTTCTCATTATTTTCTTCAAATATCGAGCAGCGAAGAGAGAAATTCCTAAGACCAGAGTGGCCAACACTAAGTTAGGCAGCATGACGACTAAAGCATCTAACCATTCACCTAATTTTGTGATTCCTACGGCTGCACCGGCAATTTTACTAAATTCCAAGACACCGGCAATAAGAGCAATAAAAAAAAAGTAAGTACCTGGACATAAATAATCGAACAATCAAAGTGTTCAGTATCTGTTTTTACAGGGTCAAAAGCCCACAGAAAAGTGAGAATTTACACTGTTTTCTAAAAGAGCAACAACAGTGATTTAAAATGTGAAAATCCATCTTTTTGTTTTTGTTGTGTTATTATTCACAATAAAACGGAGTGCTTAAAGTGATGTTCAACAGAATTAATGGAAATTCATCTTTTTTTTTAATCATTTTCCAATTCCATCTTGGATAATTTCTGTTACCTCCGGAACATAAATTGCGTAAGAAATAGCAAAAGAAATAAAAGATAAAATAATCCCGATAATGAAGACATTATAGCAGGTTCTTAAATATCTAAATTTGTCACCTAAAGCATGTCCTAAAAAGTATAAATCATTGATAATTGTCTTATCTAAAGTTTCGCTATTGGCTATCACTTTTTTGATGGCTTTTTGGTAAGCCTGTTGTTCTATTTTGTAGAAGTTACCAAAGAAAAATAAGTTTGTTTTACCAAAATCAATTTTATCCAAGTTTGTTTCTCCATCCATTTTTATTGGACGTGTTGATAAAGTCGCAAAAATCATCGTTGTGATGCAAGTCAACATAAAAATGATAGATGGCGTAAGCAAATAAACTTTATCTGACAAATAAGACGCAAAAATTGGCATGCCAATCGTCAGTAATAAGGCATTGATACTCAACATGATATTCGACTTTTGGTCGGCAATACTGGTCAAGTCAATGTGATTTCGCAGCGCTGTTTTGAACATCACCTGTGCCGCTTTATTGTCACCAATCGAGAATTTTTTAATTTGTTTTGCTTTCTTTTTCTGTTGTGTCACAATATTTTCTCGTACTTTCTTGACGTTTTTAGCTTTACGTTTTCCAAATATTTTTTTAGCGGTCTCTGTATAAAAAGAATGGGTTTGTAAAAACGTTAAATTATTTTTCTGCCACTCTAAATCGACATATTGTTTATTGAAAAAATGCTCGCGTTCCTTTCGTAAATTTTCCGCTTTACCCTTATATTTTTTCTGACCAATGTGCGCCATATCTGCATCACAAATCACTTTTTCCAACAAATCTGCTGGCGCCTTTTTCAATTCTGTCACCGCAATTAATCGAGTAACTGTTTCAATATCTTCCTGGGGATATTGCTGTTTTTTTAAATATTCTACTGCAATCGCCTGGCTCTTTTCTTCATGCCCTTCATAAACTTCGATAAACCCTGTGTCATGGAATAAAGCAGCAATCGTTAACAATTCCAACTCTTCTTCAGATAATTTTTCTCCTTTTCCAATCTCTTGTACAGCGTCCTTAGCTGCAAATGTATGATTGGTCTGATGGAAATAAATATTTGCCGGAAGTTTTGTTTCGAGTAAATTTTGTATGTAAGTTTCGGCAGCTTTAATTGAAAGATTAGGTTGGGCTGATTTATCTTGCTTTTCCATTGATTGTTGTAAAAAAAGGGTGGTAAAATTCTAAGTAAAAACAATTTAATAAATCGTTTTTACCAATTGTCAATAATAGAACAAAATGACAAGAAGTATGTTCAAAACTGAGTTTTTCAGCAGTTATTTTTAAAATTGGCAAGAAAAAAGGAGTGAAAGCGACTGCATTTCCTCCTTTTGGTATTCGATAATTTGGTATGTTCAGACTTTTTTTTTGATAGTGATAATATAAAAACTGTCAATCCAGTCTTTAATTTCCTCTTTGGTTTCAGACAATTTTTCCGCCATATTTTCATTCTTTTTTGTCAATTCTTCAATCTCCTTTTTCATTTTAGCAATATCGTCTTTATTGTCAGCAATATTTTTTTTCAAATCGTTTTTAGTATCTACCAAACCTGTAACTGCCTTCTGCGCTTTTTCAATTTGTCCTTCATAATGGTTTGGTAAATATTTATCCAAAAAATCATAAACGATTTTTTTCAAAGCATTATATTAGACATCTTTACAGAATAACTAAGCCGCATATCTAAGGTTTACAATGGCAGAAACGGCATGCCAGACTTTGCCATAATTTTTGTGTTTCCCCCGATAAACCTCTTTCGTTATTCTAAATATTTTACAGCGTCTGTTGACATGTTCTACTGCAATTCGTTTTTTGGCTAATTCATGATTAAATTTTTTATCCGCTTTGGTTAGGGGCTTTTTTTTACTTGATTTAATGG
>JBLHWU010000271.1:0-7802 GCA_047629355.1 Saprospiraceae bacterium | reverse complement strand
AAGCTTCGCAAAATAATGATGCGAAATTGGGCTCCCCAGATTCGCTGACTTTTTTGAAAGAAGGTTATGAATCGGTGGAATTTGGATTTAAAAATCCTGATGGAAAAATGATTTCATTAGACAATCCTGAATATCAAAATAAAGTGAAAATAGTCCAAATTTTAGGAACTTGGTGTCCTAATTGTCGCGATGAAACCACTTTTTTAATTGATTATTTAAAGAAAAATAACCATCCAGATTTAGAAGTTGTTGCTTTGGCTTTTGAAAAATATAAGGAAAAAGAGAAAGGGGATAATGCAATCAATATTTATAAAAAACATTTTCAGCTGCCTTATGAAATGGTATATGCTGGTTATTATAATAAAATAGAGGCGGCTGAAAAATTGCCAATGTTGAATCATATATTGTCCTATCCAACGATGATTTTTTTGGATAGAAACAATAAAGTTCGACGAATTCATACTGGTTTTGAAGGTCCGGCGACAAGTCAATTTAAGTATTTTTCAAAAGATTTTGATGAATTCGTAAAAGGGCTTTTAAATGAGAAAGAAGTCGAGTAAATGAATGGATAAGGAACGTGAATTGAATAAAGTTACATTTTTGAGAGAGCGATTTTGTTCCTATTTTTTGCTTTGAAAGTGCAATTTATGTTGATATAATGAGCATTTTCAAAGTGAAAATAGGAATCAAATATCCTGTCAAAAAAGTAACTTTATTTATTTCGGGTTCCTAAGGTCAATAGTTCGTGGGGTTATTTTCAGAATATCCTACGGTCTTACCGTAGTTTATATGGACTAGTTTTAATTATTTCCATGTGTGGGGATTCCCATACCCTCAAATAATTAAAAATCAAATTTGAACTATTTTTTCAAATTTAAAAAACCTCCTTAATCCATTGTAAAACAGCTAGTTATAATTAAATGGTTAATTTTAAAAGTTTTTCTCTCGATGAATTACTTTAAAATTCACCACGAACTATTGTAAGGTAAGGTAAGAGGTAGGCTAAACCCACCGCCTACCACAGAACGAAACCAATACAAGAATTTGTTAGTAAAAACGATTTAATAAGATGTTCCATAATGCCCAGTAATTCTCTAGAAGGAAGAAGAACAAACATAATGGCAAGTTATTAAATCAGTTTTACTTACACTGTATTTAGACTTACGTCCGTTTTTAAAGTCATAAAACAGTACTTCAAAAGCATTATTTAATTAAACTCGAGAACCTGTAATTCGCAATCCGTAAACAACAAGAAATGAGTCGAAAGAAATTGGTCTTAGCCTATCATCCTGAAAATCAAGAGGCTGCGCAACAAATTGAAAAGCAACTCTCTCCTTATGGCTATTCGTTTAAGCATTTGGATAGTCAAGATAAGTCGATTGAAGAACAGATTTTGGAGACCGCTTTGCCTGCCATTTTATTGGTGAGTGACAATTTTTTTAAATCATCCAATTGCATGACCAATGCGATGATTTGGACGCAAAAGATGATGAATTTGAATTTGTTGTTGCCAGTGGTGGTGAATGGAAAAAAAACAAATCCAGAGACCGGAAAAGTGGAAAGTTACACAACGGTTTTTCAGCGAGTGAGTGACGTGATTAAGTATATGCATTATTGGCAAGACCAGTATTTGTTGTTGCGAAAAAAACGGCGAACAGTATCCGCTAAAAAAGAACCCGCCTTGAGTATGCAATTGCAGGTGGTGAAGAACATCTCATCAGAAATTGGTGAGTATTTACGGTTTTTAAAAGTGAATGGTCCCGTCAGTTTTACTGATTTTTTTAATAACGAATATGCGGCATTTTTCCAATTTACGAAGGATGAAAATTATCGAGAAAAACCAGTAATTACAGAGGTTACTGAAGAAACAAAGAAAGAAGTTGTTGTTGAAACGCCTTTGCCAGTTGTTTCAACAAAGAAAGAGTTTGTGACGATTAATGAACGATTTGCAGCTATGAAATTAGAAGAAGAAGCGGAAGATATTCCTGTTTTTGAACCAACGATTGTTCCGCCGAAGCCTGAAGTAGTGGAGGCCAAAATTTCGGAGAATATAGAATACGAAATCCCGAATTTTGAGCCAGCAGAAGTGGCAGAACATTTCAAGAATGAGCAGGAATTAGAGGTAAAAGAGGTAGCTGATGATACAGCTGAAATTCCAAATTTTGAGCCAGAAATTGTTTCCAATGAAGTATCAAATGGAGCGCAAAAAGAAGTAAAATCTTCAACGGATGATACCGACGATATTCCTGTTTTTGTACGAGCAGTAGTGCCAGACCGCTCTTTAAAAAAGGGGAAAGAAGAGGTCGTTGTGAAGAAGGAAAGCCAATCTTTAGTAGACATGATACAGGCATCTTCTAAACAAATTTTGGAAGAAAATAAGATAAAAATGGCTGTTGAAGTCGAGGAAGAAACGCCAGGAATTGATTTGAATACTTTGCCAGGAATGGAAATGTTAGCAAATAAAGAGAAAACGGTACCAGTGAATACCGACAATCCCAAGGATGATTTTATTCGAGTTATAGATGCAATTGGAGATATTGACGAGAGTGATATGGAGTTTGAAAACGAAGAAGAAGTTGGTGATTTAGAAGATTTGGCGAGTGAAATAGATATGGAAAATAATAGTGTTTCTATGGATGAATTGAACCAGGTTGTGGATGAAGTGGTGGAGGAAGAGGCACGAGAAGCTAATAATTTAGTTGAAAATAAGGAGGAGGAACTGTCGGAGCTTTTGAGTATTTTAGAACAAAATCAGGTCAAAGACGAAGCTGCCCTTAATGAAGTTTTCAATGAAGTTTTCAATGAAAATAGAACTGCGAAAATAGAGAAAGACATTTCGGAAGAAACAGCGGAAGCCTCTGACGATATTGATGATTTATTTGAAGAAAATGAAGTAGAGGAGACCGCTTTAGAGAATTTTACAGTGAATGAAAATTCCTTGAAAGATGAAGAACTAATACGATTGGTTGCGGAAGTGGAAGAGGCGAATGAAGTCGCTGAAATGAAGAGACGGGAAGAGATTGCTGACGAAGTGGTCGCATTTTCTGACGAAGAGGAGGAGACAGAAGAAGAAAGAGAAACGGTTATCAGCGAGGAAGGCGAAGACGAGTATTTAGATGATATTTTTGAGGAAGACGAAGAGGAGGAAGACGATATTTACGTGCAGACAGATACTTTGATTAGTCGCGCTTATCAGCATTTTGAGGAGGAAGATTGGAATAGTGGTTTGGCAATTTTGGAGGCAGGTGTTGGGCAAACGCCAGAGGATTCAGATTTACGATTTCAATATGCGTTGGCTTTGGCGAAGCACAAGAATAATTTTGCTGGTGCAACGAGACAATTGGAAATTTTGCTTGGTTTTGACCAACAACATGAGGAAGCGTATTTCTTGTTGGGAGAGTTGTCAGAAATGCACCAGGATTATTTGATGGCGCGCAATTATTATGAAAAAGTAGCGGCTATTAATGATGATTTTCCTGAAATTTACTACCGCCTGGGTATTATCACGAATTTGCATTTTGATGACCAAAAAGAAGAGGCAGTTGCTTATTTCAAGAAGGCAGTCAAGAAAAATAAACTTAATGCAGATGCACATTATCGCCTGGGTATTCTGATGAATGAGCATTTTGACAAGCATTTAAAAGCGGTCAAATATTTTAAAAAAGTACTAAATATTCAGCCAGAACATCCGTTCGCTAATTATGATTTAGCCATTTTATATCATCGACTCGGCGACCGTGCTTTGGCTAATATTTATTATCAGAAAGCAGTGGATATTAACTCGGAATTGAAGACGGAAGATAACGATGAAGCCTTTAAATATGAACTAATTGGAAATGTAGAGGAGGCAATTCCTTTGACGAATGAAAGCAACAATGCAGAGATGGAGTTGGCGCGAGATATGGCGCGGATAGAAGCAAAAATGGCAAACATTGCGAAGGAAAATGCCGTAGAAAAGCAACGGATTATTGGTGATTTGGATTCCGTATTTGGTGGGGACGCGGATGACGATGTAATGAATGATTTGTATGAAGAGGAAATTCGGGAAGCACCCGTAGTAGAGATTCCTGCGATGCCAAAACCTGTGGGTAAAACCATTTTAATCACAGGTGCAACCTCCGGAATTGGTAGAGCAACTGCGGAATTGTTTGCAGAAAATGGCTACCGAATTATCATAACTGGACGCCGTGAAGAACGGTTGGATTTATTGAAAACAGATTTTGAAAATAGATTTGGAACGGATGTTAGAATACTACCATTTGATGTCCGAAATGTAGCGGAAGTGAAAGCTGCGATTGATTCTTTGGAATCAGAATGGCAAGAGATTGACATTTTGCTCAACAATGCTGGTCTGGCAAAAGGAACTGGACCTATTCACCAAGGGGATATAGATCATTGGGAGCAGATGATTGATACTAACATTAAAGGCTTATTGTATATGACGCGGGCGATTGCGCCGCACATGGTTTCGAATCAAGAGGGGCATATCATCAATATTGCATCGAGTGCGGGGAAGGAAGTTTACCCAGGCGGTAACGTTTATTGTGCTACCAAACATGCGGTGGATGCCTTGACCCGAGCGATGCGGATTGATTTGCATACGCACAATGTACGGGTGAGTCAGGTCGCGCCGGGTATGGTGGAGGAGACGGAATTCTCGCTTGTCCGCTATGACGGGGATGGCAAAAAAGCGAAAATTTACGAAGATTTTAATCCACTGACTGCACGTGATGTGGCGGAGGTGATTTATTTCGTGGCGACTCGTCCAAAGCATGTGAACGTACAGGATGTGTTGATGTTTGGGACGCAGCAAGCAAATTCGATTTATACGAATCGGGATGGAAGGATTAATGGCTAATGCTTTACAAAGTAACACTTATTCTAGTGTTTAAATATTTGGTAGTGTAACAAATGTGAATCACTATTTATTGAAAAAGTGATTTATTACAGTGTAAACGAAGGTTCTTTTAAGTTTGAGAAGCGAGAAAATTATAAGATTTTCGAGCTTCAAAAAACACAGCGCGCCTTGCCTGCGGCAACGCGGAAGAGGTATTAAGGGACAAAAACGATTTTTGCAAAATCGTTTTTGTCCCTTAAAAATCCCTTTGATAAAGAAAAGTACCTAAACCGTAAAAGTGCACATTTGTGGCACTACCAAATATTCGAATCTAACTTAACGTAATTCTTTAAATTGCGCTTGTATAATTTGCTATTTTATAGAAAGTGTGTGCGCATTAAATTTTTATCAAAGAAGCCGTTTCTATTCTCACACCTTCCACCCAAATTTCATAAATATAAACCCCTTTCGGCAAGTTTTTATTATTTAAAACTAGCGTTTCATTTGCTTGAATTGTTTCTTTCAAAACAGGTTGTCCCAACGTATTTAAAATCCGAATTTCTCCATTTTGGAAAGGTTGACCTTGTATTAAAACGTTAATTTCAGCTGCAAAAGGATTAGGAAAAACATGCGTCGTTAAAGTTGTTTCTAAATCTTCGGCAACGCCCACTAAAGAACAATCACCATTCATATTATCATCCATCCAGTCCAATCGGTCAGAAAGCCAATTTTTTAAAAAAGTAACCTCACTCTCGTAAGTGTTCCCAACAAAAGAATTGGGCCATACATACTGTCCTAAAACAGGCCATCGTTGAAAATTCCGACCTTGTGCTTCATCAATCGTTGTTGCTTGATTGTCAATATAATCGAGTAGGGTAGTCGTCGCTAAAACATCTTCGCGCAACTCTGTCCATCGACATTGCATCTGATTGCGGACAGCAGGAATATTGACGATTTTTTTCAACCAAAATGCTTGTTGATTGCAGGTATTGTGCCAATCATAAGACCATCCTTCAGGAGAAGGGTCACAGGCATAATCAAAATTAGCGTAGCCCAGATTAATGTCCCAAATTGGTCCTAAATGTAATTTTCCACCATTGCTATCTTTACGTTTATACATGAAAAAACTAAGACGATACGCATCAATTTCTTTTACAATTTCTAAAGCCAAAATATAGTCAATAAATGAATTGACATCAATCCAGTTTTCGTAAGATTGTGCATAATTCGGAGCATTCATGGCCGCTTCAAAATCAGTAATGAAATTTTCAATATAGTCTCGTTGTGGCGTATTAATTTCATCATAATCAGGGTCATTTAAAGCATAAAAAGTGAAGGGCCAATAATTAGAATACCAACCATCATCCAAAAATTCATTGTCGCGGTCAATTTGCAAAATATAGCCTCCTGTCAACTCATCACCTTCAATATCTTCGGGCTTTACATTTGCAATATCGAGTCGATTTTCATCGCGTTTGATGCGTTCCATGAGGACATAATAGCCTCGATAATCGCCGTTGATAACAAGTTCGCAGGCGCGGGTACGGGGCGCATATTGTCCCATATTTCGAGCAAATTGATACGTTAAGGTATTGCGCATCAGGCTTTTATCTGAAAAAGGTCCGTGTAGTATCCAATCGTTTTCTTCGGGCATGCCAAGTAAGGAAACGTTGTTGTTTGACCCATCATTATTCTGCGTTTCAAAACTATAATTCTTCTTAGGAAAACTCTGTGAAGATGCCCCACGAATCTCAATTGAAATCTGCCCAACATAGCCATTAAATGAATCAGTAAGGTAATTTCTTTGCACTGTACCATTGTCGATAATGCCCAAATTAGCAGTAATTCGCGGTTCATCCATGATTTCCTGTCCGTCGGTGTTGATAATTAAAAGCGGGAGGTCAGAAGAGAAAAATTCGAAGGGTGCAACAAACCAATTGGGGTTAGGATTGTATTCATTTGAAGTATCATTGATACCCAAAGAAAGATAAAAATTAGACGATAAATCAGAAGAAAAATCATTCACATTGTTGACTTGAATCGCTAAGATGTTTTGACCATTTTGCAAAAAATCAGTGGCGTTCTCAATCTGAAAATATTCGGGTTGTTGGCCTTGGTATAAATTGGCTTCGTGGTCGGTAAATGTATTTTCGTTGTAAGCTGCGGGCGTTCCAACTTCCCCTAAATTAGCGCGGGCAAACTCTTCTCCATTCAGATACGCAACAAAACCATCGTCGTAATCCGCGCTTAAAATAAAGGAATTAATTTTTGAAATATCTGTAATGTCAAACGTCTTTCGGAGGAAGACAGAGTTGGTGGAACCAATGTTAGTTCCATCGTCGCCGTCGCCGTAACCAAAGCCACCTTCACCTGTGTCCCAATTGCCATCATTGAAATTTTCGGCAAACCAATTGGATGGAAAGCCATTTTGTCCTGTTTTGTACTTCCAAATGTCTTCTGCAAAAACAGCAGTCTCCCAGTGGTCGATTTGACTGAAAGTAACATTTGGCAATAAAAATAATAAAAATAAAAAGAGGTATCTATGGTTTAATAAAATATGCATAAGTTTTTTTTTGTAAAAATAAAAAAGAATAGTGTGTTTTTTACAAAAAGGGGAGGGTTTTCCAAAATTTTTCTGGCTAATTTGTAGGCGAGTATACAGTGTACGGCAAACTTTCAGTTTGCGTCGTCGAGTATTAGGAAATTCTGCTAACAAAACTATGGGTAAAGTGCCTAAACTAGGTCAGTAAGCCTAGAATAACTATCCACTTAAATATCAAATTAAGTAGGTAATTATTTAAGGTTTATTGCACTAGTGCAACGCCTCATTAATTTCTCACAATAAAATTGAATAATCTCTTAGCTTTTGAAAAACCTTTAAATTTCCATTTAAGAGGTTTAGCTAATTGGTCATTATGAAAAGTGATATAGCTTCTTATTTTGTCCTCAAGTTCTTTGACAGATA
>JBLHWU010000270.1:0-7804 GCA_047629355.1 Saprospiraceae bacterium | reverse complement strand
TCGCTTCTTTTGCATCGTGTGATTCTTTTTGTTGTAATTTTGATGCAAAGATGCGACGGAAATAATGGCGGTGCAAGATGCGATTCACCGAACGCTTACATTGTACCCAGAATTGAAAGAGGTGTATGATAAAGATACTTTTCGGGAACAGTCGGGGAAGGTTTTTAATTTTATGATGGAACAGGCGGAAGGGAGAGGTTGGGCGTATGCGTAGAAAATAAAAGGCAATGAAAATGAAAAATACTTTTGAAAAAATGTACCCTTTTTTACACCTCTATGTTGGTTTTCATGGATTCATGGAAATTGGAGCAGGTGACTATTCTACTTCATGGGTTCGTCTGCTTGATGAAGGTGGCACTCGTTTGGAATGTGATGAAGAAACATTAGATAAGTCTTTGACAAAAGCAGAAATTTGGGCGAAGGAATGGATGAATGATAATTATTCCAAAGAAGAAGAAGAAGAAGGGATAAAGTAAAAAACCTATAAAATGCGTAATAATATGGCAACCATACTAAATGTTTATTCTCCACTCAATTTTGGAAAGCATAAAGGAAAAGAGTTAGGCTTAGTTTATTTATATGACCCTGATTATGTTGATTGGTTAGCCAACAAAGATTTTTTTTATAGAAAACATTGATTTACTGATTGGTCAAAAGATATGTGGTAATTCTGGTGGCTTTCTCAACTATATCGAACATAAACCACAAGATATTGTAAACCTTGCATCTAAATGGTTTAAGTTTTCAGAGTTAAAAAATACTGCAAATAATATTTATAGCTTTCCATCGAATACTATTGAAAAAATTAATGAAAAGAAAAGTATTTATAGAAGCGGAAGCGTTAATGAAGAAAAAGCGGAATCAACGAAAATCGTATTTCCCGAATTTATTACACGCCCCAATGGTGGTAGTGGTCAATTAATTTTAGATTGTAAATTTGAAGGTTTGCAATACCAAACCAAAAACAAGAGAACCTTTACAGTTTTGAAAGTTGATAATTCTATTAGTCAATTCGAGTTTTTGCCAATTTCAAATGATTGTGAAATTGGTATTAATGTATTGGAATACGATACAGACAAAAGAAATCTTACAGGAAAAAGGATTATTGATTTCGTTGATGAGAACAATTCTATCCAACTTTCCTTTCCATCAACTTTTCTTTTGGACTTCCCGACTCATGCCAAGGTCGTTAAATAGTTGAAGAGAATAATTTCAAGTGATGAGAATAGATTATTAAGAGGAAGAGAGTTTGGATTTTTTCAGGAAAAATAACGAAAACAGGTATAAAAATAACATTTTTGTTACTCATTTGTTACTCCATAAAACACAAAAGCCTGACAATCAATTGATTGTCAGGCTTAATTTGTAGCGGCGGTAGGACTTGAACCTACGACCTTCGGGTTATGAGCCCGACGAGCTACCAACTGCTCCACACCGCGATATAAAATCGGTCAAACTCAATTGTTTGCCGTTAGCGAGCGCAAAAGTACATCTTTTTATTCGATGATGCAAGTTATTTTTACATTTATTTTTTTATCATGGAACAATAAACCACGATTATAAAGCTTAAAAGTCAGTAAGCTAATGAGTAAGCAACAAAACCTTTACCAATACAAATTCCCCATACAATACACTATTAAACATAAAAACAAACCATACACTCCTTATTTAATTAAATATACCGATTATCCTTTCTTTTTACCAATTTTAAATTATAAATTCACCCAATTGATGTGCAAACATCATAAAACAAAACGATTTTTTTACCAACTAAATTTTTATTTTATGAATAAAATTACTGGTCTTGGAAAGTATTTATTTGCCATTCCTTTAGCTATTTTTGGAATTATGCACTTTATGGCAGCGGGTGATATGGCAGCGATGGCGCCAGGCGGTGCACCGATGGTTTATTTTACGGGGCTTTGCTTATTAGCGGCAAGTGTGAGTATCTTAATAGGAAAATTTGATAAATTGGCAGCGGTGCTTTTAGCCCTTATGATGCTATTGTTTGGATTCATCGTTCATGCTCCTGCAATGGCTGAAAATCCTGCGGAAATGGGTAATTTGATGAAGAATGTTGCATTGGCAGGTGCTGCCCTGATGTATGCACACAGCATGGCAAAAGACCCTTCTGTGATTGGATAACAATTTTCGAAATTAACTTAAAATATTTCAAAATAGAGAAATGCACCCTTCATTCAGTTGTTCGGTGCATTTTTTTTTGGATATTTGCCCCATGAGATTTTTTGTAGAACTAGCTTATAATGGTACTCCTTTTTCTGGTTGGCAACGACAGCCCAACGCAGCAACGGTCCAATCCACCTTGGAAGATGCTTTTTCTATGATTCTCCGCTCCCCTATCCAAGTGACGGGGTGTGGGCGCACCGATACCGGAGTTCATGCGAAGCAATATTTTATGCACTTTGATTTTTTAGAAGATTTTCCTAAACACTTTTTAGACCGTTTGAATAAAGTTTTACCTTTTGAAATTGCCATTCGGCGCATTTTTGAAGTAAAAAAGGATACGCATGCCCGATTTGATGCCTACCATAGAAGCTATGAGTACCATCTTGTTTTAACTAAAAATCCTTTTGACAAACAGACTACTTATTTTTTTCCTTTTGAGCAATCCTTGGATATTGATAAAATGAATGCAGCCGCAAAGTTGCTTTTAAATTATAACGAATTTTTCCCTTTTTGTAAAACGAATACGGAGGTCAAAACCATGATTTGCGATTTGAAACGTTCAGAATGGGTTGTTGAAGTACAAACAGGCAAATTAATTTATCACGTTTCGTCCAATCGTTTTTTACGCGGCATGATTCGATTAATTGTTGGCATGTGTTTGAATGTAGGAACGGGAAAAATTGAATTAAAGGAAGTCCAAGAAGCAATGGAACAACAAACGCGGTTAGATAAAAGCTGGAGTGTGCCACCGCAAGGATTGTTTTTGTGTGATATTCGGTATCCGCTTTAATTTGTTATTCCGACCGCTTTTGTCATTCCGACCGCAATGGAGGAATCTGGTGTGACTGTTCCACCAGATTCCTCCACTTCGGTAGGAATGACAAAAAAGAGTCGAAATGACAAATTAATAAAACCCTTTCCCACTCTTCGCCATTTCTTTCAACATCGGATTCGGCGTATATTTCTGCCCATATTTCGATACTAAGTCTTCCATAATTGAGACTACATTACCTATCCCTAATTGGTCCATATATCGAAATGGCCCTCCTGTGAATGGTAAAAAGCCAATGCCAAATACTGCCCCAATATCTCCATCTTTCACATCTTTGATAATGCCTTCGTCCAAGCACATCACCGCTTCATTCAACATCAGCATCAACGTTCGATTTTGGACATCTTCGAGTGGTAAATTTTTATCTCCATTGCCAGCAAAAAACGAATAAACAGATTTGTCAATTCCTTGTTTTTTACTCTTATCATCATAGCTAAAAAAGCCTTTCTTGTTCTTTCTTCCCAATCGTCCAGCTTCAAACATTTTGACAACGGCGTAACTAATTTTAAAACCAGGTCGATGCGCAATCATCTTTTCAGAACTGCCTACCACATGCGCTGCAATGTCCAATCCTACTTGGTCAAACAACGTAATTGGTCCAACCGGAAATCCTTTTTTCAACAAAGCTTTGTCAATGAAATCCAAGGCAACTCCTTCATCAGCCATCACTAAACATTCATTCATATACGGGCCTAGAATTCGGTTGACGTAAAAACCCGGTGCATCCTTCACCACAATGCAAGTCTTCCCTTGTTTGACCCCAAAATCATAACAGGAAGCAATCACCCAATCCGCCGTTTTGTCTGTTTCTACAATTTCTAAAAGTGGCATTTTTGGAACAGGAGAAAAGTAGTGCATTCCCACTACGTTTTCAGGCTTGGCGGCATGTTCGCTCATTTCCGTAACGGATAATGAAGAAGTATTACTGGCAATGATGACATCTTCCCGTCCATGCTTCTGTACGTCTTCGATGATGATTTTTTTCAGTTTCATAGTTTCTAAAACCGCCTCAATCACCATATCTGCCTGCTCAAAATTTTCGTAAGTCAACTGTCCTCGAACGTGTCCAAATGTTTCCTCTGCTTCCGCCTTAGTAATGGATTTACGTTTTAATTTTTTAGCAATGCCTTTCCAAATTTGCTTTTCTGCCGACGTTATCATTTCAGGTTTGATATCTTTTAACAAAACATCAAAACCTTTATTAATGGTCACTTCTGCAATACCTGCGCCCATAAAACCTGCACCAATCATCCCCAATGTTTCAATTGGTTTGACTAAATCGGACATCGGATTCTTCTTCTTTTCATTCGATAAGAAAAACAACGAACGTAAGGCTATACTCTCTGGAGTCAACATCAATTTTTCAAAGTATTCCAACTCCTTTTCATACCCTGCTTGTATGCCTTTTTTGTAACCTGTTTCAATGGTGTCAAGAATTGCTGGAATTGCGGGATAATTGCCTTGCGATTGTTTCATCGCCAGCTTTCGAGCTTGTTTGAACACAATATTTCGACCAATTGAGGTATCTTCTAAAAATTTATTGGCTAATGATTTCTTCGGTTGCTTTGGTTTCCACGTTCCTGCCAACATTCGGTTAGCCAACATCTTCGCTGCTTGGTGCAATTTATGATGGTTGGTAATTTCATCGACTAAGCCCAATTTTTTCGCTGGGTAAGCATACAAATTGCTGCCCGTCATCATCATATTCAAGGCTTTCTGTAAGCCTATTTTTCTCGGCAATCGCTGTGTGCCTCCGCCGCCTGGCAAGAGTCCCAATTTCACTTCTGGCAAAGCAAATTTAGTGCGCGGGTCATCCGAACAAATGATGGCATGGCAAGCCAACGAAAGTTCTGTTCCCAGACCAAATGCGGTACCGTGAACTGCTGCAATAACAGGCTTTTTCCCTTTTTCCAAACGTGCCAAACCCTCCAATCCTTTTCGTTGAATGGGTTCAAAATCGCCTTGCTTTTCGATGGAGAAAGATTTGATATCTGCCCCTCCCATAAAGTCCTTCTTTCGACTAATAATAATGGCAGCTTTGACGGCATCGTCGTTTTCAATCTGTAAAAATGCCTTATCGAAAATATCCATGACATCTGGTGAAACGACGTTCATTTTTTCAAATTTGTGGTCCATCCAAAAGGTGGCAATCCCGTCTTCAATTTCTATGGTAATAAAGTCTTCCTGGCGCATATTGTTAAAGGTATATTTAGTGTGTTGTTGAATTCGTGTATTGAGTAGGGTTGTTTTCAGAAAAACAAATATGGAACAAGTTGGGAGAATTTAGCGAATTTTCGCGAGCTTTTTTCAAAAAAAATATAAAAAGGGGATGTCCTCGCGCACATCCCCTAATTATGAGAATCTCCCTGACGGGAAATTTAAACAAAACTAAGTAAAAACGATTTAATAAGTTGGACCATAATGCGCCGTAATTTTTTCTTTTAAAGAATTCAAAAAATCGTTGCATAGCCTTCGTTACGGAACTATTTTTTGTGTTTTTTTTAAAGGGAAAAGGACAAGCATAATGGCCCAAGTTATTGAATCGTTTTTACTAAGTAGTTATTCAAGTTAATCGTGTCGGATAAAATGTGTTCAATTAAGGAGGTTACTTAAAGTAACCTCCTTAATTAGCATCCGACAGTATTAACTTGAATAACTACTAAGTAGGTGACCTTAAATAATCGACACTTACTTAAGTAACGGTGAAAAAATAACTCCCCCAACTGGACAGGACAAATTATCCTCTATCCAGTTGAGTAACTTATTCTTTCATCGTTACTAAGTTGAAATCAGCAAATGATTTGAGTGTGTTACAAATTAGGGAAATTCTTATATGACTAAGGAGGTCTGTAGGGTGCAAAATAGGTTTTAAAACCCATTTTGCACCCTACAGACCTCCTCCCGCGCCGCCGAAGGCGGCACGCGGTTGTGCTTGATGAAGCTCGAAAATCTTAGGATTTTCTCACTTCTCAAATTAAGTAGGTAGTTATTTAACTGATGTTACACAGTTAAAAACTACGAAGTAGTTAAATATGAATAACCTCGGATGCAATCCGAGGGAAATGAAAAAGTGTACCCCAACTCTGAAGGAGTTGAACTTGCAAGTGCTACATTCAACTCCTTCAGCGTTTTTACAGCTTATTTACTTTTCCGCAGATTGCATCTGCGGTTATTAATATTCAATCTCTTCGACATTAGTGCGTAACATCAGTTATTTAAGAGTTGTTGCACTACTTATTTCTTCTTAAAGAAATAATACACCAAACTCCCAATCCCCAATAAAATCAACCCCGTAATCGCCTGCTCCCCCGTATTTTCATCCAAGAAAGTATTCACCAAAAACGCCGCAGAAATCAACACAAAAATCGCTGGAATAATCGGGTATCCCCACGCCAAATATGGACGTTCGGCATTCGGTCGCTTTCTTCTAAAAATAAAAACAGCTACGCCCGCCAACGTCATAAACAGGATATCCATAAACACCACATAATTAATAATTTTGCTAAACAATCCACCCCAAAAAATCAGGATAACCACCGCCCATGCCGCTTGTAGTAACATGGCATTCACCGGCGTTTTTGTTTTAGGATGTACCTCTGCCAATTGTTTGAAAAATATACCATCCTTTGCCATCGCAAAATAAATACGCGGCGCCGTTGCCGTATAAATGCTGATTGTTCCAAAAATCGAAATCGTGATGATGACCGCCACCAATTTTCCACCATCTGGTAAAATCGTCGCAATTGCATCGCCCGCTACCCTATCCGATGCCTGAATCGCTTCTATTGGCAATAATAAAAGGTAAGATAAATTGATTAATAAATACATCACCGTTACTATCAAAACCCCGAAAATCATAGCTTTTGGCACAGTCCGCTGCGCATCAATCGCCTCACCCGCCAAGTATGACGCATGATGCCAACCACCGACAGAAAATAGCACGCCAACCAACGCAACGAGCATCGAAGAAGTCAAATTAACGGGTACATTTTCGGTCAACGTAAAGTTCAACTCTACTTGATTCGGCGCAGCAAAAAAGACGCCTGTGAGGATAATTCCACCGATGGCAACGAGCTTTGTTCCTGTGAAAACATTAGCCATATGCTGGCTGATGTGTACGCCAAAAATATTGACACCGGTTAAAGTCACCACCGTAATTCCAGCAATCCATATCTGGGTGGTTTGCGTCATTTCGGGAAAGAAAAAACTGAGGTATTTCGCAAATCCAACGCCTAAAGCGGCCAATGCTCCAGTCGTTATGACCGTGAGAATGGTCCAACCATAAAGAAAGCCTACAAACTCCCCATACGCTTCTTTCAAAAACACATAAACACCACCTGATTGCGGAAACATACCGCCCAATTCTGCGAAAGTCAGTGCGCCCGTCAGTGCAATCACGCCTCCCAATAACCAGACTAATAAAATGTAGGATGGATGTGGTAAAGCGGTCGCAATTTGGTTGGCTACTAGAAAAACGCCTGAGCCGATACAGCAACCAACGGCAATCATCGTTAGTCCGGTGAGGGTTAATTTTTTCTGTAATTTTGGCATAGTGAAAAGTTGTGTTTAAGTGTTGGTGGTGCCACAAATGTGCACTTCTACAGTTTAGGTGCTTTTGTTTATCAAAGGGATTTTTAAGGGATAAAAACGATTTTGCAAAAATCGTTTTTATCCCTTAATACCCCTTCCGCGTTGCCGCAGGCAACGCGCACTGTGTTTTTTGAAGCTCGAAAACCTTACGATTTTCTCGCTGCTCAAACTTAAAAAACCTTCGTTTACACAGTA
>JBLHWU010000269.1:0-7821 GCA_047629355.1 Saprospiraceae bacterium | reverse complement strand
TGAAAGCTAAAATTTACCTCGCTGCTAATAAAGCAGCTCTCAAAGAACTTCTTGCTCTCAAAGCTCAAACTTTGAGTGCGTAACATCAGTTAATAAACCAAAAACATGGAATACAAAGGTTCAAAATGGAGGAAATGGGATTTACATGTTCACACCCCAATTTCAACACATCAAAATTATGGTGGAGATAAAAGCGAAAATTGGGATAAATATGTAAAGCAAATCGAAGACCTTACAAATCCATATTCTGTAATGGGAGTAAATGATTACTTCACAATAGAAGGGTATAAAAAATTGATTAAGTTTCAGGAAAAAGGAAAACTACAAAACATAGAATTATTCCCAATAATTGAACTTAGAGTTAGAACATTCGGAAGTCTTGGTGATAAAGATGCCTGGAAAAGAGTTAATTTACATGTCTTATTTGATAATAAAAATATAGAACAAATTGAAACTCAATTCCTCAATTTACTAAAATTTGAATATTCAACAATTTTTAAAAAAACAGGTTTAAATAGAAAAAACCTTATTGAATTTGGAGAATGCATAATAGCTGAAACCCCAGTTGAAAAACGACTTAATACTTCACCAATATCGGTAGGTTTCAATAATTTAAATTTCTCATATAGAGATATTTGCGAGTTATTAGAAAAATCAGGTTTAAACTATATTATAGCTTTAGGCAAAGCTGAATGGGATGCCCTACGTTGGGATGCTTCCATTGCAGAAAAAAAAGACATAATTAATAGAAGTCACTTAATGTTTACTGCTTCTGCGAGTGTAAAAGCTTATCAAAGAAGTGCAAATAAGTTAATTGAGCAAAGTATTAAAATTCCGCTTCTTGATTGTAGTGACGCTCATTCCTATTGTGATGAAACAGATAAAGATGATAACCTTATTAAAGATAGATTAGGTAATTGTAATACATGGATTAAAGCGGACAAAACATTTGAAGGTTTAAAACAAGTATTATATGAACCTCAAAACAGGCTATTCATAGGAGAATTAGCTCCAATTTTACCACCAAGACAAATCAAATCTTTAAAAATTAATTTCCCTTCACATACTTTAATTGGAAGGAAAGGTGATAAGTTAGAGAAAGCTTCAACATTTTGTCTTAAAGGTGAAAAAACAATAAATTTCAGTCCTTTTTTTACTTGTTTAATTGGAGGGCGTGGTTCTGGAAAAAGCACAGTTCTAAACCTGATAGCTCAAAAACTTGAAGAAAGAAATAGTTTTTTTGATATTAATAATTTGTACACCATTGAGGGAGAGAGCACTAAAAAAGTAAAAGACTTAGAACCATATGTTGATGTTGATGGCACATCAGAAGTTGAATATATCAGCCAAAATCAAGTTGAGGCATTTGCTGAGGATAAAGAGGAGTTAACAAGTGCTATTTATGAACGAATTGTACAAAATCCAAAAGATAGTACAGGTTTAGATTTTAGAATAATTGAGAACAAAATAATAAAAAACGTTGAACGAATTAATGCTCAAATAAAAGATGTAAAAACAGTATTTGAGAAGAGAACCCACCTAAAAGAAACCAAAACGTTTTTATCAAATGACGAATTAATCGTCAATTCATCAAAGAATCCTCAATATTCTACAATAACAAAACAGATAAATACTTCTGGAGAGAAGATTGAAAAAATAAACTCATCAAAACTTAATTATGAGGAATTAACAACATCTTTAGAATCTTTGATAACAAAGTATGATGTCACATTAGTTTCACCAAACATCATTGATGTTGAAATACAAAAAATAATTGGGGAGTTAAAGGCTACATTAAAGAATAAGTTTGATGAAAAGATTATAAATAATGAAATAGAAAAATTAACCAAAGAGCAAATTTTATTCTCAGGAAAACTTGAAGATTATTTAAAAAGTCAAGGTCTAAGTCAAGAAAATATTAATGATTACGAAAGAGCAGTAAAAGCAATTCCACAACATAAAACAGCCATTGAATTATTAACATCAGAAATTGAGAACATAGATAAATCAACCAAGAAATTTGAAGAAGAAAGAAAAATATATGTTTCAGATAGAGCAAATTTAGAACTACTGATTAAAGAGAATTTAATCCCTCTAAATGAAGACTTAAAAAGTACCAATCCCAATGTAAAGGATATTAGTTTTGAATACCAATATGATATCGAAAAAGCAAAAGCGGCAATATTTGAAGACTTTTGGAATTATTTTGAATACAAGCGTCCAAAGGAGTTCGGTTTAAATTCTCCAAGTGATGCAGTACAACGTTATCTTTTTGGAATTGAACCTCAAGAGGTATTAACTCAAACTAAAGTAGAATTTGTATCTCAATTTAACACTAATAACCCAAAACAAGCCGAGCAATATTTGTTAAAACTTTTTGAAGAAGATGCTTTTTTTGAAATTTACCAATTGATAATTTTAAGAGTTTTAATTAATCCGATAAAATTTAAATGGATAACAGGTTTTTATGATAGCAAAGAATTAAGAAATTGCTCATTTGGACAAAGATGTACAGCTGTAATTGTAGCACTCCTAAACTTTGGAAATAAGCCATTAATTATTGATGAACCAGAAGCACATTTAGATAGTAAATTGATAGCTGAATATTTGGTAGATTTAGTTAAAAGAAGAAAAGAGGAAAGGCAAATTATCTTCGCTACTCACAATGCAAATTTTGTAGTTAATGGTGATGCTGAACTTATTTTACATTTAGAAGTGGATGAACACAATGAAACAATTATTACCCCTCTTACAATAGAAAATACTATTCATCGAGATAAATTATTATTGTTGGAAGGCGGTGAAGAAGCCTTTAAAAAAAGAGATAAAAGATTAATTAACTGATGTTACGCAGTTAAAAACTACGAAGTAGTTAAATATGAATAACCTCGGATGCAATTCGAGAGAAACGAAAAAGTGTACCCCAACGCTGAAGGAGTTGAACTTGCAAGTGCTACATTCAACTCCTTCAGCGTTTTTACAGCTTATTTACTTTTCCGCAGATTGCATCTGCGGTTATTAATATTCAATCTCTTCGACATTAGTGCGTAACATGAGTTAAATAATATTCTTCCTAACCTCCTCAACAAACTCAACTGAAACCTTAGCAATCCCCGCAATTTGCTTAACCCAAAGGCTATTTAACTTCAAAAGATTGCTAACAATTTCAGCTTGTTTCTTTTCTACCGACATTTCAATTTCTACCTCAATACTCAAGGCTGTGGCGATCACCCAATCTTAACCTTCGCCCCTTCCTTCACCGCCTCTACCACCTCCGGATTCAAGAGCGTCGAAACATCCCCCAAATTAGAAACATCCCCCGAAGCAATTTTTCTCAATATCCGTCGCATAATTTTCCCCGACCGCGTTTTAGGCAACCCTGGCACCACTTGAATCAAATCTGGCTTTGCAATCGGGCCAATAAATTTGGTCACCACATCCTTCACCTCTTTGGCGAAAGCTGCTTCGTCTGTCACCTCTTTTTGCGGAATAATATACGCATAAATCCCTTGTCCTTTGATGGCATGCGGATAGCCAACGACTGCACTTTCCACTACATTTGGATGCTCATTGATGGCATTTTCGACCTCGGCAGTCCCCATTCGGTGTCCTGAAACGTTGATGACATCGTCCACGCGACCAATAATTCGATAGCGTCCCTCTTCATCTCGTCGCGCGCCGTCTCCCGTAAAATATTTGTCTTCAAACATGGAGAAATAAACTTGTCGGCAACGCTCGTGGTCGCCGTAAGTCGTTCGTAAAATAGACGGCCACGGAAATTTGATGCAAAGCAATCCTTCGACGCCATTTCCTGTTATTTCATTGCCATCCGAATCTACCAAAACAGGTTGAATACCTGGCATTGGATAAGAGGCATAGCAAGGTTTGGTATCTGTAATTCCTGGCAAGGGCGTTATCAAAATGCCGCCCGTCTCCGTCTGCCACCAAGTATCAACAATGGGCGAATTGCCTTTTCCGACTTTTTCATCATACCAATGCCAAGCCTCTTCATTAATAGGTTCACCGACCGAACCGATGACTTTCAAGGCACTCAAATCATATTTTTCAACATATTCATCGCCCTTCGCCATCAATGCTCGAATTGCGGTTGGGGCGGTGTAAAATTGATTGACTTTATGCTTTTCGCAAATTTTCCAAAACCGTCCTGCATCTGGAAAAGTAGGCACGCCTTCAAACATCATCGTTGTCGCACCAGCCAATAACGGTCCGTAAACTATATACGAGTGACCCGTTATCCAGCCAATATCCGCCGTACACCAATACACATCGCCATCCTCATATTGAAAGACATTTCGGAAACTAAAGCAAGTATAAACCATGTAACCGCCGCAAGTATGCACGACGCCTTTTGGTTTGCCCGTCGAGCCAGAAGTGTATAAAATAAACAGCATATCTTCACTGTCCATCGCTTCGGCAGGACAGTCCACACTTTGTGGATTGACCTCTTTATGCCACCATTTATCAACAGTTGGATTCCAACTAATATCGCCGCCTGTATTTTTATGAACCAAGACCGTTTCGATGCTATCACAACCCATTGCCAAAGCATCATCGACGACTTGCTTGACGGGAATGTGCTTAGTTCCACGGCTGTTAAAATCAGAACAAATGACCATTTTACAAGTCGCATCCTTAATTCTATCCGCCAATGCTGTTGCTGAAAAACCAGCAAAAACAACGGAATGAATCGCGCCAACTCGCGCACAAGCCAAGACACCAATTGCCAACTCTGGCACCATCGGCATGTAAAAACAAATGCGGTCACCTTTCTTGACTCCATTCGCTTTTAAGGCATTAGCAGCTTTGCAGACTTCGGCGTGTAGCGCTTTGTAAGTAAACGATTTATGCGGTTGAGTTGGGTCGTTAGGTTCCCAAAGAATCGCGACTTGGTCACCTCTTGTTTCCAAATGTCGGTCCAAACAATTTTCGGTAATATTGAGCTGCCCACCTTTAAACCATTTTATATCAGGCTTTCTAAAATCCCACTCTAATACTTCGTCCCACGGCTTTTTCCAAGTAAACGTCTCGGCTTGAGAGGCCCAAAATGCTTCGGGATTCTCTACGCTTTGTTTGTAAACTTCTTGGTATTGTTTGAGTGATTTGATTTGTAAAGTCATGTTGTTTGATATTAAATTATTCTGGGAGTTTGAGGGACAAAAGGGTTTTGTAAAAAACTTTTTGTCCCTCAAAAATACACCCGGGCTGCCGCAGGCAGCGCGTAACTTTTTATTAAAATAGCTCGGCGACTAAAGTCGCCCCTACAACGGAATATTCCCATGCTTCTTCTTCGGCAAGGTCACTACTTTATTTTCCAACATCGCAAATGCTTTTATCAATTTACGACGGGTATCTTTTGGTAAAATAACTTCATCAATAAAGCCTCGTTGTGCCGCTCGGTATGGATTGGTAAATTTTTCAGCATACTCTGTTTCTTTCTCCGTCAATTTCGCCACAGGGTCATCTGCTTCTTTAATTTCTCTCCGAAAAATAATTTCAGAAGCTCCTTTTGCACCCATCACCGCAATTTCAGCACCTGGCCAAGCAAAGTTCATATCCGCACCAATGTGCTTAGAATTCATCACATCATACGCCCCCCCATACGCTTTTCGAGTAATGACAGAAATCCGTGGAACCGTCGCTTCACTCAAGGCATACAACAATTTTGCACCATTGGTAATAATTGCATTCCACTCTTGGTCTGTGCCTGGTAAAAAGCCTGGAACATCCACTAAAACCAATAAAGGAATATTAAAACAATCGCAAAAACGAGTAAATCGCGCTGCCTTTTTTGAACTATTTACATCCAAACAACCCGCTAAACTCATTGGCTGATTGGCAACAATACCAACGCTGCGACCTGCCAATCTAGAGAAACCAACGACAATGTTTTCTGCGTAATCTTTATGGATTTCAAAAAAGGAATTTTCGTCAACAATACCGTCAATAACTTCGCGTATGTCGTAAGGTTGATTGGCGTTTTCAGGAATAATTGTTTCTAGAACTTCCCGCACTTCGTCTTTTGTTTCGTAAGGTATTTTAGCTGCCGTTTCTTCACAATTCTGCGGCATATAGCTGATTAATTGCTTCACTTTTGCGATGCAATCAATGTCGTTTTGTGCCGTCAAATGCGTGACACCTGATTTGGTAGAATGCGCGCTCGCACCACCCAATTCTTCACTGGTCACTTCTTCATTCGTCACTGTTTTTACGACATTTGGACCGGTCACAAACATGTAGCTTGAATTTTCGACCATAATCGTAAAATCCGTCATCGCAGGGGAATAAACCGCACCGCCTGCACAAGGTCCCATGATTGCCGAAATCTGTGGAACAACGCCAGAAGCCATTACATTTCGATAAAAAATGTCTGCATAACCACCCAACGACCGAACGCCTTCTTGAATTCTTGCGCCACCTGAATCATTCAAACCAATCACTGGCGCGCCTGTTTTCATTGCCAAATCCATGATTTTGCAGATTTTCTCTGCATGTGTTTCTGACAATGCGCCACCAAAAACAGTAAAATCTTGGGCGAAAACATAAATCAACCGACCGTTAACTGTACCGTAGCCCGTGACGACGCCGTCGCCATAAAATTGCTGTTTTTCCATACCGAAATCAGTGGTTCGGTGCGTGACCAAAATACCGATTTCTTCAAAAGACCCTTCGTCGAGTAGGAAATGTACGCGCTCGCGAGCGGTCAATTTGCCTTTGGCATGTTGCTTGTCGATGCGAACTTGACCACCGCCGAGTTTGGCTTCGGCTATTTTTTGGTTTAAAATTTCTTGATTATTGGACATTGTTGCTTAATATTTTCAAAATAACTTCTGCTGATGGTTATTAATTATACGATAATCTGATTTCTTTGTAGTTTCTAAGTAACGCGAGGCGGATGAATATAAATAACCCGAATGAATTTCGGGAAAAAAGCTTAAAGTGAGTGCTATAATCCTGAAAGGAGTGCAGCCTAAATTTGGTATTCAACCCTTTCAGGGTTGTGGCGTTTTGCTCAGGTTTTCCACGGATTTCATTCGTGGTTATTCAAGTTTAACCCTTTCAGGATTTTCTTCTAACCCTTTCTCTTTAAGCTTATTGGTTCTATTTATTTCGCGTTCCTTAGACTCTTCGAGAGTGATTTTTTAAATTTATTCCTTCTCGTCGCTTGTTGCTTTAATCGTTTGACACAATTCAACCAGAACGCCATTTGCTGTTTTTGGATGGATAAAACACACCAATTTATTATCCGCTCCTCGTTTTGGTTTTTCATTTAACAATCGAAAGCCTTCGCTCGCCAACCGTTTCATTTCAGCATGAATATCTGCGACTTCAAACGCAACGTGATGAATGCCTTCTCCACGTTTTTCAATAAATTTAGCGATTGCACTATCGGGAGAACTGGCTTCCAACAACTCGATTTTACTGTCTCCTGTTTGAAAAAAAGAAGTCTTGACATTTTCAGAAACGACTTCCTCAATTTTGTAGGGTGCTTTTCCTAAAAGAGTTTTAAACAAAGCGTTTGAGGCTTCTAAATCTTTTACGGCTATACCGAGGTGTTCGAGTTTCATGGTATTTTTTTTATTCAAGATTTAAAAAAAAGGTTTGCAAATGTAATTTTTTTTGCTTTAAATATAGGATGTTTCTAGAAAAAGGCAGTGGATTTTTTTCTTGAAAATTCGATAAGTAAAAACGATTTAATAAGTTGGACCATAATGCGCCGTAATTTTTTCTTCTAAAGAATTCAAAAAATCGTTGCATAGCCTTCGTTACGGAACTATTTTTTGTGTTTTTTAGAAGGGAAAA
>JBLHWU010000268.1:0-7866 GCA_047629355.1 Saprospiraceae bacterium | reverse complement strand
GTCCGCCATCTGTCAACATTTATTTTGGTCTTTTTCTCCACTTCGGTCGAAATGACAAAAGATGTTTACTTTTGAAATAGGAGTTATCTCTACATAATGACTGTTTCAAAAGTGGAAAATAAGGGCAAAAGAAATGCTTGATAGATGGCGGAGTTATTTTTTTACCGTTACTTACTAAACTTATCGCCGAATATACTCATAAACTGATACACAAATACAACAATAATAATGGCAAAAAATATCGTAAGATCAATGGCAGATTTCGCTGCCGCAGGAACAGAACCAGAAGTATTATTTTGGGTAGGCTGTGCTGGAAGTTTTGACCCGCGCGCACAAAAAGTAACTGTTGCTTTTTGTAAAATATTAAACGAAGCAGGGATTGAATTCGCAATTTTAGGGAAAGAAGAAAGCTGTACAGGTGACCCTGCTCGGCGGGCGGGTAATGAGTTTGTTTTTCAAATGACAGCCTTGCAAAACATCGAAGTGATGAAGATGTACAATGTCAAAAAAATCGTGACGACTTGTCCGCATTGCTTCAATGTTTTGAAAAATGAATATCCAGAATTGGGTGGTAATTACGAGGTGATGCACCATACTGAATTCTTGCAAAGCATGATTAATGAAGGACGCATCAAGATGAAAGAAGGCGGCGCATTTTCTGGTAAGAAAATCACTTATCATGATTCTTGTTACCTTGGTCGAGCCAATGGAATTTACGAAGCTCCACGAGATATTTTGAAGTCATTGGACAATGAATTAGTGGAAATGCAGCGCGCTGGAAAAACGGGATTGTGTTGTGGTGCAGGTGGCGCGCAAATGTGGAAAGAAGATGAAAATGGTGACAAACGCATCAACATGGAACGTACCGAAGAAGCGCTCGGAACTGGTGCAGAAATCATCGCAGTCAACTGTCCGTTTTGCTTGACAATGATGTCGGATGGAGTAAAAGCGAAGGAGAAACAAAATCAAGTGATGGTCGTGGATTTGGCAGAATTGATTTTAGACAATCAGGTTCGCTAAGTCATTCTTGTATTTTAAACGATTTCATTCTTTTGATAATCAATGACTTAGAAGAATTGCTTTTATAAGTAAAAATTTGTTTTTGTGCATTTCTTTTCCGAAATTGCAGGAAATAAATCTCGTCATTAACTGATTACGAATAGACTACACCAATGAAGTCCCTAAAATTAAAATGGAAAAAATCAATTGGTACAGATATGGAAGCGGCTTTCTCCGAGATAGAAAGTGCGTTACGCTCCGATTGCCTACAATTCAATGACCTTTCTTTATTAAAATTTACCTTCAACGAAAATAGTCAAAAACTTCGGCTACAACTTATCCAATCGCAAGATGCTAGCATCGCTTTCAATAACGTGAATTATGCCTTATTGAAATTGGTAGATAGCCTTGAAGAAAAAGATCTCCAACCGAATTTTTTAAATAAAGATAATACTGAAAAAAATGGCAACCTTGCGCTGCATGAACACCACAAATTTACTTGTGACCGCATCGACCAAAGTGACCGATTTCATCAGGTTTTCTCAAATAAACGGGCAGAAAAAGTGCATTTTTTCACCATTACAGGCATTGACTTACAATCGCATGAAGGCATTTTTAAACGATTTGCTTATGATTTGGAAGGTCGTTTATTGGATTATTTAAACCCTGGTTTGACTTCAGAATGCGCTTCCTTAAAGCTGTCTATAACTTTTGATTCCAGCCGTGATTTGACAATTTATAAACAGAATATTCTTAAAAGTTTATTTACTGCCATGAGTTTGCCACCTGGCGAACATGAACCCATTTTAGAAAAAAATCTACATTATTTATTAGAAAAAAGTCCCCAAATGGGTGCGCTTGGGAAAGAAGATTTTGTGTGTATTCTTCTAAATATTAGTCAATGGGATTGGGATTCTAAAATCACTCCGGTTGTTACTCGGTGGTTGATTACAGAATTTTGTAAGACCAGGTTGCCCGAAAATAGCCCAACATTTTTCTTCTTTTTTGGGATTGTCATGGATGAAGACGATGAAGAAATGCAAACGGAAATTCGCGAAGCCATAGATAACAGTGAGTTTATTAAACCTTTGCCAGAATTAGAGATGGTGAAAGCAAAAGATGTCTCAAAGTGGCTGGCTAAATACAATTTTGTGGTAGAAGGAACGCGAGAACGGAAACAAAAGGTAAAGGAGATATTCAGTTTCGAATCCGAAAAATATATGGAAGATGTGGAGATTGATTTGCAGAAGATAATTGATGAATATAATAATAAGTTAATGTAAAATCGTATCACAAAAGTTGATTTAAATTTTAGCCTATGGTACGCCGTGGGTTCAGCCCACCGCGTACCTTGTTTCTCCAAGCAAAACCGACGAAGTGGACTGAACCCAACGCGTCGAAAGAACTTACAGAAACTTAACTTTGAGAAGTGAGAAAATCGCAATATTTTCGAGCTTCAAAAAATAAAGTGCGCGTTGCCTACGGCAACGCGGGGTGGGTCTTAAGGGAGAAAATAACAAAAATTAACTAACAAGCCATACAATGAAAAACACTACCATTCGCATTTTACCCAAAGCCCGCCGTACCTTCAAAGCGGAAGATTATATCATGCACGAGGCGCTAAAAAATGCTGTTGAAATCGCAATAGCTTTGGGACAACCACTTTTATTGACGGGCGAACCAGGAACAGGTAAAACTAAATTAGCGTACAAAATTGCGCATGATTTGGCTGCATTGCCTGATGCTAATTTTGAAAATAAACCCTTGATTTTCAATACTAAAACGACCTCTTCGGCGCGGGATTTATTTTATACGTATGATGCGTTGTCACATTTTCAGGCGGCAAATGTCAAAAAAGACGATGGAAGCACGGCTGCTCGAACCGCGGATTTTATCGAATTACAAGCATTGGGAAAAGCCATTGCAATGACCAATCCGAAAGTGGTGGATGCTTCCAAATTCAGCACTAAATTGCCTGTCAAACCAGTTAGTTCTGTGGTTCTAATTGATGAAATTGACAAAGCACCCCGCGATTTTACCAATGATATTTTGCACGAGATTGAAGAGTATAATTTTTCCATTAAAGAACAAGATAATTATGGTATCAAATCAGATGAAGGACAACAAATCGTGGTGATTATGACCTCCAATTCTGAAAAAAACTTACCGGATGCGTTTTTGCGACGCTGTATTTTTTACCATATTCCATTTCCTTCTGATGAAATTTTATTAGAAATTGTACAATCGCAACTCGGCAGTAGTACCAAATATACAGAGGCTGCGTTGACCTTATTGATTAATAAATTTAATGAAGTTCGCAAAGGTGCGGTGCGAAAACCACCAGCTACTGCGGAATTTATTTCCTGGTTGCGGATTTTAGAATTGCAAAATTATTTGGAAAAAGAAGGCAGCGAACAACGAGATTTAATGTTAAAAAACTTGTCTATTTTAGTTAAAACGAAAGTGGATTTGGACGCTGTGAAGGGAATTTTATAAGCAATTTCATTATCAAAAAAACGACACCACATATCAATTTTCCGCTCAATTCCTTTCTGCAAAGACTGGAAATCACAGGGTTTGTATTCTCTCCCGCCAGACGGCAAAGAATCTATGAAGCCTTGAATGCTGCGGGTATCAGCTATCTGAAAACACCTGAAAAACTCAAATACATTCTCGCACCCATCATCGCTACAAGCGCGAATGAACAGGAGCAATTTCATAAGATTTTTGATAATTATTTTAAAGAAATTCAGCAACCGATTGTCACCCAAAATACTCCAACAATTCGCTGGTGGACACGAGTACCAAATTGGATATGGGCAGCGTTGCCAATTTTACTTTTATTAACGGGGTTGAGTTATGCAGGTTGGAAACTTTTAACACCAAAACCTGAACCTGTTCGTGCTTTTTTTCAACACGAACCGATAGTGAAATTGGGAGATACACTCAAAGTGAAAAACCTCTCCAATAATGCGGATTCTTTATATAATTCGGCTTGTAAATTTCGTTGGGAGGTGTTTGATGACAAAAAAGATACGCCAAAAAATTTACTGGAATACATTGACAGTCAGTATATTGAATTAATGATGCCGATAGTTGAGTTGAAAAACTCTCCCGATAAAATGGTGCGATTGATTGCTCAGCATCAGGATTCGATTCGACAAGATACTTTTGAAGCGAATTTTCAAATTCATTGCCCAAATCCACCAAACTTTAAGTTTGCAACGTCGAACGAAACTAATGATTTGAAGATTGGAAAAACCTATGATTTTGCTATCGAAAGTGTGGGAGAAGATGCGATAGGAAATGTAGAATATGAATGGAATTTTGGGAATGGTAAGCTCAAAAAAGGGAAGAAGATAACGAATTCTTTTGGGCAAAATGGCGTAAAAGAAATTATTGTAAAAGCAATCATAAAAGATAGCAAAGCCTATTGTTATTCGAGCAAAAAATTGTTAATTTCTGTTGAACAAGATAAAGCATTTTTGGCTTACAAATCGCTGAAAGAAGATAAAATTCTTCCGATGGCTTCCTTCGCTCGTGGAAGTTGGCTGCTGTGGGGACTGACAGGATTAGGAATGCTTTGGTATTTGGTGAAATGGTGGAAACGAAAGGCTCCAGAACAAGAAAAAACAGAGGAAGGAACGCCTTCCATTGTTTCAGAAACACCCGACCGTGGCCCATATTATATTCCATTTCAATCTCGAAATAATTTGGTCAGAATTGACCGTACAATGTTTCGATTTGCGGATGTTTTGCGGTTGCGACAAGAAGGCATTCGGCAAAAAATCAATATTGCGCAGACCATTCAATCGACGATAGAAAACGGTGGTTTCCCTAATTTAGCCGTGACGACGAATTCCCGACCGACAGAATATTTATTCTTAATCGACGAATTGGCAAGGGAGAGTCACCAGACTAAATTATTTACCTATATCACTGATTTCCTGAGAGATAGAGATGTCTTGGTCGAGATTTTTTATTATAAAAAAGAGCTGAATCGTTTTTGGAATAAAGATAATAAGGGTGGTATTCCGTTGGAAATTTTGCAGCGAATGCACGCCAATTATCGAGTGATGATATTTGGAAATGGGCATGACTTTTTAGACCCATTTGCGAAAGAAAAACCTTGTTTGAGAAAAAATATTGAGCAATCATTGAAGGGATGGAAACACCGTTCGTTGATAACGCCTTTGCCTGTCGTTTCCTGGAATTACCGAGAAAAAGTCTTATTTCAACAGCTGGATATCTTCCCTGCCAATTTGGAAGGATTGCAAGTCGCGATGCAGTTATTTGAACAGGGAAAAGAGGAGGAAGAACATCCAAATTTTGACAATTGGAAGGCGCAATTTTCGAAAAACGAATTGGAAATTGACGTAAATTACCGGAAGTGGAGACGCGTTGCAGATTTTCAAGATTATTTAAAAAATCATCCAAAAGTATTTCTTTGGCTGTCAGCTTTGTCCGTTTATCCGAACCCAAATTGGTCCTTGACGATAGCGATTGGGAAAGCGTTGGAACCATTTGGCGTGGAAGTGACGTATGATAATTTATTGTTGCTGTCCAGGATTCCCTTTTTGCAAAACGAACTATTGTCGCCGAAGTTAAGGATGCAGTTTTTAGCGACCTTGCCACAGGACGTCGAACGGGCAGCGCGAATGGCGGTGAAGGAAGAATTAGATGCGGTAAAAGACCAAATTCAGAACAGTCATGCGCAGGTGGAACATCAAACGAATTCTGCCATTCAGGACTTTGTGATGATGCCAAAAAGTGCGGACAATCAGATTTTTATAAAAGAGTTATTGGCGGCTGGTTTTTTGAATAAAAAGCAAATGGCAGAGCTGGAATTGGGGCTGAAACGGCATTTTGAAAAAGAAGATTCAGCGGTTGAGCAGCAGGCTAAAAAGATGCAAAAGTCCATCATTTCGCCAGCACCCACTTCTGATTTAGAAACCTTTTTAGAAGAAAATAAAGCGGAGGAATTGCCTCAACCGCGACCAGTTTTTACCTCAGATTTTATCAAAGGTCTCGCCTTAGGATTGCTATTTTTATTCGGATTATTATCGTTTTTAACCTTGAATGAAACGGAAACTTTATACCAATTAGCGTATCAAGAAAAACCCGAACCTTCCTTTAAAAACGAGGACGATTTGCGAGAAAATTGGTTTGTGAAAGAAAGGATTGTGGTGGATAGTGCGGTGATTTATAATAATATGGGGCGCGAATATTCGAAGATTTATCATAAGTATCAAGGTGGTGATAGTAAGTCTGAATTAGAAGCGGTTTTAAGAGCACAAGAAAGAAACCGAAATGAAACCGTAATTAATGTGTCTAATCACCTTTCTTTTGAAAATGCCGAAAAGAGTTTTAAAAATGCGCTGCGGGTCCGGAAAGACTACCTTTTGGTGAAGCATAACTTGGCGAAGTTGTATTATAATGAAGGAGTTAGAAAATATCAACAGGCTATTGAAAGCCCCATAATTGTTAAGGATACAATCATTAGTTTTGACCTTAAAAGTTTCAAGGAAGATATTACTGAGGAGAATCGTGATTCTTTTTCTACTAACAATTTAGAACAGGCATTTTCACTATTTTATAAATCCACAGATGTATCGTTGGATTCCCTTTTGGTAGATGGTTATCATGGAATGGGATTGACGGATTACTATTTTGGAAAGCGTTTAAGAGCAGATTCTACCCTACAATTTATTGAAGAAAACACAGAGAAAAACTTTTTTGATACGCTTTCTACCTTTCCACATTTGAGGAGTTTGATGGCAACGAGAAAGTTGGCTTTGTTGTCAACAGAAGAGGCTAAAGCTCAAATAATTCGCGACTCTTTGGAAGTTATTCGTAGAAAAGTGAGAAATGAAGGAAAAAAGAAGGATAACGAAATTAAAAAAGATAATCCAGCTAAAGAGACGGTTAAGCAAACCAAAAAAGAACCTTTACCGTCAGATTATGCGACTGCTCGTATTTTTGGAATAGATGGAAAATACGGACTTTGGGATAAAAATGAAACCGTTATTTTAAAACCAATCTATGACCGCATCGGTGATTTTGGGGCAATATTCCCTGATTTGGCCGAGGCAGAGCTGAATAAAAAAATGGGCTTTATCAATCAACAAGGAGCGGTCGTAATTCCAATTGATTATGAAGCTTTCAAAACGGTTGAAGAGAAAGGACAAGTCAAATACAACCTCGCCGTTTTTACCAAAAACTATCAAGAAGGGGTCATTGATAATAAAGGAAACATCGTCTTAGAAGGAAAATACGAGAAAGTGACCATTCAATCAGCAGACCTATTCATTGTTCGACAAAATGGCGTGCGAAAAATTGTAAATCGCGATGGTTTGTCGGTGAGTGATAGGATAGCAGGGAATGATACGGACTATTATAAGGAAGCCAATTATGTATATGTGGAGGGAGGGACGTTTATGATGGGTTGTACGAAGGAGCAAGAAGCGGATTGCGATGATGATGAGAAACCTGCTCACAAGGTGATTATTAACAGCTTTTATATGAGCAAATATGAAGTGACGAATAAAGAATTTGTGCGTTTTTTGAATGACAAAGGGAATCAGGAAGAAGGTGGAGTTAAATGGCTGCAGGTTGAAATATCAAAAATAGAAGAAATAAAGGGTAGATTTTTTACAAAAAAAGGCTATGAGGAATACCCCGTGGTATCTATAAGTTGGTATGCGGCGACTGCTTATGCGCGATGGTTATCAGAAAAAACAGGTAAGCAATTTAAGTTGCCTTCAGAGGCAACTTGGGAGTATGCGGCTCGGGGAGGGAAAAAGAGCAAAGGGTATAAATATGCTGGAAGTAATAATCTTGGAGAAGTGGCTTGGTATGACGCTAATT
>JBLHWU010000267.1:0-7936 GCA_047629355.1 Saprospiraceae bacterium | reverse complement strand
TCTTCTAAAGAATTCAAAAAATCGTTGCATAGCCTTCGTTACGGAACTATTTTTTGTGTTTTTTAGAAGGGAAAAGGACAAGCATAATGGCCCAAGTTATTGAATCGTTTTTACTTATACCTTCTTCCTTTCAAATTTTCAAATTTAAAAGAATCAGTTTTAAACCTGATTTCAAACAGCCTTATGATGAAAAAACAAATCAATTTTCTACTGCTTTTCACTTTAATTTCTTGCGTTTTAACAGGGCAAACCTTTGAAGGCACCATAAAAATGACCAGTGATTCGCCTTATGGTATCAATGCAGATTTTACCATAAAAGACAATAATATTTTATTAGAAAATCCATCGAAAGACGGTACTGTTCAAATGATTTTTGATACGACGACAGGGGATATTATTACCATTTCCAGTGAAAATGGTAAAAAAATGGCTATCAAAACCAATACTGAAAACAATCCCTACCTCAAAGCACAAACAGCAAAATCTACCAATGCTTCCCAAAAATTCACCATCGAAAAAACCGATGAAACCAAAGTTATCGACGGCTACAATTGTACTAAATATACTGGAAAAGACGGCACTTCTGAAGGCTATGCTTGGGTGACAACAGAACTCGGCATCGACTGGGAAGATTTGACTCCAATGAAATCTGGTGCAGGTCGAAATCCTTATAGAACCGGCTTTGGCAAGGAAGGAATGTTCTTGGAAATGTACATGAAAGAACCCAAAATTAAGCAAGAATGGACAATGAAAGCGAAGGTAAAAAAGGTGGCGATTAACGACGAAAAATTCCAAGTTCCTGCGGGCGTTCAAGTGATGGATATGACCGATATGCGGCAATTAATGATGGAAGCGCAACGCGACCCTGAGAAAATGAAGGAATTGAAAGAGATGATGCAGAAGAATAAGTAACATTTGTCATTCCGACTTTTTTTTGTCATTCCTCCACTTCGGTCGGAATGACAAAAAAAAGTCGGAATGACAACGCAATCATTTCAACAACGGAAGCGCCTGCTCCACTTCCATCACCGGCAATTTACAAACCTTATTTCGGCAAACATAAATCATCGTCTCCCCTTCCTGCAATTTACCTTTTAGCAACTCCAAATTCCCCTCCGTTTTTCCACCTAACAACAACGCATTGGGAATATAATTCTGCATCAACGCATTCCGTTTCACTTCAAAATCATCACCCACAATCGCCACTTCATACGGTCGATTCACAAAATCCAAATACAATTGACACCAATTGGAATAAAAATTTGGTTGTCGATTACTGACGATGTTGCCTGCTAAATTATTCAGCATTTGCTCCGCTTTACTCGTATATTCATCATTGTATAAATACGTGCCCAAGTAAAATAGCGACCGTGCCATCGCCGAATTGGAGCCTGGAATTACATTATCAGTTACCTCTTTCTTGCGCGTAATTAACGGCGGGTCAAGGTCGGATGTATAGAAGAACATGCCCGATTCCTTATCGTGAAAATGTGCTATTACATATTTTGCCAATTCATCTGATTTATTTAGCCATTTTTCATCAAAAGTAATTTCATACAAGCCAATAAACGACTCAATCGTCAACGCATAATCATCCAAAAAGGCATTGATAACAGATTTGCCATCTTTGTAATTTCGATTCAAACGACCGTCCGACTGCATCATTTTGGAAAGAATAAATTCCCCGTTTTTCAAAGCCACTGCCTGATAATCTTCATTGCCAAATGCCTTAAACGCATCTACATATCCTTTCGTCATCAGCGCATTCCAAGACGTCAAAACTTTATCGTCCAAACCCGGCATTATGCGCCCTTTTCGAGCTTCAAAAAGCGTCTTTTTTGCCGCCGCCATTCGGGTATTTAATTCCGCTACCGAAACGTTGTTTTTCTTTGCAACTTGCTCCTCCGTTTTGCGGCGATACAAGATATTTTTATCTTCTTCCCAATTCCCTCTTTTAGAAATTTCATAATAATCATAGAAGATTTTAGCTGTCATTTCCTCTTTAATTAAAGAGTCAATTTCATGCTTTTCCCAAATATAAAACTTGCCTTCTTCCCCTTCCGAATCGGCATCATAAGAAGAGTAAAAACCACCTTCTTTTGACGTCATTTCCCGCGCGGTAAATTCCAAAGTTTCCTCCACTCGCTGTTTATACAACGGATTTTTCGTCAACTGATAAGCCTGCGAATAAACGCTCATCAATTGCCCATTATCATACAGCATTTTTTCAAAGTGCGGCACCTTCCATTCCGCGTCCGTAGAGTACCGTGCAAAGCCGCCGCCAAGGTGGTCATAAATACCACCCATCGCCATCTCTGTTAGGGTTTTATCAACCGCTTCCATTGCCTGCGTATTGCCTGTAAAATGATGATAACGTAGCAAAAATTGCCAATTATTTGGCATCGGAAACTTCGGCGCACCCACTCGTCCACCTTTCACCATATCAACATTCGACACAAAATTCACCACTATTTTTTTCAAACTATCTGCTTGAAAATTCGATGGATTCGGATTCAAATCAATGCTCTCCAAACTCTTCACGCCTTCCGTTAATTGCACCGCATATTCCTCTAATTTTTCTGGCTCCTCTTTCCAAATTTTAATGAAATAATCCAACACTTTCACCCACTCTTTTTTAGGAAAGTACGTCCCTGCCCAGATAGGTCTTCCGTCGGGCAACGCAATCGCATTCAACGGCCAGCCACAGCCTTTTTGCGACGCCAACTGACACGCCGTCATGTACACGTCATCCACGTCGGGACGTTCCTCCCTATCAACTTTTATCGGCACAAAGTTTTCGTTCATTATTCGCGCCACTATGGTATCTTCAAACGACTCGTGTTCCATCACATGACACCAATGACACGCCGCATAACCAATCGAAATCAACAGCAATTTATTCTCTTTTTTTGCTTCCGCCAAGGCTTCCTCTTTCCACGGATTCCAATCCACAGGATTGTGCGCGTGTTGCAGCAAATAAGGGCTACTTTCGTTTATTAACTTATTAGTATATAAATGGTCGCCACCGCCCGATTGCGATTTGAAAGCATTACAACCGATAGCCGTTAAGATAGCGATGGAAAAGAGTATTTTTAGAAAATTCATAAGAAATGACTTGATGTTTTTTTATAAAACTCAAAAATCACTGATTGCACATCAATTCAACCATGCAACAATTCAGCAATGAAATTAACGCAAAATTACACCGATTTAATAAATTCCTGATGTTTTGGACTATTCTTTAAAAAATCTCGATAATTCCCTGACCCAATCAACGGAAAATCATCCGTCGGCAACGCATATAAATACACCCAACAAAGAATTTCTTCCCCTTCTATCTCAATCGGAACTTTTTCGCGCACATATTCCTTATACTGACCAAATTGTTCACCAACCGCTTCGTATTCATCTAAAATAGGCAAAGTCGAACTCGGCTGATTCAATTCAAAAACATGACCATAAACTTGGCTACTTATATCTTTTCGAAAAATCGCCCCAGGATAATATCCCAAGTCAAATAGTTGACCAAAAAGATAGCCTTCCCCCACAAATTCCGCATTACTTTTCAAAAAATTAGCGATGTCTGATTCTATGTTCAACAATAGTGTTCCATAAACGAATAACGTACTTTTCATGGTCTAACATTATTTTTTTTTCAAAAAAAAAGAATATAATGCTGCAATTTGTTAAATTTTTAAAAAACATCCCAAAACGGAACTTTTTAGAAACAATTCAGCGTTAATTCAATTTTAAATCAAGATTAAATAATTTCAAAACGAAGGCAGCCCAAATAAACGGTATTCATAAAATCGCTACCTTTAGCAAAGCATAGCCCTGCAACCGATTATTTACAAGTCAAATTTGTAAATTATTTTCCAAGTAACCAACAAAAATCAACCACTAATTTATAATCAATTTCTCATGAAAAAATGGCGAACTTTTAACGGAACCAACATCGAATTGCCGATCAAAGAGGTAGTCGAAAAAACCATTATTCGCGAAACCGAAGCGGGTCACAAGCTCAAAGTCTGTATCGGTACTGATTCGCAAATGTATCACAATGAGGTCGAATTTGCGAGCGTTATTGTATTTGTACGAGAAAAAAAAGGGGCATTCATGTTCATCCAAAATCACCGCGAAAAACAGCGAATGAGCATCAAAGAACGAATGATTTCGGAGGTCGCACGCTCCGTCCAAATTGCCTACGAACTCTGCGATTTGTTGGATAAATACAATATTGAATTGGAAGTACATGCCGACATTAATACTGATCCCAACTTTCAATCCAACACTGCTTTAAAGGAGGCAATGGGCTACATTTTGGGAATGGGCTTCGTATTTAAAGCGAAACCAAATGCCTTCGCCAGTTCTTCTTGTGCCGACAAAATGTGTTAGTAAATGGTTAATGGTTAGGAATTAATGGCTAATATGCTGGCGTTAATTATCCGTTCTTAACCATTAACCATTAAAATCCCTACCTTCACCCCATTATTGTTATTTCAAAATAAAAAATCACCACCGTGAAAAAAATACTTAAATGGCTCTTCATTTTAATTCTATTAGTCATCGTTGCCCTCGTCGGATTCGGCATCTACGCCAATGAATCTAAACCCGTTGGTACACCCGATGCAGCAGCCGATGCGATGGCGCAAAAAATGTTGGCAGCGGTAGATAAGACAGCTTGGGATTCAACGCAAATTGTACAGTGGACTTTCCGTGGTGCACATGATTTTTTATGGGATAAAAGTCGAAATTTCGTCAAGGTGAGTTGGGATGATAATGAGGTTTTGCTAGACACCAAATCCGTGACCGGCAAGGCTTTTAAAAATGGAACTGAACTATCAGGCGACGAAGCCAATACACTCGTTCAGTCCGCTTGGGGCTACTTTTGCAATGATTCCTTTTGGATGAATGCCCCTTTCAAAGCCTTTGACCCTGGCACTTCACGTAGCATTGTGAAAGATGATGAAGGGCGCGAAGGCTTGATGGTTTCTTATACTTCGGGTGGAACAACACCGGGCGATTCCTACCTTTGGTTTTTAGATGACACGGGACTACCAACGAGTTATAAAATATGGGTAAGTATCATTCCTGTTGGTGGTTTGGAATTCACTTGGGAAGATTGGAAGACCTTGCCGACCAGTGCAAAAGTAGCGCAAATGCACAATAGTTCCTTGTTTCCAATTCCAATTGACAATTTAAAAAGTGGGGATGATTTTGGAGTGTTTGAGTTGACGGAAGACCCGTTTTTGGGGTTGAAATAGAGTAATTTATGACAGACAATATCTATTAAATATTTAGGTACTGTAGCAAATGTGCACCACCATTTATTGAAAAAGTGATTTATTACCGTGTAAACGAAGGTTCTTTTAAGTTTGAGAAGCGAGAAAACTGTAAGGCTTTCGAGCTTCAAAAAACACCATGCGCGTTGCCTGCGGCAACGCGGGAGGGGTATTAAGGAACAAAAACACCTAAATTGTAAAAGTGCACATTTGTGGCACTACCAATATTTAAAAGCATAGGACATTTTTTGTTCATCATAATCATTGTTTTGGTGACTATTCCTGCCTTTTATTATGGAAATGAAGGCATTGAAATAAGCCTTTATTTCCTTCCAGCAGCTGTTTTTATAGGATGGCTGATTGGTATTCTTATTAGAGGAATAACCCAAAAGGATTCTGGCAATGATGGTTTTATGGTCTTAAGTAGTTGGACATAATTAATTTATGATATAAAAACTGCCTTCAAACCAAAAGCATGACTCTCTGGGACACCTTCCACTTCATCCTTTTCGCAGGCGCAATCCAGAGAATACTCCTCGGCAGCATCCTCTGGCAATCAACAATCACTCGAAAATAGTAAAATTAACTGGACAAGCAAGGCTGCGTTTAGCGATTACGGGCTATCAGGTACGCTTTCGCATAAATCGGGCAATTTAACAATTGTTGATAAAAAACACCCCGAGACACGTTTTGAATTAACGGAGGCGTTTGATTTAAAAACGGGGCAGCAGTTAGTCAATGGCATATTGACGATTAAAGAAAAAACAGAGCAGGTTTCCTTTTTAGTCGAAAAAAAAGAAAAGAATCGTGCTTAGAAATTGGCAGGAACGCTGATTATTGATAGAACAACATTTAGGATAACTTATAATTCTCCCAGCGTTTTTGAGGAACTACAAGACCACACAATTTCGGATAAAATGGAGGTGGAAGTCCAGTTGTTTTTTGAATAAAAACAGTAAATTGATTTTTTTTGTTTAATATTCATATATTTGCCAACATTTAATAGGACGGTGGACTTCAGTCCACCTTGCTAAATCTATTTTCAGGTGGACTTCAGTCCACCGTCCTATGAGAGAATCAATTCCAAACCACAATTAATGAACAACCCACTCGACACGGGCATCGAATATTTAAAGGGCGTAGGACCGGTCAAAGCAGAATTACTCAAAAAAGAATTAGGGATATTCACCTTCCGTGACTTGTTGTTTCAATTCCCGCGTAGGTATGTCGATAAAACGCAATTTCATCAAATTCGAGACCTCAATCAAGACAGTGGTGAGGTGCAAGTTAAAGGTATTTTGCGGCGGCTAGAAGTCATTGGTGATGGACGAAAAAAGCGTCTGGTTGGGCGGCTACGAGACGAAACGGGTGTGCTGGAATTGGTCTGGTTTAGAAGCATTCATTGGATTGAAAATAGCCTGATGATTGGCGCAGAATACGTTATTTTTGGACGGGTCAATGAGTTCAATGGGAAAGTCAACATTTCGCATCCTGAAGTAGAAGAGTTGACGGCAGCAAATCAGGCTGCAGCGATGACCTTTGCGCCTGTTTATGCAAGTACTGAAAAACTAAATCAAAGAGGCTTAGATGCCAAAGGTCGTCGAAAATTAATTAAAGGCATTTTCGATAAATTGACTGCCTTAGATTTGCCCGAAAACTTACCTGCTTACCTTAAAGATAAATTTAAATTTCCGAGTCATTATGAAGTTTTAAATAGCATTCATTTTCCAAAATCACAAGCCGAGTTGGACTTGGCGCGCAATCGCTTAAAATTTGAAGAGTTGTTCTTTTTGCAATTGCGCCTTTTGCAATTAAAAGCCAATCGAAAAGGAACGATTCGCGGGTATCATTTTTCAAAAGTTGGCGATAAATTCCACCGCTTTTTTAAAGAAAAAATACCATTTGAATTGACGGGTGCGCAGAAGCGAGTAATCAAGGAAATTCGAGCAGACATGGGGTCTGGCATCCACATGAATCGGTTGTTGCAGGGCGATGTAGGAAGTGGTAAAACGATGGTGGGCTTGATGTGTATGTTGATTGCCTTGGACAATGATTTTCAGACTTGCATGATGGCGCCAACCGAAATTTTAGCACAGCAACACTTCCATTCTATTACGGAATATTGCGAAGATTTAGACATCACCGTTGAATTTTTATCGGGTAGCATTGGTTCAAAAACAAAGAAACGACGTCTCATTTTAGAACGACTCGCAGCGGGTGAAATTGATATTTTAATTGGGACACACGCCCTGATTGAAGACCCCGTTATTTTTAAAAACCTAGGACTGGTTCTCATAGATGAACAGCACCGTTTTGGCGTCAAGCAACGAGGCAAGTTATGGAAGAAAAATACCCCCTACCCTCCCCATGTTTTAGTAATGACCGCCACCCCGATTCCACGGACTTTGGCAATGACTTTATACGGTGATTTGGATGTGTCGGTGATTGATGAATTGCCGCCTGGACGGAAGCCTGTTTTAACCGTTCACCGCACGGAAAATCATCGAACGCGAGTCATTGATTTTATGCGCGAAGAAGTTGCGGCGGGACGGCAAGTTTATGTCGTTTTTCCACTGATTGCAGAGTCGGAAAAATTGGATTTAAAAAATTTGGAAGAAGGCTATGAATCCTTAATTCGAGAGTTTCCAATGCCC
>JBLHWU010000266.1:0-7939 GCA_047629355.1 Saprospiraceae bacterium | reverse complement strand
TTAATACTACTTTGTCACTTTAAAATGGGAAGTTGTTCTTCCTTGCTTAGTGTTCTTTTTTCTTGACAAAAAAGAACCAAAAAGTCAAGACTTGCGATATTTTGGCTAAAATTTAGCTTGAAATAGCAGTCAAAACCAAACTCGTCCTCCTAACGTCGGACTCAAACATGGTTTTTCTTTAGCCATTTCAAGCTAAATTTCTTAACGCCAAAATCTCTAACGTCGCTCAACGTTAAAGTGACAAAGTAGTATTAAGGTCACCTACTTAAGTAAAAACGATTCAATAACGTGGGCCATTATGCTTATCCTTTTCCCTTCTAAAAAACACAAAAAATAGTTCCGTAATGAAGGTTATGCAACGATTTTTTGAATTCTTTAGAAGAAAAAAATACGGCGCATTATGGTCCAACTTATTAAATCGTTTTTACTTATTGTTCTTTGTTAAGCAAAGATAGGAGCAATTTTAGTTTAATTTTAATTTATACTTCCCTAACAATTTCGAATACTTCCCTTGTTTGTTTCCTACTTCTTACCGGAAAATGTTTTGCCTGCTAATTAATTATAGCACATTTCCTGCAGTTTTAGCCTGAGCATCCATATTACGACCGATTATTAAGCCGATTAACATGCCGATACAGATACCCAAAGAGATACCTAAAGACCGCTCAAAACTCGACAAAAACACAATTCCAAAAAGGATTCCAAAAGACGACCCGAGACCTATACCCAAAGTGGTATAATACCCTTTGGCAGTTAAGGAAAATGTATCTTTTAAATATTTTTCAAATTTACTTAATGCTTTCTTAAAGTACTTTTTCCTGTTGTCGGGATTTGATTTTAAATTTAAACGATCAAGTTCCGTTTCTATGGATTGAATTTCATCTTTTGAGAATACTCTAACTTTCAATTCGGTTAGAATATGAAGGAATTCTTGGTAAACTTTGATTTCAGACTTTTTTGTTGTTTCGCTTGTTAAGGTTTCAAAAAAGTTAAATGCTTCTTGAACTGTCATAATAATTATTGTTTTCTTGGTTAGTGGCTGAAAACAGAATTTATTACAGGTAAACTTGCTTTTTATTTAAGGGCAGCTACTTAATAGGGTAGGAAGTGATTATTTTTTTAATTCTTCTATATCGGACATCAATTCTTCTAATTTCTTAAATACTCTACCATAAATTAAGTTTAAATCCCATTGGTAAATTCTACCGCCCAAAAACGCCAATAGACCTACAATTAAAATTATAACAACAACGGCTATTAGCGGCATTCCTTGTATCAAGTAGGTATCCGGAAAACTTATTAAAACCTTATGTACAAGCCTCTCCCCTAAAGGAATCCCCTCTGCATCTTTAAACCAAAAACCGATAATCATTGACATAAATATAATTGGGTAGAAAAACGTTGAGAATTTCTTATTGATAGAAATTTGCTTTTTTACCCATTGGTTAAATGCCTTTAGGTATTCATAGCTACTTGCCCCTTTATCTATTTTATCTAACCCATTCAATAATTGCGTATTAATAATAACAAGTACCGTAAGGCACAAAAAAAATATAATACCCGTTAAAGGGATGCCAATAGAAAAGGATACAATTAAAAAGATAAATGAGAAAGCAACAATTGCAATCAAATTTATCCTAAACATCCGCTTAAATTTATCAATGACATGAATCGATTTTTGGTTGTACAGGTTATTTATTTTGGGTGCGATTAATGCATCACTTTTAAGAAAACCTTTTTTCCATATCTCTTCAATTGATTTTTCCATCTAATATTTTTTTTAACCTCGTTTTAATTCTTTTAATTCGTACCCCAATATTATTAGGGTTCGTTCCTATAATTTCAGCGATTTCCTTGTATGATTTTTCTTCTAAATAAAGCATAATAACCGCTCTATCAATTTCTAATAATTCCCCAATCGCACCATATAGTAGATTTAGAGATTCATCTGGAAACGCGTAATTATCTTCAGTTTCTTCGGTAGTCAAAGAATCAGATACAAAATACGGTCTCTTTTTTTTCTCTTTTTTAAGTAAAGTCAAACAAACGTTTAAGGAAATACGGTAAACTCAAGTACTCCATTCCGATTCCTTCCGAAAGTTCTCTTTGCTCCTCCAAATTTGCAAACATACCTCTTGAAAATAATCCTCAAAATCCTCTTGTGAATTGGTATATGCCCTACACAATTTGATGATTATTCCCAAAAAAGGTAAAATGGATATTTTATAAAAATCGCTACTCAATACTGCTGTTTTTTAGTTGGTTCTACTTTAAGAGTTTTAAAGTAAAATTAGTGGCAATCATTTAAAATCACCCAATGAAATACCTACATCTTATTTTCCCTCAAGAACTCGACCCGCGTTGCCGCAGGCAACGCGCACTGTGTTTTTTGAAGCTCGAAAATTTTAGGATTTTCTCGCTTCCTAAATATCAAATTAAGTAGGTAGTTATTTAAGGTTTATTGTACTAGCATATTATTTTTTCATAATTAAATCTTCAATTTTCATGTTATCTGTTTTGTTCTGAACATGTTTAGAATGCTCCAATAATACCGTTTCCTTTACAGATGAAAATATTTTTGAAGCTCTCTTAAGCATTTTTTCGCCAGGAAACATAATGTCCTTTTTTGCTGCGATCAAGGTTATAGGCGTTTTAATTTTCTTTGCTTCTGCTTCGCTGATTACAGGAACAGGGGTAAAATCCATGTTGAAATGTAGAAAAACTTTAGAAAGATACTGTATCGCAAATTCATCTCTATCGGTAAACACTTCCTCCAGAAATTTCTCTACAAATTTTATTTTTTTAGTGAACATATACCATTTCATCGGAACAAATACTTTAAATAAACCCTTCAAAGGATTCCCATTTACGATGTAGGCAGGTGCAGCTAAGAAAACTTCTTTGATTTTATCTTCCTTATTGATTAGTGTTTTCAAAATCACTAAACCGCCAAAGGAAAATCCCACAAGCGTTACCTTATTTAACTTTAGTGACCCTATTATTTCATTAATCCATTTTCCATACGAATCATCTTTCATAGAGAGTCTTGTCTCCGCACTTTTGTTAGGCTGAGCAAGAACGTCAATTGCAAATACTTGGAACTGAGTCGATAAGTTGGGATAAGTCTCTAAGCTGATTGGAGCACAACCATTTGAGCCATGTATAATCATTAAAGGTGGATTTGATGATGCGCCTGTAATAATGATATTGGTTTTTCCGTAACTGGAATCAATTATTTTATATTGATAATCAATATTTAAATCACTTAGTTTTTCATCATATAGACTAAGAATTTCCTTTTTTCCCGATGCTGATTTAAAAAGTGATGGCATTTTTATTTATTTTTTGGTTCTTTGTTCTCTTGTTTTTTCACCGTTACATAGAATTCAAAGAACCTATTTGTTAAGGAGTAACTTTCAAAAAAGCGATAAGCTTTTTGGGTTGTCATGTTTTTCAATGCTTTTTTGACCGTTATTTAAGGTCACCTACTTAGTGGCTGAAAACAGAATTTATTACAGGTAAACTTGTTTTTTTTAGTTGAAAAGCCCTCAAAAAAAAACAGTCCGCCACCTTCAGCCGCGGGGGAGAGAGACTTGAGGGAGAAAAATGGTTTTAAAACCATTTTTCTCCCTCAAACTCCCTTTGTTTTTTGCACCGAATTTAGGCGTTTTAAACGTAGAACGAAGTAGTTGACTTTAAATAATTCGATTATTCCGTTTTCAAACTCTCAATAGGGTTCGCCGAGGCTGCCTTGATACTCTGAAAACTTACGGTCAAAAAGGCAACGGCAATCGCACCAAGACTGGCAACCGCAAAAATCCACCAATTAATAGTGGTAGAATAAGCAAAGTTCTGTAGCCAACGATTCATCATATACCAAGCAAGTGGTGTGGCTATTAGTAGGGAAACAATGACCAGTTTTAGAAAATCTTTGGATAAAAGTGCGACTAAGCCGGCAGTACTGGCGCCCAATACTTTTCGAATACCAATTTCTTTAGTACGCCTTTCCGTAGCAAAAGCAGCTAAACCAAATAAGCCTAAACAAGCAATAAAAATGCTCAATCCAGAGAAGATGCTAAACAAACTGCTGATTCGGTTTTCGGAGCGATAAACTTGATCAAAGGATTCATCCATAAAACGATAAGAGAAAGGCTGTCCTGCTGCTAAACCTTTCCAGTTTCGCTCTATTTCTGCGATTAAAGTAGGTAGGTCTTCGGAATTTACTTTTAAGACTAATTTACTCGGATGAGGATTTAAGTAAAAAGTAACCGCACCAATATTTTGTCGCAAACTTTCAAAATGAAAATCTTTAACTACGCCAATAATCGTTTTCATCGGTAGGGAGACACCAGGTTCAAAATTTCCATTATCGCCATAAAATTTTTGACCGATAGGGTCTGCAAAGCCCAATTTTAGAGCAGCGGTTTCATTAATGATTGCCGCAGAAGAATCAGTTGGCATATCTGGAGAAAAATTTCTTCCAGCAACAAGCTCCATTCCCAAAGTTGACAGATAATCTTCATCTATATTCCACATTTGGGTTTGGATGCAATTTTCATCATTCAATTCTTGGCTCTTGCAAACAGGCGAATCACTTCGATAAGAAGGAATCGGTAAATAACCACTCATTGTTGCTTTGGTGATTTTAGGATTATTAAGCAACTCTTTTTTAAGAATAAAGCCCTTCTCACCTAGTGGATTGACATTATCTATAATCAATAAGTGATCTCTTTCAAAGCCCATTTTTTTGGTTTGAATAAAATCCATTTGGCGATTGATGACTAATGTACCGATGATAAGTAAGACCGCAATCAAAAACTGAAAAACGACCAATCCATTTCGCAAACTTAAATTTCCTCCTTTTTCTAAAAATTTGCCCGACAGGGTTTTGATAGGTTTAAATCCAGATAAATAAAGAGCTGGATAACTACCTGCCAATAGACCAATGCCTAGCATACTTAATAAAGCAATACCCCAAAAAGGAATACTGTCAAAAGGTAAAGTCAATTGTTTATCTGCCAAATTATTGTAATAAGGTAAGGCAAATTGAGCGAAGGTAATGCCAATTAAAAAGGCAATGGCTGTCATCAATACCGATTCTACTAAAAATTGATTGACCAAATTACTACGCATGGAACCTAAGACTTTTCGCACCCCAATTTCTTTGGCTCGAATAGAGGAACGAGCAGTCGATAGGTTCATAAAATTGACACAAGCAATCAATAAAATAAACAAAGCCGCTGCCGAAAAAATCCAAACGTATTGGATACTTCCATTCGGGTTTAGTTCCGCTACTAAGTCTGATTTTAAGTGAATATCGGTTAATGGCTGGTAATTATATTTGATGAAAGCGCCACTAGCTGCAGCTAATTCTTCGTACGATTTGCCCATTATCTGTTCTATGTAGGGAGAGAGGTATTGCTTCAATAAATGCGGGAAAACTTTGGCTTCAAAGGCAGCCACATTTGTCCCTTCATTTAGGACATAATAGGTATGAAAATTATTACTTCCCCAAAGTCCATTGGTCGCTTCTTGTCCACCCGTTAAAGAAACTAAAAAATCATAATAGAAGTGGGAATTTTTGGACATGTTTTCCATAATCCCAGTAATGGCATACTCCTGATCATTATCAAAAGTAAGTTTTTTTCCAATCGGGTCATTATTTGGAAAATATTTACTTGCCATTTTTTTACTAATCACTACGGTATTCGGAGGAACTAAAGCGGTCTTCGGGTCGCCACTAATCAGATTTAAACTAAAGACCTCAAAAATGGTAGGATCGCAGTGGATAACATTTTCTTCATTAAAATTTTGAACATCTCTTTTGACTAAAGCCCCACCATAATTACGGAATCTAACTGCCGTTTCTACTTCTGGAAAGTCAGCGACTAAAGTTTCTCCTAATGGCGCAGGCGTCACAGAATATTGTTTGTGTGCGCCACCAAAATTAATATCTGCGGTGACTCGGTAAGTTCGGTCCGCTTTTTCATTCCATTTATCAAAACTTAGTTCATCACTTACCCAGATTAGGATGAGTAAACAACACGCTATACCAATGGCCAAACCTAATAAATTGATAAGGGAATGGCTGCGATTTCGGCTTAAATTTCGCCAAGCGATTTTGAAGTGGTTTTTAAACATTATCGGGTGCTGTTTTATAAAGTATGAATTATTGAGTTGGCTTTTACACACAGGTTAAGCTACATAATCAACAGACAATATCTTATGACCAACGTTGCAATTCGGATTTATATCTCTGAGACTTGGATATTTGAAAGGAAGGGTAGAGAATAGGCAAATAATAGCTTACGCATTTTACTCGACTATTTTCCGTTTAAAAAACTACCCTCTGTAAAATTGGGTAGTTTATTAATTGCCTATTCCCATAATTTTGTCAGACTGACATTCCAAAATGTGAATTAGGAGAAAAAAGCGTCGGTGATTTTGGAGGTATGGCTTGGAAACTCGGGGTGAAGACATTAACTTGAAAGACTACTTAGTAAAAACGATTTAATAAGTTGGACCATAATGTGCCGTAATTTTTTCTTCTAAAGAATTCAAAAAATCGGTGCATAGCCTTCGTTACGGAACTATTTTTTGTGTTTTTTAGAAGGGAAAAGGACAAGCATAATGGCCCAAGTTATTGAATCGTTTTTACTTAGAAACGGCAAAAGAGTAACCTCGTCCAGTTGTCTAACTTATTTTTTAGTTGTTACTTATTCATTTTATTCAATGTCTCCATAACGATTTCCAAATTCTGCTTTACCTTAGGGTTCGCGCTATTTTTCAATTCTTTATTTAGCACATTGATGGAAGAAATAATAGAGTCGAGTTCTATAGAGACTTCCGATATTAGGGTTGCCTCCTTTTTTCCAAAATGGTTGCAATGCCGATAATGGTTTTTACTGTGCCATCTTCATTTATTTCAAAAGGCTTGTTGACAGATTCCACCCACTTCGTTTCTTCATTTTCTTTTATCAAGCGATATTGCACGGTATGAACTTCGTTTTCTTTTGCTGTCCGCATCTTTCTATGATTCGCTTGAACCTTTCTTATATCCTCAGGATGAACTACGGTTTCTAATACCTTATCTTCCATTTTTGATAATTCTTCCGAAGTATAGCCCACTAATTCTGTAGTTGAACTATTGGAAAAGATAGTTTCTTGAGTCTCCAAATCATAGATGTAGATATTGTTAGGAGATAATTCAAAGATTTCATGCAGAAATTTGGTTTTTTCTTCCGAATCATTAGATATCCTTTTAAATTCCGTAATATCTGTATAATTTATAACCGTTCCTTTCTTTCCTTCACCTTCAGCGGTATAAGAACGAATTTCTTGCAAAAACCAGGTTCTATTTTTAGTAATAATTTCCTTTCGAATTATTTTTTTGCCATTAGAAACCGCTCTAATCTCATTTAAAAAATCCTTATTGGGGAGGGCAAAATTGGTAATTGACCGCCCAATATCGCTTTCTCGAAGGTCTATAATGTTTTTAATAGAAGGCGTGAATCTTCTGATGTGTAGTCGGTCATCTAGGAAAAGGGTTGCAATATGAGAGCTGTTTATCAGATTTTCAATGTCGGAATTCAACTCTAATAGTTGAATATTTTTTTCCTGCAATTCTGCATTGACGGTATACAATTCCTCATTGACTGATTGTAATTCCTCGTTGGTGCTTTGCAATTCCTCATTGGAAGAAACCAACTCCTCATTGGTCGCTTGGGCTTCTTCGTTGGAGGACTCGAGTTCTTCGATGGTGAGTTGTAAGTTCTCTCGGGTCTCTTTCAACAAGTTCTGCAATTGCTGAATTTCCATCCCCGAAGCCATTTGTGACTCTAGTACGGGTAAAGTCGTTTGGTCTGCGGTAGGTTCTTTAATTTTGATGGCAATGAGATAAAATTTTTCGTGTGGATAGGTTCTTTGGTCAAATCGGTCA
>JBLHWU010000265.1:0-7962 GCA_047629355.1 Saprospiraceae bacterium | reverse complement strand
TTTCTAACAACAAACTCCTATCTTTCCACGTTTTTAGAGGACTGATAAAATCTGTAATTTTAAAATATGAAGCTAACTATTTCCACTTTTCTACTCCTTAGCGTTTTCGTTTTTTCTTGTACGTATACTCAAAAAGTACGCGATGGAAAATTCGCCTACGAGCGCAAGCAATACTCCGTCGCGGTCGACTTGCTGCAAAAAGAATACAAAAAAGCAAAATCCACTATCGAAAAAGGTCAATTGGCTTTTCTCTTGGCGGAGTCGTATAAAAATACCAATCAGATTGATAAAGCGAGTGAGTGGTACAAAACAGCGTACGATTTTTCTTACGGCGTGGATGCGTTGAAAGAATATGCGTATTCCTTAAAAATCATGGGCGATTATAAGGAAGCGATGCAGGCGTTCAAGGATTTGGGAATTGAAATTGGTAGTCCGTATGAGTATCGGCGAGAAATTGTGGCGTGCAAAATCGCGATTGGTTGGATGGAGGAAAAACGGAAGGCATATAAAGCGATTATTGCCGATTTTAATACGTCGCAGGCGGATTATGCGCCAGTGCTTTTTGAAGGAAACCAACTCGTTTTCACGTCTGATAGAAGTACGGCAGAAGGCGAGGATACTTACAATTGGACAGGGGCAGATTTCTCTGATTTATTTGTTGTTGATTTGAAAACGAATAACTTGCAACCTTTTGACAATCAAATTAATACAGAGAGTAATGAAGGGACCGCCGTTTTTAATAAGGACTATTCTGAAATCTACTTTACGCGTTGTTTTGGGGATAAAAAGCAGGACAATTATTGTAAAATTATGACCAGTCGTCGCCTTGGAGATAGTTGGACAATACCAGTGATTTTGAATTTTATACAAGAAGGCGTCAACTACGGTGACCCTGCAATTTCGGAAGATGGAAATACGCTGTATTTCTCCTGTAATTCGACGGAAGGCTGGGGCGGATTCGATATTTGGCAGACGCAAAAAACGGCAAATGGTTGGGATGAACCCACTTTGATGGGCCGTTCAATTAATTCGATTGGCGATGAGCGTTTTCCTTTTTTAGACAACGATACGCTGTATTTTTCTTCTGATTTTCATCCAGGAATGGGCGGTTTGGATATTTTCAAAACCTATAAAATGGCGAATGGCGGCTGGACTTCCGTACAAAACTTGAAGCCACCAATCAACTCTGGTGGCGATGATTTTAGCTACATCATCGACTATTCCGTTCCCAAAAAGGGCGACTTATTGCAAGCGGGCTATTTCAGTTCTTCGCGCTTTGGAGGAGAGGGCAACGATGACATTTATCGTTTTGAAAAAAGACAATTGCCGCCTTTGCCGCCGCCATCGCCTGATGCGGCACCAGTGGTTTATAAAATGATTCTGAAAGGCTATGTTTTAGAAAAAATATACGATGAAGCTGGTAATCCTGATAGTAAATATTTGGGACGAAAACCGTTGCCTGGCTCGGCTGTCGATATTTCTTATGGCAAAAAAAAGCAGACGGTTACGGTCGATGATGCAGGTTCGTTTACTTTAGAATTAAAGGAGGAAACAGACTATGGGTTTATCGCTTCTAAAACTGAATATTTGCGAAATGAAACTGCTTTTTCGACAAAAGGCATTGCCAAAAACCCCTCTAACCCGATACAAGAATTTGAAGTGGAGATTGTTTTGGATAAAATTTATCGGGAAAAAGAAGTACTCATTCCGATTTTATATGACTTTGATAAATGGGACATTCGACGGGATGCGCAGCCAATTCTGACGGATTTGGCACGGCGTTTAAAATTGAATCCAACTATTCAAATTGAGCTTTCTTCTCATACAGATTGCCAAGGAAGCGACCGTTATAATCAAGAATTATCACAAAAACGGGCGCAAGCTGCTGTAAACTATTTGATTGAACAAGGCATTAATGGTGACCGAATTATTGCTCGTGGATATGGAGAGACGAGTCCGATAATAGATTGTGTGTGTACCCGTTGTACGGAGGAGGAATATCAGGAAAATCGACGGACAGCGTTTAAGATTTTAGAATGATGCTTTTTTATTTTGGTTTGTCATTTCGACGATTTTTGTCATTCCTCCACTTCGGTCGGAATGACAAAATCGTCGAAATGACAAAGCCCCACTACCCTTTCTTCCGCTTATTATTGTTATAATCCATAAAAATAAACTCTCCCAATCCTTTCAAACTACTATAAAACGCCTTGCCATTATTCGCTTTCGTAAATTGGTCAACAAATTTCACCAAATACGGGTCGCGTGCAATCATAAACGTCGTCACCGGGATTTGCATTTTGCGACAGCGTGTTGCTAGACCCAAGGTTCGATTGATGATTTTTCTATCCAATCCAAACGCATTTTTATAATAACCTTTGCCTTTTTTCATACAAGTCGGCTTCCCGTCCGTAATCATAAAAATTTGCTTATTCGGATTTCGACGGCGGCGCAATAAGTCCATCGCCAACTCCAAACCTGCAATCGTATTTGTGTGATATGGGCCTACTTTTAAATAAGGCAAGTCTTTGATTTCAATCTGCCAAGCATCATTTCCAAATACCAAAATATCTAACGTATCCTTCGGGAAACGGGTCGTAATTAACTCTGCCAATGCCATCGCCACCTTCTTTGCAGGCGTAATTCTATCCTCGCCATACAAAATCATGGAGTGCGAAATATCAATCATCAACACGGTACTAGTCTGACTTTGATAATAGGTTTCTTTGACTTCCAAGTCTTTTTGGGTCAACTGAAAATCGTCGATACCATGGTTGATTTGCGCATTCCGGATAGATTCAGAAATCGCTAAATTATCCAATGGGTCACCAAATTCATAAGGTTTCAAATCAGCCGTATAGTCATCACCTTTTCCACCATAAGTAGTGCTGTGATTTCCATGTTTGGTCTTTTTAAGTTGTCCAAAAATATCCTCCAAGGCTTGTTTACGTAACGCAACTTCTAATTTTGAAGACGGTACGAAACCTGGATTTTGTGGGTCTGGGTTAGAAATCAGTCCTTTATCAATCAAATCTTGAATAAAATCACCCATTCCATAATCCTCATTCGTGATGCTATATTGCTTATCCACTTGCGTCAACCACGACAAACTCTCCGACACATCACCCGATGTGTAGACCAACATTTCCTTGAACAATTCCAATAATTGGTCAAAAACAGAACGCTCATCATCTGGCACAAATTCCGAAAATCTATATCCAATCATATTCTTTTTTTAAATTTAAGTATTGCTTACAAAATCAAATCATACAACACGCCGCCAACTTCTCATAATCAGGTCGGTCTGATACTTTTTGGTGAATAAAGCTTTCAACCACCTCTCCATTTCTCAATAAAAAAACACCAGGCATTTGAAAAGAATCGCCCAAATGTTGACCACTCTCTTGTTGCAGTTGCTCTTTTCTATTGATTTGATAGCCTTTAATCCATGTTTGCAAACCAAATAACTGCGTGAAACTGCCTCTCACTAAACCAAATTCACGGTAAAACTTCTTTTCTGCGTCGTTAATAAAACGAATGTTAGGCAGTTTAAATTTATCAAAATATGCTTTTGCAGTCTTGCTATCTGACATGTGTACAAAAACAATTTGTACGCCACCCGATTCAATTTCAGTTCGTTTCGCTGCAATATCAGCCATCGCGGCTTTACAAAAGACACAACCAAAATGGCGAATAAAAACCAGCATTACTGGGTTTTTAAACGTCAATTGATTCAAATTCTCCTGCAAATTTGTTTGCATTTCTTCTAAAACATCACGATTAATTTGCGGCACAATCTCCATAAAAAGCTATTGTTTACAGTTGTAGAATTAGTTATTAAAACAGGGTAAATATAAAAAAGTTGCAATGAAAATAATTTAGAACTTGTTTAGAGATAGCCCTAAAAAAAATGTAACTCTAACATACGGTTAGAGTTACAGTTTTCAAAAACGCTCCGAGAAGGTGTTAACAACGTAGCTGAGAAAGGATAGTAATAAATAAACGGCTATAGGATTCGCTGCTAACTAATACAAATATAACCTGCAATATCCTTAAATGCAAGTATTTATAACAGTTTTTCAATTAAATCACCCAATATAGTATCATTTTCACGATACAACACATTAAACACGCATAAAACAAAAAAAAACCTTCTAAATATAGTAAAATGCTTACGTATTGTAACATTAAACTAACTAATACCTAGTTAATAATAAAAGCTACTAATTCTACTTTGGCACTTTAAAATGGAGCATTTGTTTTCTTGATTGATGTTCTTTTTTCTTAAAAAAAGAACCAAAAATTCAAGACTTGCGATATTTTGGCTGAAATTCAATTTGAAATAGCAGTCAAAACCAAACTCATCCTCCTAACATCGGACTCAAACATGGTTTTTCCTTAGCTATTTCAAATTAAATTTCTTAACGCCAAAATCTCTAAAGTCGTACAACGCTAAAGTACCAAAGTAAAACTGAGGAACGCGAAATAAATAATCTTACATTTTTGAGCGGATATTTTGCCCCCATTTTTCACTTTAAAAAATGCTCATTATATCAACATAAATAACACTTTTAAAGCAAAAATTAGAAAGGAAAACGCACGCTCAAAAAAGTAACTTTATTTAATTCACATTCCTAAAAAGATTCAACAACAAGAAAAAATGACAACATAAATAAGGCTTTAAATACATATAAATATTCATTAATTTACCTAAAAAGTACCGTTTTCTAATCAAAACCTACCGTTCCCTCTTTTATTTTACATTTTTATTTTAATCATTCAATCTCAAAATTCATTGATTATTATTAAAAATAATATCTAAACCCTTAACAATCAATTGTTTTCAAATTTAACTTTATACTCATTAATTTTAGCTCCACAATAGGCTAGGCTTGGCGGCTAATAAGTGGTTGTTTAATCAAAAATTAGTGCCTATCTTCGTATTAAACTTGGTACTTCGCAGCACTAAACATACAATTGAGAAACTATAATTAAACTGCACAACACGACTTCTTTAAAAGCTTTTTGATTGTCAGCAATATAGGGAACAAAAATATAGGGTTGTTCTTTTAGTACAATTCACAAAAGGCTTAAGGTAAATAAAGGGGCATTATTTAAAATAAGTAGGGAAAGAAGGCGGAGGCCAAGTTTTTTTTTATTTCCAATCTTTTAGTCAATTCAATATTCATTTTTACCATTCACTCATTCAAACGAACCATTCACAAGTCTACTGTTGCATATATCCTAAAACGCCTTTAAATTTGAATCATAATCTTTATAATAACACACTTTCTCTATCTAATTCCCCAAATCATTCTAATGAAAGCAAGTTCTATATTATCAAGAAAACACATTGCCCCTCATTTATTAAATTGAAAACAAAGACCCGATTATCATTTTAAAACAATCCAAAAGAGTCTGGAATATTCCAGACTCTTTTTTAGTCCTCCTACTTTCATTTTACCGTTCACTCACTCAAATGAACCATTCACTCATTCTATTAAAAGAACATTTAATCTTACTATATATTTGCATTTTAGTTTTAGAAAAAATAGAAACCTCTAATCGTAAAGCAATTCTATTTTCTTTTTGAAAACATCAAACAAAAGGCTTGAAATTTTTCCAGCCCTTTTTTATGCTCCTATTCATCATTACTTAAGTAACGCGTAAAGTGAAGCAAATAATTATCGTAGTTGCTCCAGTACCCCAGACTCTACGTTCGCTCCCATCTCATTAGCTCGATTGGCATCTTGAATTGCCGCCGATTTATTACCACTTTCCAAATTAGCTTGTGCTCGTTCCGCGTAATAAAGTCCCTTATTTGGATTCATGCTTATTGCCAAATTCAACGCCAACAATGCCTCAGAGAATCTACTTAACTCATTCAAAACCAGTCCTTTTTCATAAATAATATCACTGCTCGGACTTCCTAAATCAATCACTGTATTATAGTCCGCCAAAGCCTTTTCAAAGTCTCTACTACCAAAATAAACCATCGACCGCATTGCATACGCATTCGCGTGTTTGGGATTTAATTGTATGCCCGTCGAAAGGTCTGCCAAGGCCAATTGCATCTTACCTTGCGAGCCGTAAAATGTCCCGCGATTGGTTAAAATTTCGGCTTTCGTTTTGATTTCAGTTTTCGTTTTGGGAGCTAATACTTCCGCCACGCCAAAATTATAATTTTCTAAAGCTTTTTGTGGTGCGCCGTTTTCAAAATGAATTTTACCTAAACTGTTGAACGTCGCCGCTCGTTTTGACTTTTGTAGGCTTTTTTTGTAAAATTCAACCGCCATTGGGTAATTATTTTTATCCCGATAATAATGTCCAATATTGGCTAAAGGCGAATGAGTTTCAGGATATAATTTATTGACATGCGACCACATGACTAATCCATTTTTCCAAACCTTATTTTGTTGAAAGGTCATAGCTAAAAATAGTACCAAATACGCCCCAATTCCAGCTTTAATATAAACACCAGATTCTGGTTTATTTTCAAATAACCAAACGACCATTTTTGCTACTAAAAAGAACAATCCGAAGTAGGCAACATAAGTAAATCGGTCGGCTAATAATCCTTGTCCTGCGCTCAAAATTTGAAGGACAAACACCACGTTAAACGTAAAAAATGCGATGCCAAAAACCGTATTTCGATGTCCTTTTTTAAAAGCTCTAAAAAATAAAATCATCATCAAAATTGCCCCTAAAAATCCAGCGTAATATTGCGTCGGCAACTCTTTTTGGTAGGGATAAAGTGGCGACATTTCGTAAGGCAAAATAAATTTAATTAAATAAATACAGTACGAATATGCGCCGACTGCCAGCCGTTCAAAAAACGAGTATTGCGTCGTATCTTCCAGTGAGCCATCCGAACCTAGACCGTAGATTCCGAGCACTCCAAAAGCTAAAGACAAGGCGAAAAATGGGACCTTATTGATTAAAATCCCTATTTTAAAAGGCTTTCTCATGTAATAATCAATGGCTAATAGAGACAATGGCAAGGCAACTGCTTGAATTTTTGAAAACAACGAAAAGACAAAAAGCACAATAGTTAAAATATAAAAATTAAGTTTTTCCGTCTTCAAATATTTCAAATACGTCCAAATCGCGGCAAAATAAACCGCACCAAACAACACGTCTTTTCGCTCCGTCGCCCAAGCTACTGACTCCACGCGCATTGGATGAATCCCAAATAACAAAGCAACCAAAACTGCACCCCATCTGCTCATGCCTAAACCCAATGTCACTCGATAAACGAAGAAGACACAAATCAAGTGCAACAGCAAATTATCAAAATGAAAAACGGTTGGATTTAGTCCGAAAAAATGCTTCTCAACAGCGAAGGTAAAAATGGGTAAAGGGTTATAATTCCCGATGATACGCCCTGTTTCTGGATGAAAAATACGTGTAATATTCTCCCAAGTCAAGGCATCCAAATTGGTATTTTCGAGGATATTCACATCATCGTCCCAATTGACAAAATCGTTAGATAAACTTGGACTAAAAGCGATAAATGTAAGGACTAAAATACCCAGAAGTGGAAGTAATAAATCTTTATTTCCCCAAAATGGTAGGTCTAAATTAGCCTTGGGGCGAGGTTGTTTTTTGGACTTTTTACTTTTTTTCGGATTGGACATAGTCGTGATGCTGATTTTTGAAATGTACTTTCTTAAGACATTGCAAAAATAATACCCTTTGAGAGAATTCTACTGTTTTCTATCATTCATATTGAATAGTATGGTTACACAAATTGAGAGGATATAACGGATTTCAATTCAGTCTAATGTTGTTTTTTTTTGAAAAAAAATCGCACCTAAAGTAACGGTAAAAAAAACCTATTTTTATCCGTCTAAATCAGTGTAACCATCCTATCTAATTTGCCAAGCTAAATTTAAGCCACCACTTTCTCCCCTCTCACCATTCCAACAAACTCAGAAATCGTCTTCTCCAACTCCTCCCCTT
>JBLHWU010000264.1:0-8016 GCA_047629355.1 Saprospiraceae bacterium | reverse complement strand
TTTTTGCAAAATCGTTTTTATCCATTAAAAATCCCTTTTATAAACAAAACCACCTAAACTGTAGAAGTGCACATTTGTGGCACTACCTAAATACGAAACAATGCCCATTAAAAAAGATTGGTTTCTATCAGAATCAACGACCCACCATTACTGTATAATCTTCCACTTCACCCACTGAAATATAACCTTTTTCGGGATGACTATTTTCAAAACCATAAAATACGCGCATTTGAGTAATAAAATCAATTTCAAGATTGGATGGGATACTAAAATCTAGAAATTCATCCTTTTTCGATACTTTTTGGTCAATGATTAATTCCTCTTTTTCAAATTTATAATCACCATCAAAATCTATCCAAACTTTGAAATTTTGATTGGATTTACCACCATCATTGGTTTGGTATTTAAGTTGGTTTTTTTTGGAAGGAGAAATTTCAAAAATAACATTCGTGAAATTCGAATAACCACTTTTCTCATAATCTGATTCCTGCGAGAAATCATTCAAAAATACTTCCGTTAGCCAAATTTGGTCAGGCTGCTGGACAATGACTTTTTCATACGAATTACAACGCCCTTCCGTCCATTCTTGAATGCCGTAAAAATGAGCTTCGTCGGCATTGACATAAGTATTTCCATCCACGCCGCACACAGGTTTTAAAAGAATAGTATCTTGAGCGTTTATCCAAATAGCTTTTTCTTTTCGGATGGAATCTAAATCTGAGAAGAAAAGAAGCCCTTCGGCACTTAATAACGATAAAAAATTAAATCCCATCAAAAAAGTAATAATGAATGGAAATATTCGTAAGTGATTCATAATAATAATTGTTTTAAGCAACCACATTTAAAAATGGTTTATTAGTTCTACTTTAAGACTCTTAAATCTAGTACCAAAAACAAAAGGTGTTTGAGGGAAAGAATGGTTTTAAAACCACTTCTCTCCCTCAAGTCTCTCTCCCCCGCCGCTTTCGGCGGCGGGCTGGGTGTTTTTGATGGGCAAAATTGGACTTAGTCCCAATTTTGCCACTTAAACTCCCTATTGATAGAAAACGATACAAGAGTCTTAGCGTAGAATTTAAGTACCTGGACATAAATAATCGAACAATCAAGGGAGTCAGATTTTTTCGTTAGTTTTCTCTAAAAGATTCTTGAATAATCCATTTATTGAAGTATTTTTTAGAGGAAAATAACGGAAAAAGATACTTTTTAAATGTTCGATTAATTGTGTTCAGGTACTTAGAAACGCGAAACAAATAAACTAAGATTCTTCAGAGGATATTTAGTTCATATTTTTCACCTTGAAACTGCGATTTATATTAGACTTGTTACCCTTTAATAAATGCTTGTATGAAATTTAGATATTTTCAGACAAGTATTTATTAAAAGATAACAAGTCTAATATAAATCGCAGTTTTAAAGCAAAAACTATGAACAATCTCTCTCTCATGAATCTTAGTTTATTAATTCCATGTTCCTTGGTCAATTGGGGAGCATTTACATTTATAGGTTGTGTTTCTTTTTGAATTAAATCATGTAATAAGTTCGAACTGACATTCCAAGAATATCTTTCTTCAACAATTTTTTTCAGGACATAAGTTGACCACGCCCGACGCGGATGGTCTATAATTTGGCTGATTTTCATTTTTAATTCTTCTAAATTATCAGGCGAGAAATAATTGCCTTCAAAAAAGTTAAAATCTTCCATTGCAGTCATATTTGAGCACAAAGTCCGTGCACCCGACGCAACCGCTTCGATTGGTGGAATCCCAAAACCTTCTGCTTTGGACGGATAAACAAACAACTCGGTTCCGCGATAAAAATTTATTAAATCTTCATCACTGATATTCGAAAACCAGTGGAAATGATTTGGGAAGCAAGCTTGCATTTGATTGATTTCAGCGACTTCTTTTTTACTCTTTAATGTGTCATTTCCAATGAATACTAATTGATATCCTTGCTCCGCGAGATTCAATTCACGAAAGGCATCCATGACCATTTTGTGGTTTTTTCGTGGTTCAATTCGGCTGACATAAAGCAAGTATCTTTCTGCCCCAAATTTTTGCTTAATTCGCATTTTAACTGCTTTTGAATCAAATGCTTCAAAAAATTCAGGACGTACCCCATTTGGCGTGATATGCAAAGAAGATTGAGGCAAATTATAATGATTCGCAATTCGTTTTCGAGAATAGCCTGAAACCGTTAAACGAATCTCACTTTTTTCCAAGGATAATTTGAAAAGAAAATTCCTTTTGAATGCATACCATTTTGAAAAATCATCTTTAAAATCATTGAATAAAACGTCATGAGTTGTTATGATAAACTTACAATTTTTGACAAATGGAGTTGCATATTGAAAGTGCGAAAAATCAATATTGTACTGTTTTATAATTTTTGGAAATTCAAATCCCAAAAGACCAATTTTAGAAATACTCTTAAGTTGAATGAATCGTTTCTTTTCTAAAAATGGAAATGCCTCTTTTATTGAGTCGAAGTCATAACCCGCAAAAAATAGGTCATAGACATTTCCAAAATGCTTGTGTATATTATTGTAAATACCTTTTAGATAAGTGCTCGAACCTTGTGCTTCGCCTCCAATTACTCTGGCATCGATAAGTACTTTTATTGTATTCATGATTGCTGTTTAATCTAGTGTTTCAATGTTGAATAGTATAGAATGTAGTGTTTTGGATGTCGTTGAACACCAGCGGCTGACTTAGCAAAAACTGGTCTTAGGCAAAATAAATTAATAAATTGGTCCTTTTAGGATAGTCATTTTTTTGTTTGAGGAATTTAAAAAATCCTTTAATAGTCCCTTTATTTAACGATTTTTTAAGTTTCTTAAACGGAAAAAGGGCAGACTATAAGTGGCTAATCTATTATTTTATTTTGCCTTAAGTAGGGTTACTTATTTAACTGTCCGATAAAAAATGTTAAAACAAACTTCTATTTCTAAAGAAATAGGTAACCCTACTTACTTAGTTGTCTTGTCTTGTCTTGTCTTGTCTTTAAAAATGATTACGATGTAAAGATGGTAGTATAAAAGGATTGGAAAGGTTGATTTTCGTTTTTTGGGTAGAAATTCACTTTTTTTGGCTTAACTCCTAATGATTTTGAAAACTACTAGAAGTTAGGATGACTAAGTAACGGTCAAAAAATCACTCCGCCATCTAGCAAGTATTTCTTTTACCCTTATTTTTCACTCTTAAAACAGTCATTATGTATAGATAAGTAGGTGACCCCACCTAAACGTTGCTAATTCTACATTAAGACTCTGGTTTCATTCTTTATCAATGGGAATTTTGAGGGACAAAATTGGGCGTTAACCCCGATTTTGCCCCTCAAACTCCCTTTTTTTGCACCAGATTTAAGAGTCTTAAAGTAGAACTAAGAAACGCGAAATAAATAGATTCAGATTCTTGCCAGGATATTTTGCCCTCATTTTTCATTTTAAAAACGCTCATTATATCAACATAAATCGCACTTTCGAAGCAAAAACTGAAAACAGAACCTCACTTCCAAGAATCTGAATTTATTTATTTCGTGTTCCTAAATGGCGGACTTATTCTTTGCCCCTTACTTAGCAGCCATCGCTTTTTCCGCCAATTTCTCCACCGCTCGCGCAACTGCAAAGCTAATTTTATCAATATTCTCAGGATTCAAAGAAGTCTCCGTCGTTTGTGGATCATAGAATTTTCCCTCAAAAGAATTTTGCATTAAAAACTGTGAAAACTCCAAACGATTATCAGGTGATTGTCTTAAATCCTCTGCTAATTTATCTAACTCCAAATTACTCAAATCTTCCAGAGTAATTTGCCGGCAAGAGTTGATTTTATTAAAAAATACGGGTGCAAAAGTTACTGAAGGTATACTCATCAAAGCCGCTTCATAAGCAATCGTGCCCGTTACCGTAGCGACTAATTTCGCATTTCGAATGATGTCATAAGAATTCGCTGTTTCGTCCACCAAAACGACATTTGGAAAAGCTTGAATTTGTTTATAAAAGTCAGGGGAACGGTCACCGATGGCATTGGTGTGTTCTTTTACTAACAATACCCAGCCGTACGGTAGGGCGCGCCAAAGATTCTTAATGTTTTGTAATTGGTCTTCGTAATATCGTCCACAAATATCAACCGAAGCTTCGGGCTGTTTGTGTAATCCTAAAAAAATATAAGGCTCTTTTGAATGGGTGAAAGGAGTCCTTTTGACATTTTTATACAGAGCTCGGTTCAGTTCTTCTCGCGTACGTGATTTAAAACGCCATTGCCTATTAACAATCAAAGTTGGGTCTTGAGGTTCCATATTTTCATTCGTAAAAAACCGTCGAACCCTTTCCAGACGGCCACTTACAGAACTTATTTTTTTTATCTTTTTATCATTGATTTTCAGGTAATCAGGTTTGCGTGCTTTGATTGGTTTGTCACAAGGTACATCGTTCCAAAATTCCAAAATTTGACTTTTTCGTTCATCTGTGAAAAATGCAAATCGCCCTTCTGGAATCCGAACTACATGTGGCGATATATAGGTACAGTCCAATTCCGTACATTTTTTACAAAGTCGATGAATCAGTGCCTCATGCGCCCAAGTGACCTCACCCATGACCATTTTGATTCCATTTTTTTTAAAAAAATCATAAATGGTTTTTTGAATATTCGTCAGAAAATTTAATCCCTTTTGAGGTTCATATCGCAAGATTCGGTCACCATAAATCAACTCATTTAATTTGAAATCTGAAACGGGTTTAGCCTTCCCTTCAAAATCAGTCCGCGAGATGTAAAGAATTTTTTCGTCGTCATACCTTTCTTTCAAATAATCATAGAGTTTTTGATTATTGACAATCCAAAAAGTATTCAGATTTTCCTTTTTTAGTTTTTCTGCCAATTCATGAAATAAGAAAGTATAGCTAAAATTGGCAACAAAGCAGATGTTAGTTTTATGTGTCATGTTTTTTTTAAAATTGTTCCTAATCAATATCCTATCAAGAATCTGCATTTATTTAATTCGCGTTCCTTATGCAGATTAAATCCAGTAAATTAGGCGATTACGAAGAGAATTAAATCAGACAATATCCTATCCAAAAGAGCATCATAATGCCCCTTCCAGATAGTTTCATTTTTAAAAGATTAATCTTTTTTTGTTTTAATAATAAAAATTGAAATTCTGTTCCTAAAAAAATGGCAACCATATTAACAATCGTCAGCCAAAAAACATTTAAATACCCCGTTGAATGAAGTGCCCAAAGTGAGATAAGCATTCCTAAAATAATAAATAGAAACCCCTTATTCATTTTCTTCGAAAGCCCCTCTCGATAGATAATATTCTCATTAAGTGCGAGCGCAATCCAAAAAATCATTTGAAAAGTAAGAATAAAATACAATGGATTGTAAGTCGCATAAGAATCTTCTAGCAGACTCAATATTCCATTAAAAATGAAAGGAATAATCTGCCAAGCCACCAATCCTCCAATCACTAAAACATTCAAAAATAAAGCGAAATATCGGTCCAATATTCTGGCATCCGATTGATACATTTTTTTAAAGAAAATGATGTTTATTATTTGATGAATAATGACCGTAACAGATGCAAATCGGAAGTAAAAGCCATAATATCCAACCTCTTCCAAATTCAAAAACCATTCGATAAAAATGCGCGCACTTCCCGTTAATGAAATAATTAAAAAGGAAGAAAGCACAAGATGTCGCCCAAAACTGAGCGCTTCGAAATATCTTTTCATGGAGAAATCCATTCGGTTTTTCCAGAATGCGAATCCATGCCAAGTCGTCAAAAATAATAAATATACCGCAAAGGTTAATTGTAAAATTTGAATATCAAATGCCTGTCCCGTCAACCAAAGATGTGCATTGTATCCATTCAGAACAAGGAAAAATCCGCCATCGAAGAAAACTGCTTTTTGAAGAATTTCATGCGACTTTAAAATGACGGAAGACATCACTTGAAGAGCGACGATGCTTCCGATGAGTAAGGCAAAAAGGAATTTGGAGGGAATGAAGGAATAAAAGGAATAATTGAATAAAAACAGGCTTAATAAACTCCCGCCCAAAATTAAAGCATGGGCATGAAAAAGCGAGTGATAACCTTCTTTTCTGAGTTTTAAATTAAAATATGGATAAGCTCCCTGAAGTCCAAAGTTAAAAATGACCGCTAGGACAAAACCAACAGAAAGCGCATATTCAAACAATCCGTAATCCGCGACATTCACCACAAAATTTGATAAAAATAATGCAGCAGAAAAACCATTTATTTTGATAAAAGCGAAGACCACAATGAACCACGAGAATTTCGCCAAATGTCTTTTGACCATTGTTAAAATCAATGATGAATTAAAGGGCTTTCTCATAAAAATAAATTGAAACGTTTCTATAAAAAGAACCTTCATAAACTAATAGTTTCCTTTCAGATATTGCGCTAACAAGACAAAATATGACTTATTTCAGGAAGAACTTCGCCCTGTCTTTTGTAGAACAAATTCCTGTTTATTTCAATAGATATCAGGATTTTCTTGAAGAACTATTTTTCATAAGAAAGCCCTTTGATGAATTAATAATAAAGGGTTTGGATAATTTATTTAGGGAAGAGGCAATTATTTTTCTCTTCCCTTAGGAACGCAAAATAAATAATCTTACATTTTTGAGCGGATATTTAGTCCATATTTTTTACTTTAAAAATGCTCATTATATCAACATAAATCACACTTTTAAAGGAAAAACTAGGAACGAAAACGCGCGCTCAAAAAAGTAACTTTATTGTAACTACTCAGGTACTTTAATTTATTGATTATCAGTTATTTATAGCTTTGTTTAAAAATGATATTTGTCTGATTTTCTCAATTTTTTGACAAAAAATCATTTTTTTAACATTTCCGTAACTTAAAAGGCATTATTTTAACTACTTTTAACTAAAAATAGACTAAAAACCACCTGAGTAGTTACACTTTATTTAATTCGCCTTCCTTACTTCCAAATTCCTAAATAACTTTTTCATATACATTTTCTAATTGATGATTTTCAACTTTGGTCAATCGGGCGCAAATTTTGTCAAAGTCTTGAGGAATCCAACGAAGCGATTGCGCGACATACATACCAGATTTCTTCAATGATTTGGCGACACAAACATTTGACCCTATCGAAATGCCATCCCCGACAAAAACGCCAGGATTGAACGTACAACGCGACCCGACATAAACATTGTTTCCGATGACAATCTCGCCATCAACCCGAATTCTTCCGCTTCCTTTTTGGGCATGAACAAAGCCATGTGTCCAAAATTGTCCGCCGTGCCCGCCGACCGTTGAGTTATCTCCAATCGTAATGGATTTAGTCAAATCGAGCATGGTTTTACTCACGATTTGCCCTAATACACCTAGTTTTAAAGTTGCCAAACCAATCGTAATCGGCGAATTCCCGCGATAGACATTATTACCGTTGGCGAGGGCGGCATATTTTCTGAAAAGCAAATTTATTGGACCTCTTACACGATTGAATTTTTTCATGAACGCACCCTCTCTCATCAATAATTTATTTGCAATAATGATATTGAAATGCCCGATTCGAGCGTCTTTATCCATGTATAATTTATTGACAGAAAGAAAGGAAAATCCAATTTTCGCCGTTGAATGAATTTTGTGACCTAATAAGTTTAAAACCATTCCCGCCAATTGAGAAGGCAGGCAAAAAGCTATGATGACTGTTATTTTTTTCTTCATGATTGTTGACTTTAAGGGAATAGGAAATAAATAAGCTACCAGAATTGACGCTGCTATTTTTTCTTTTAAGGATTCTAAAAAAAGCGAGCATAACTGGTTATTTGAGACTTTTTTTAGAGTTCTTAGAAGGAAAAAGAGCAAGTCAAACTGGTAGGTTATTTTTTCCTATTCCCTAAGTAAAAACGATTTAATAAGTTGGACCATAATGCGCCGTAATTTTTTCTTCTAAAGAATTCAAAAAATCGTTGCATAGCCTTCGTTACGGAACTATTTTTTGTGTTTTTTAGAAGGGAAAAGGA
>JBLHWU010000263.1:0-8090 GCA_047629355.1 Saprospiraceae bacterium | reverse complement strand
ATTTATCCTTTACAGCAGGCAATGTACGGGTCGGCGTTTGAATTTGTATGGCTGTCAACGGTTTTGTACGGCGTTTAAAATGAAAATCATAATGCTTGTACCATTTACGCCATTCTTCTTTAAAAATTGGAAAAAATTTGTCAAATTCATTCCGTGTTGGAGACGTCAGAGCAATTAATTGGATAGGGGTATCAAGTATTTTATTGATATTCATGCCCTTTAATATACAAAATATTCTTGCGCGCACATGCACACGGTCTGAATTTTCTGTTCATAAAGTCTATTCAACTAATGTTTTTTAAAAATAAAATGCCAAGCCCATATCTACGCCAACTCTACTCTCTTGCTTTTTCCAAATTTTAAAATCGTAACTACTAATTTCCTGCAAAATTTGATATTTATACAGCCAAAAAATGCTTAAATCTTTGTTTAAAAAATAATTCAAACCCACTCCACAAGTCGTATCGACTTCTTTGGTGTAAGCCCATTTTTCATCGTCAGACGTTCTAAAATCATCGTAACTTTGACCGACAAAAACACCAGTAAAACCGAAACGTCCGAAGACTTGAAAGCGGTCAGTAACTGGTTGATAATATCTAACAAACGGACCAAAACTTACCCTAAAATCCAACTGCTTTTCATTAAACCGCAAGACTATCGGAAACTCCCCACCAATTAGCCAACGAGACGAAACAAAATAACCATAAAAAGGCCTGATGTCAATGCGGGTTTGGTTGGTAAAAAATCCTGAATTAATTCCGTCATATTTAATGCTTCCGCCAGTTATCCGCTTCCCTTTTTCTAAAAAATTAGTGCTTTTAGATGCCCATTTGGACTGGAAATTATTATCTAAATAAATTTGAAAAGCAGTCTGAAAAATCAGACGACTACTGCCAAAGTTAGCGTTATCTGCCGAACGAGTGGTATTGATGCGCAGCAAATTATAGTCTATCCACATTTCAAAAGAGGCGTTTGGAAACTTAAATAAACTTAAGCCCATCCCAACATTAAAATTAAGCCGTTTTAAAAAATCATTAGACTGTGTGGTCGATTTAAATTGGGTGTATTGCCCAGTACAATCCCCTTTCACAAACAGTAATTTTTTCTTTGGTTTGTTACCAAAATAATAGCGGAAAAATGGTCCAAATTCATGACTTTCTGTTGCGAAAATGCCCTTATCGTTTGAAGAAGTATATTGAGTAGCTCCCGAATTTTCTGAAGAATAAGTTAAGCTAATTAAAGCACCTTTATTTAAAAATCAACCTACTCGAAAACGTAGGTTCTGCGTGTAAGAAAAGGTACGCGTATTCATCGTTTCAGAATAACTATTATCTGTACTCACTTGAAAATCAGTAAACCAATCACCCTTTTCCATTTGTGCAATACTGACCGTTGGTAAGAAAAAAAAAAAGAATAGAAAGTTATTCATGGTCTGCTTTTTTTTCGAGAAAATATCGAAATTCCACCCAAAATTGCAAGCCATGCTGCAAGCCTTTAAGCTCTTGGCTATTTGCGGAAACTAAGGAAACGCTAATCATGGATTCGATGGCTAATTCGGTATTTATCTCATACATCCCGCCCATCCCAAAGGATATCAACCCCCCGAAATCGCTAATTTCAGCTTTGCCAATACTGCCCAAAACTTGCGTATCCAAATTTAAAAAAGTACGCATTTTGTAATCTGGATAATCAAAATATAAACGAGTTATTTGTCCAAAAGAGAGCAGAAAAAGATTTCTTTTTTCAGTAGTTATACTTTGCGGCTTTTCTTGAATTATCGTAAATCTATTCCATATAAACCCACATCGGATACCGAATTCCCATCGTTTAGCATTGCGTTAAGCGAGAAATGGGCTGATTTGCAAGAAAGTCGAATTGTCTTTTATCGTTTCTCCATTCCCGTTATCATGCCATGTGCTTTGTCGCGCTTGCCAACTCGTCAAAAGTCCAAAGCTATTGCCACCAGTCAAGCCCTGTCCCAGCCTGAAACGCTGAGAAAATCGACTAAAAACAGACTTGACCATAACTTATTCATCCGTCATTTCATTAATTTTATTGCGTAGAAAACCCTTCACTACGCCGAGTCCCATATCGAATTTTTCATTGTTATTAATGACAATATCTGCCGAGTCAAGATAGGGCAAAATATACTTTTCAAACGTTGGCATCACATGATTTTCGTACCGATACAAAACGTCTTCGAGCGGATAGTTGCGTTCCATCCGGTCACGTTTAATCCGTCTGATGACCTTTAGATTTTCTTTGGCGTGTAGAAAAACTTTCAAGTCGAAAAGTTCTCGCATTTTTCTATAATGGAACACAAAGATACCTTCCACTATAATAATAGGTGCTGGCTCAAAAGTCAAAATTTTAGCAGTCGCTTCGTTGTTATTGAACGTGTATTCTTCGCGCGTTATCACATCACCTCGCATCAACCCTTTGACATCATCGATAAATTCCCTTTTATTGATGGATTTTGGTCGATCAAAATTTTCGATACCCAGTTCATCTTTTTCCTGAAGTTCTCGTTTTAAATAATAATCGTCTTGCGAAACAATACAGATTTCGTCATCCGAAAATTCTTCCCGTATGCTATTGATAAGTGTGGTCTTTCCTGAGCCACTGCCGCCTGTTAAGCCAATTATAAAAGGTTTTTCCATGATTTTTTTGATTAAAAAATTAAATTTTCGCTATTTTAAAAATCAGCGTTTTTACCAATTCACAAAATTATCAAAATACCGCAAAGGAAAAAATCATCAAACGCAAAAGATTTATTTAATTTCGAGTTTTTTGAAAAAATCAACCCTAGATGATATAATTTAGTTGGAAAAACAAAGGGATTTTGAGAAAAAAACGGTTGTACAACCGTTTTCTCCCTCAAGTCCTCTTTCCGCGCCGCCGCAGGCGGCGCGCTGTGTGCTTCTGAGGGAGATATTCTAGTTTGCAACCAGAGTATCTCCCTCAAACGCCCTTTGTCAAACCACAATGAGCAAATCAAAGTCGTTTAAGAACGTGAAATAAATAAATATCACTTCTTGAGAGTCAAAATACGCTATTCTTTTAAAACTTTTAAAACTAAAAACATGCAACGAATTACAGTCTTCTTTCTATTTATTAGCCTTTTACTTTTTCAAATAGCTTGTTCAGATGATGAGCTAGGAACGGGTGATGATTGTCCCGCACCGACGGAGACGTTTGAAACAGGCGTCTTTGTCATTAATGAAGGTAACTTCCAAAATGGCGCGGGAACGGTCAGTTTTATTGGTGAAAATGATACGGAAAGCACTAATTTTGTTTATGAAGGTGCGAATTGTGACGATATTTTGGGCAGTGTGGTACAATCAATTTCAGAAATTGATGACGAATTTTATGTCGTTGTTAATAATTCTCACAAAGTAGTAGTAGTAAACAATAAAATGAATAAAATCGGGCAGGTTGACGAACTAAGGTTTCCTCGTTATTTATTGAAAGTAGATGACAATACTGCTTACATAACTCAGTGGACAAATGAAGTCAAGGGCAGCGTTGCAGTAGTCAATTTAACTAATTTAGAAATAGAACAAAGAATTCCTGCGGGTACTGGACCTGAAGGCTTAATTGCATATCAAGGAAAAATTTACGTTGCCAACGGTGGTGGTTTAGATGAAGAATTTGGAGATTCTACCGTTTCGATTATCAATCCAATGACACACGAAGTCGAAAAAACATTACAAGTTGGGAATAATCCGAATGGATTTCAAATAGATAAAAACGGAGATTTATGGGTAAGTTGTTTCGGCTTTCAAAATAGCGTTATTCCAAATGACCTATTGAATAAAAACGGTTCAATGGCAAGAATTAAGGAGGAAACCGTGCAGGAAATAATTGAATTTGATAACTTAGGCATCAATCGGCTGCAAATTAATACAAATAGAGACCAACTATACTTCTTATACGGTGGTAATCCTTTTGCCCCTATTTATACTTTCGATGTTGATACCAAACTGCTTTCAACAAATCCCTTTATTAATGTATTGGCCTATGGCTTGGGCGTTCATCCTGCTACAGGACATATTTTCGTTGCGGATGCCAAGTCTTTTGTGGAAACAGGGGAAGTTTTAGAATACGACGAAAACGGAGTACTTCTTCAATCATTTTTTACCAGTATCGGGCCAAACGGCTTTCTATTTTTAGAGTAATACCACCAATTTCTTGTTACATTTAATTTTTTTTATATAATTTGGCAGGATTTTTAAGTAATAAATACATTAAGAAATGATGAAAAAATAACTTTTACAACTCTCCTGTATTTATTTTGCCCTTATTTTTCATTTTTAAACCAGTCATTATGTACAAATAACGCCTGTTTAAAAGGAAAACTAAGACCAAAATAAACGATGATAGTTTCGTAACTTATTCTTTCACCATTTCCTAGAAATGCTGAACCTGAAGTTTTCCCTACAACTTTTTGAATCGAAATCTTCACAAAATCAAACTGTAATGAGACGAGTTTTAACAACGTTACTAGTTGTTGGTTCTTTATTTATCCAACAATTATCTGCACAAGAAAACACCGATAGCGGTCGCTGGCCCAATGGTTTAACCGCTAAGATTCTCGCAATTGATTACGGTACACCGAATGATATGGACGATTTAGATATTTCCAATGGCTTGGAAGTCGCTTATGTTCGCAATTTGAGTCGAATGTTCAATTTTGCCATTCCTGCCAAAGTTGGCTTGGCGAACATTACGACCAATAATAATAAAGCTACTATTTTTAGCATCGATGCCATTGCACAATTGCAATTTTATAAAGAAGGACGTAGATTAATTCCCTACCTTTTTGCTGGTAGCGGTGTTGTTTTTGAAAAAGATGAAGGTTCAAATGTCCAGATTCCAATCGGTGTGGGTATTAACTTACGAGTCAATGATGGTGGTTATTTGAGTTTGCAAGGAGAATATCGAAAATCGCTCGAAGCAGACCGTGATAATATTCAATTGGGAATCGGTTGGCATTTCAAAATAAGCGCAAATGCCTCCAAAAAAGATACAGACGGCGATGGCATTATGGATGATGAAGACAAATGTCCAGAGATTCCTGGCGTAGCTTCTGGTAATGGTTGCCCAGATCTAGATGGCGACGGAATTACGGATTACGCCGATAATTGTCCAGAAGTTAGCGGTAAGAAAAAATTCGATGGTTGCCCAGATGCAGATGGCGATGACGTGCCTGATAATATGGATGATTGTCCAAATGAAGCGGGTGTAGAATCCAACTTTGGTTGTCCAGAAAAACCGAAAGATACTGATGGCGACGGCATTCCTGATGTAACCGATAAATGCCCCGAAGCAGCAGGTACGCTAATGGGTTGCCCTGATACGGATGGCGATGGTGTCGCCAATAAATTTGATGATTGCCCAAATGTTGCAGGCTCAAAAGATTTGGACGGTTGCCCTGATAAAGATGGCGATGGTGTGATTGATAAAGATGATTTGTGTCCAACCTTGCCGGGTAGATTTAGCGGTTGCCCAGATACCGATAATGATGGTACGCACGATGGATTTGACAAGTGCCTTACAGAAAAAGGTCCAGGTAGTAATGGCGGCTGTCCTGACATTAAAATAGAAGATAGACAAACTTTGGAATATGCTGCCAAAGCAATTCGATTTGAGACGGGACGAGCAGATTTGAAGCAAGAATCCTTTCAAATTTTGGAGCAAATTATCAATGTTATGGGACGCTACCCGAACTATCGTTTAAAAATTTCGGGCTACACCGATAACGTCGGAAATGCTGCCAACAACCAAAGATTGTCAGAATCTCGCGCTCGTGCCTGCTATGATTATTTGAGCACTCGCAGTATTTCTACTTCCAAAATGGATTATGCGGGCTACGGCGAGTCCTTCCCGATTGGCGATAATAATACGGCTGCGGGGCGAAAACTGAATCGACGAACAGAGTTTCAACTGATTTTTGAATAGGATTAAGCAAAGAAAATTTGAGGGGTAGATTCTGGTTATAAATCAGAATCTACCCCTCAAATTCCTTTTATCAAATCATCTTATTTTCCAAAATAATACTTTAATGAAAAATATACTCATCCTCTGCACAGGCAATTCCTGTCGCAGCCAAATCGCACATGGCTTTTTTCAAAAATATGCTGGCGAAAAAGCGCACATTTATAGTGCGGGCGTGGAGACACATGGCGTCAATCCAAAAGCGATTAGTATTATGAAAGAAATCGGCATTAATTTGTCAAAATATACCTCCAACCATATGGATGAATATGTGGCTATTGATTTTGATTACATCATCACGGTTTGTGATTCAGCGAAAGAAAGGTGTCCTGTTTTTCCAGTAAAGACGACGCAAATTCATCGTAATTTTACAGATCCTGCGGGGAAGGATATTGAGGCATTTAGGAAGGTGAGAGGAGAAATTGAAGTGTTTGCGAAAGCATTTTTAAAAGAGAAATTGTAAATAGAGGTTTAGAAGTTTGGAAATCAAGATATTTGAATGGACTCCAAATATCTAAATTTCCAAACGTCTAAATGCCCATTTCTTACTGCTTCACAACCATTTGAAAGTATCGATTTTCACCATCAATTACTTCCACACGCAACATACCTTTCGCTACAGCAGATAAATCCAAAGATTCGGTCAATTTTGCATTTTGCAACACCATTCGATTGTTTACATCATATACTCGAACAACTGCATTTTCTGTATTAATCGCAACATCCCACTTCAAATTCAACGCATTGTTGAATGGATTTGGAAAAGCTTGAAAAATAGTTTCGTCTTCTACAAAACTGTTGGTATTCACATTGCCTTCTAAGGCAAATTTATAAACTTCAGTAACGTACTCATATTGGCTATTACCCAAATAAGTATCTCCATTTACGATATAAACCTCTCCATCAATAATGAAAGAAGAAGGTGCCCAACGAGAAGTTTCAGGGTGAACAGGTAATGCTTCCCATTCGTTCAACTCGGGGTCAAAAGACCAGAATTCTCCTGTATCCATAGAACGGTGGTCAACGCCATCACCACTTAAAGCGTAGCCTTTGCCATTGTAAGAAAATTGCGTTCCTGCCACTCGACCTTCCGCTGGAATATCTGCCATTTGAAACCAAGTATCCGTAGCTGGGTCATATCGAAACCATTCATCAGAAATGAAGTTATTTCCATGTCCGAAACCTGCATAAATAAAATCCCCTATGCCAAATTGGTATGGATGATGCCGTGCTGGTGATGGCAAATTAGCTTTTTGTGACCAAGAATCAGAAGCAATATCATACTCCCACCAATCATTCAAATTACCCTGAGAACTTCCGCCCATACCCACAAAAACTTTTCCGTTGTGAGCAATTAAAGCAGGGTGCGTTCGCGGCGTACAAGGGCAAGTTGCCAATTCAGTCCAACTCATATCCGCAGGGTCAAATGCCCATAAATCATTATAATCTTGTGCGCCATCGGTTCCAAAACCGAAATAAGCTTTGCCATCCCAAGTATCTCCAATCGCGAAAGCACGACCACCACCAGGAAATGGAGTCAATTCCGTCCAAGTATCCGTGGTTGCATTGTATTCATAAAAATCTTCGCGCGCACCAGCAGCAGAACCACCAGTGACTAAGTATCCAGTATCATCTATTGCAAAGCCAAAAGAGTGATGAGTTTCGTTAAACGCATTAGGCAAACTAGCGACTTGTACCCAATCTTGCGCCTGTACTTGCACACACATGAACATAAATAAAATAGAACTGTAAATTAATTTCATATTAGAACGATTTTGTTTGAAAAAAGCAAATATAAGCCATCTTCTTTTCCAAAAATGTATTTTGCAAAACAAACCATGAGGAAATAATATTAAACCGCCATTTTGCAATCCATTCGTCAATTATAAAAATAGTTTCATCAACATCTTGTCAATGAAACCATTTAGGCAATTCCCAATAATAAATTAAACATTTTATTAATGGGAATTGCCTTAGTAAAAACGATTTAATAAGTTGGACCATAATGCGCCGTAATTTTTTCTTCTAAAGAATTCAAAAAATCGTTGCATAGCCTTCGTTACGGAACTATTTTTTGTGTTTTTTAGAAGGGA
>JBLHWU010000262.1:0-8106 GCA_047629355.1 Saprospiraceae bacterium | reverse complement strand
CTTCATCTTTAGAAATAATTTACAAAGAGCATGTAAACAACAGTGCCATGCGTTTTCGGGCGTCAGTGACTTCTTTTTCTAATGAAAAATCACAGTTCTTAGGATTCAAAGCCGACAGCACTTTCATTCGTAGCTATTACCAACCTTCGGCGCGTTACGGCATCGCAATTGGAGGAGAATATAAAGTTACAGCGTCGAAAAACCCGATGTATGCAGGATTGGATATCGGTTTTAATTATGAAAAAGGGTATGTCGAAATCAACCGATGCTTGAAGAACGATTGCGAATTTGTAAGGGAGATGGAAGCCAACCATACATCCCTTGAATTCACGCCTTTTCTCGGTTGGGAATTCAATCTAAATGAACGATTTTTTCTAAATGTCGAGTTAGGACCTTACTTCCTTATTAATTTTGGAGACAGACCTTATGCGGATGAAAATGAGGACATTCAATTGCTTTCACTCAGTGGAACAGAATTGAATGTTGGAAGAATTTTGCGAGATATTTCCGTCAATTATCGCTTTTAAGAATTTGTTTAGAAGCAAAAAAAAATGGTGACTAAACTCAATTAGTCACCATTTTTTCTTAGCAAAAAATGAATTATTTTTCCATTTTTTCAGCTGCACTGCTTGCTGCATCTTTCACGTCACTTGCTGCACCTGTTGCTGCATCTTTGACACTACTTGCTGCGTCGCTCAAGTTCGCTTTCAATTTAGAAACCATTGACTCCATTTGGTCCAATTTTTCCTGCATTTCTGCTTTAACTTCTTCGGTTACGCCATCTGCATTCATTGATTCTTTCACTTTATCCATTTGCGTACCCATTCGCTCGATAGCTGCATTGGTTTCTGTTTCAAATTTAACTTTAGCATCTGCCGCTACTTGAGCGATAGAATCCGCTGTCATTTTCTCCATTTCAGCTGCTGCTGCTGCTGTGCCACCGTCACCACAAGAAGACAAGGTAAGCGTTCCAACTAATGCGATAGCACATAAAGACCAGATAAAATTTTTCATAAAAATTTCTTTTAAAGTTTGATTGATAAATTCCGTTTGAAGATTCAAATGTATGGCAAAAAAAACCATTATTGCTCGTTATTACAATAAATATTCATTTTTAAGCGATTTTTTTCATTACCTAAAATTATAAAAACCGTCCATTTTCGGACATTCGTGTTCAAATATGAACGAAACATTTGGTTATAATTGAATCTAAAAACCTGATGGTCAGAACTTTAGAAATCTGGCATTTCGATTGAAATATAAAAAATAAAGAAAGAGGCAATTAATAACCTATGCAATTTTACAGCCGATATTTTTTGTTTAAGGAATTAAAAAAATCCTTTAAATTAATTGCTACGAGTTACATTAGGAACGCAGAATAAATAAATGCAGATTCTTGGGAGTGAGGTTTTGTTCTCCCTTTTTGCTTTAAAAGTGCGATTTATGTTGATATAATGAGCATTTTTAAAGTGAAAAATGAGGACAAAATATCCTGTCAAGAAGCTGCATTTATTTAATTCGCGTTCCTTAGTAACGGTAAAAAAATGGTAGTGCTACAAATGTGCACCACCATTTATTGAAAAAGTGATTTATTACCGTGTAAACGAAGGTTCTTTTAAGTTTGAGCAGCGAGAAAATCGTAAGATTTTCGAGCTTCCAAAAACACCGTGCGCGTTGCCTGCGGCAACGCGGGAGGGGTATTAAGGGATAAAAATCCCTTTGATAAACAAAAGCACCTAAACTGTAAAAGTGCACATTTGTGGCACTACCAAAAAAATAACTCCGCCAACTACCAAGTATTTCTTTTGTCTTTATTTTCCACTTTTGAAACAGTCATTATGTAGAGATAATTCCTATTTAAAAAGTAAACATCTTTTGTCACTTCGACCAAAGTGGAGAAAAAGAACAAAATAGACGTTGTTAGTTGGCGGACTTATTATTTTACCATTACTTAAATATGTAGTTTATTATTTTCCTCTTCCCTAAACCATTAAATCTTCCGACTATGTTAAAAAGTTATTTTAAAATTGCTTACCGAAATTTACTACGAAACCGAAGTTTTAGTATCATCAATATCCTTGGATTGGCAGGCGGTATGGCCGTTTGCATGTTTATTATCGCAGTTATTGCTGACCAAAATAATTTTGATACTTTTCACGAAAAGGGCAGCCGTATCTTTCGAGTACTTTCTGACGATACCAATTCTGATGCCTGGGCAACTGCACCTATTCTATTAAAAGAAGAACTGAAAACTAGCTTTTCGGGTATTGAAACGGTTGTTGCCATTCGTCGGCAGGAGCGTTTTGATTTAAAAATTGGCGAAAAAGGTTTGCCTTTTGCTGGCTTTTTTACCACCTCTGATTTTTTTACGCTATTTGATTTTGAATTGACCAACGGGCAAGAATCCACGACCTTGACCAATCCCTACTCCATCGTTTTAAGTGAGGCGACTGCCACAAAATTAAATGTCAAGAGTAGCCATATCGGTCAAGTTATTTCCGTCAATGATTGGGGTGATTTCACTTTAACGGGCATTGTTGAAAAACCTATAGGAAAAACACATTTGAAATTTGATTGCCTAATTTCAGAAGCGACGATTAAGCCTTTGCGACTGGCGGAAAAGATAAATCCGGCGCCAGATGCTTGGAGCGATACATGGAATACCTATGTTTATTTTTTGCTACAAGAAAATGCTAACTCAAATGAGATTGCGCAAGAATTCCCTGCTATTTCAAAACGACTCTATGCGGAAGCAGAGCGCAAAATTGATTTTATTTTACAACCACTCAGCGATGTTTCTCCGTCTAAGATTCTCAATAATGAAATGAACATGACCATGCCTATTTTGATGTTACAATCTTTGGCAATGTTGGCATTCATGGTCTTGATAACTGCATGTTTCAATTATACCAATTTAAGTGTTGCCAAATCTTTGACAAGGGCAAAGGAAATTGGCATTCGAAAGGTCATTGGTGCGCGACGAATTGCCATTATGATTCAGTTTATCGCGGAAGCAGTGTTGACTGCTTTGCTCGCATTAATCCTTGCAGTACTGCTGTTGGAGTTAGTTATTTTACCGCAATTTACCAATCTTTATTTCACTAATTTCTTTGAATTTGATGCTGGAATTAGCCTCAATACTTACCTCATTTTCATCGGATTTAGCATCTTAGTTGGATTGCTTGCTGGCTTAGTACCTGCGTTTTATTTATCGGCATTGAAACCAGTCAAAGTGTTAAAAACGATTACCAATTTAAAGGTTTTCAAACAAGTCGGCATTCGAAAAGTCTTGATGGTTTCGCAGTTGATTATTGCCATGGTATTTTTTGCGACAGTGGTTATTTTATTTCAGCAAACCAGCCTTTTATTGAAAGCAGAATATGGTTTTGAAAAAGAAAACCTGCTCAATATTTCTTTACAAGGCAATGATTTCCAACAAGTTAAAACCTTGATGGCAGAAAATAAAAATGTGTTACGAACATCGGGTACTTCCATCATTCCAGGCATAGGAGAATTTGAACATGTTAATCTCTTGCTGCCTGATAGCACCCAAGCCGTGCGGACTTCTCAGTTTGAAATTGATGAAGATTTTATTAAAAACCTTGATTTAAAAATACTTGCGGGACAAGGTTTTCTAAAGGACGACATTACTGGTAACTCTCGCATTATTCTCAATGAAAGGTCGGTTAAAAAGATGGGCTTCGCTACGCCAGAAGAAGCGATTGGGCAAATGGTTGTTTTGCAAAACCAATCTGCTAAAACTCAAAAGTCACCCGCTCAAGTTGTTGGGGTTGTCAAAGATTTTGTAGACCAATTTATCGGGACTCGTCCTGCACCTGTTACCTTAATTTATGATCCTAAAAAAGTATCGACTGTTAATTTGAAAATAGCCGCCGAAAACATCCCTGCCACCCTTGCTTTTGCTAAAGAACAATGGTCAAAAATAGACCCGATTCATCCAATGGAATTCCGTTTTTTAGACGACCAATTGTACCTGCAAGTCTCGTTATTTGAGGATGCTGTAAAAATCATTGGATTTCTTTCTTTTTTAGCTATTTTGATTACATGCATGGGCTTATTGGGCATCGCAAATTATTCCGTACAAACTCGGCAAAAAGAAATTGGCATTCGCAAAGTTTTAGGCGCAGATTTGCAGAATATTTTATGGACGCTTTCCAAAAGTATGATATTTCCAATTTTAATAGCAATTGCTATCAGCACGCCGATAATTTGGTTTTTAAATACCCTTTGGTTGGCAAAATTTGCTTACCCCATTTCCTTGAATATTAGCAATATGGGAATGAGTATTTTTATATTGTCAGCGTTGGCATTGGTGATTGTTTTAAGTCAGGCTTATCGGGTTGCCAATGAAAATCCAGTAAAAGTCTTGCGAACAGAATAGTTTTTTCTTACCTTGTGGCAAAATTATTATTTGCGTCTACGACGTCTACACCTGTTTTCTTACGAATATCAATGAAAACGAGCCTAATACCTACTGAAAAATCCCTATCAGATTTTATCAATGAAGCTAAAGGATTAATTGCCAAAGACCAAACTTTGGAAGCCATTCGATTTGTCAGAAATCACTTACCAGAAAATTCACCAAAATACGATTCATTAATACTCTTAGAAAGCCGTCACGAACGTGTGTTGGAGAACGTTTTAAAACATATCATTTCCACTGAAAATGAAGCAATCGAAAAGAACAAGGTGAGTAATAGTTTGATGGGTTTTTTATCCATTTTAAAAGAAGAAGACTTTTCAGCAGAAGCAAAGAATCCAACGGCAGAAACGAATAGAGAAGAAGAACCTGACCTGCGAATTGGTAAAACACTATACCAGATTCCCCATAAAATGCAGTTGCAAGAAGAGGTCGAGTGCAAAATTTGGATAGCCTTTGATTTAGATACCATTTTACAAGAAGTAGAAAAAAGTGATACCGATGCTGTGCGCGATATTCGTATTTCTAATGTGATGGGCGTCGAATTGTTTGCTCATAATAACAATGATGCTTTTGAAATTTCCACCTATGACAGCACCGAACAAATTATTGAAAAAGGACTCCCAACCGAGTGGGCTTTTTATGTAAAACCCTTAGCCGAAGGTAAGCATCCTTTGATTCTACGCATCTCCGTCATTGAAGTCATTGATGGCGAAAAAGTTCATAAAACCAAGGTACTGCGAGAGATTGTGCAAATCGTAGCGGAAACCATTGAACCCTTGGAAGAAGGCATTGAAACCAAAAAAGCAGAAGGATTGGTTTTTGCGACACCTGATAATAAAGACAACAAACCTAAAGGTGAAGCGATTCGCGGCGGAGGGTCAAAAGGCGGAAAGAGTGTGGTAGCTATTTTAAAAACAGGAATTGCGATGGCCCTAACCTTGATTGTGGGTTACAGCGTATATAATTCTGATTTTATAGGACTCGGAAATCCAAGTGATGGGACTTCGGCAGATTTGCGAGATTGGCAGCAAATAGAACATACCTCCAATCCCAATGAAGTAATTACTTATTTGGAAACACATCCAAACAGCAAACAGGACGCAATGGTATTTCAACGCATGGATATAATCGTCGATTCTCTAAGCAATACAGCTACGTTGAATAGAACAGCGGCTTCTACTGTCATTGAAAAAATTAAGAATATAACCCGAAATTCTCTTACAAAATTACCGAGGTTAGTCCTGAATCTACCTCCAATTATTGAGTCAATACCCACAGGAACAGACACTTTACCAGAGGATTCTCTCCTAAATTCTAATCCAGTTGTACCAAATCCTGTAACGGAGGATACCATTGAAATAGTACTACCGATAGTTGAAAATCCTGAAACAAAATCTAGTGACAATAATCAAGAAGAAGAATCAATCAACGAAAATGAGCCAATCGACGAAAATGAGTCATCTTCTATCAATGCAGAATTCCCATATCCCTCTACCTGTGCCTTTCAAAACGCAGAAGAACGAATAGCTTGCACAGAAGCAACCATTCAAAAACTTATTTTAGCTGATTTGAATAAAATAGAAGCACCCAAAGGCAGTGCGATAGTTTCATTTACCATTACTCCAGAAGGCGTTCAGGATAAACTTCAAGTTGTAAGAGGTAGCAACTCCCATAAATTAGATAAAGCTATACGTGAAACCGTTCGAAACTTTCCAAAATTTAGCCTTGGCAAAAAACCGTTAAAAAAACAGATGGAAGTATCCTACGATGATAATAATAAGAAGTGGATATTGGATGTTGTGAAATAGCAGGTTGAAAGTTTTGGCTGACTTTGAGGTCTTTTTTCCAGAAAAATCCTCCTTTAGTCGATTCTAAGGTTCAAACATGAGCCAATTTGCTTATTTTTGGCTATTCAAAAAGAATCAATGTCTATTTTACAAAATTCAACTATACCACATCAATGAACGAAGATTACGAATATCGCCGCGCAAAAAAACGAGTACAAGCTAAAAAAGGATTTTTCTACCATTTGGCAAGCTATATCATTGTGATTGGCTTTCTGTTTTGCCTCAACTTGATGGTTTCTCCTTATACTATGTGGTTTATTTTCCCTGCATTAAGTTGGGGTGTTGGTTTAGCATTTCATTATTTAGGCGTCTTTGGATTTCCATTTTTAAATATTGGCAGTAAAGAATGGGAGGAGCAAGAAATGGACAAAGAAATGCGAAAAACCCAGCGGGACAGCCAAAATTTATTAGATACACGCTCAACTTCTTTAGAAACTCGCGAGGGATTGGAATTGAAGGAATTGGAGAAGCGATATGATGATAAAGATTTTGTTTAGTAACGGTAAAATAATAAGTCCGCCGACTAACAACGTTTATTTTGTTCTTTTTCTCCACTTCGGTCAAAATGACAAAAGATGTTTACTTTTTAAATAGGAATTATCTCTACATAATGACTATTTAAAAAGTAGAAAATAAGGACAAAAGAAATACTTGGTAGTTGGCGGACTTATTTATTTTACCGTTACTTAGTAAACAAAAAACATGGTGATTTTGAAAATCACCATGTTTTTGCCCACCCTTCCCGAAAAAAACTCTCCCGTTTATTTTCCTTTTCTAAAAACTCTGCCTACTTTTCCGATTCAACTTCAGAATTCATTTTAAGAAGTTCTTTAAGAATGTCTAAACTATAAGTAGTAAACCATATTTATGCGAATAGTCTTCATGGGTACGCCAGATTTTGCGGTATCTTCTTTAAAAATTTTAGTAGAAAACGGTTACAACATCGTCGGCGTTATCACAGCAACTGATAAATACGGTGGTCGAGGTGGCAAGAAACTCATCGAATCTGCTGTCAAAAAATACGCAGTCTCCCAAGGACTCAAAGTGATGCAGCCCAAAAATCTCAAAGCGCCAGATTTTGTGGACGAATTGCGTAGCTTAAATGTTGATTTACAAGTCGTTGTCGCTTTTCGAATGTTACCGCAAATCGTATGGGCAATGCCGACGATTGGCACATTTAATCTGCATGGTTCCTTATTGCCGAAATATCGCGGGGCAGCCCCAATTCATTGGGCAGTCATCAACGGCGAAACCGAAACTGGTGTAACGACCTTTTTTTTACAACATAAAATTGATACCGGTGACGTTATTTTTCAAGAAAAAATGTCGATTGGCGAGGAAGACACCACGGGCGAAGTACATGATAAAATGATGGAATTGGGTGCCGCAACTATTTTAAAAACAGTGAAAGTCATTGAGGATGGAAGCTATACTTTACAACCACAGAATGACGAGATAGCGACACATGCACCGAAAATTTTCAGGGAGACTTGTGAGATTAACTTCAATCAACCAACGAAAAAAGTGCATAATTTTATTCGAGGAATGTCCCCGTTTCCAGTGGCTTGGACGACTTTGGAAGAGAAGCAGTTAAAAATAATCAAGGCATCAAAAATTCTGGAAGACCATGATTTTGCGCCCGGAACGTATGTTTCTGATAATAAGAAATCGTTGAAAATTGCGACGGTAGATGGATTTATAGCCGTTTATCAATTGCAATTGCAAGGTAAAAGAAGAATGGAAGTTGTCGATTTTTTGAATGGATATACCTTTGAAGAAGATTCATCAATGCCGCTTTGATACACGGTAAGAAAT
>JBLHWU010000261.1:0-8159 GCA_047629355.1 Saprospiraceae bacterium | reverse complement strand
TTTAAGCTTTCCAAAAAATCAGAAATCTCGCATAGAAACTCCTTGCTTCTTTTTTATAAAGGTATTTAATAATTTATAACGCTACAAATTCACCTTCTTTTTTCTAAAAAAAAAACAACACCCGCCCCCACAAAAATCTTCACCCCCGCCCCAATCAAAAACGGATAAAAACCCCATTCCAACGCATTTTCAAAATTATACAACCAAGTCAATCGAGCCACCCCAAACGTCATAATAACCGCCGTCCCAATAAACATCGCCAGCAAACATTTCCAAAAGGAACGTCCCCACCCTTGACTGCCCATCCAACCAACGACAGCTGCACCCACCACAAACCCAATCAAGAAACCGCCCGTACCACCTTGAATGGCTTCGATACCTGACGCGCCATCTGCAAATACGGGCAAGCCTAAAATACCTGCTAAAAGATAGCCAATCAAGGCAATTGTCCCCCATTTTTCTCGTAATAAAAATCCGACCAACAGCACCGCGAAAGTCTGTCCAGAAATCGGAATCTCTTGCTCATGGAGGGGAACTTCCAACGTCATTTGGGCAAAAAGAGCAATAAAAAGGATACCTGCGAGTACGTAGAGCCATTTTTTGAAAAGAATATTAAGTTGCTTCATTCTGCAAACATAAGGGAAAATCATTGAATTGTATAAGCAAGCAATTTCATTAGGAGAATTCGAGGATATTAACAATCTTTGCAAGAAAGTCCCTGTGAAGATTCAAAATTTAGAGACTATTTAAGAAAAACTGCGTCTAAATAAAGGAGTAGGAAATAAATAATCTACCAGTTATGCCGAAATAATTTTTTCTTTTAAAAGGAAAAAGGACAAATCAGAATGGTAGGTTATTTTGTTCCTACTTCCTAAAGTCCAGCCAGTCAAGATAAATCAAACAAAATTAAATCATTCAAACAAAATAAAATATGTCAGATCAAAAAGTATTTTTAGCCAGCGAGGAAAGTAAGACTAAAGCCAAACAATTAAGGATTTTTGCCTTCTTAGCATGGCTTGGGGCAATGGTTGGACAAGTTTTCGCCATTCTAAAATTAATCAGCGATGAAACGATGATTTGGTTAATCGTAGCCATTGTCGTCATTTTAATATTGGCAATCACGGGGTCAACACTTTGGAAAAAAGCCAACAAATTAGATCCTGCTTCCGAAAAAGATGGGACGAAATTTTTTATACAAAATCAGTTGGGCGCAATTATGGGTGTTTTGGCATTTTTGCCATTGGTCATCCTCATTTTTACCAATAAAAATGTGAGTGGTAAAACCAAAGGAATTGCAGGTTCTATGGCCGTCGTAGCGATGATGGCCGCAGGAATTACTGGTATTGATTTTGACCCGCCGTCTGTTGAAAAATATACAGAACAAATCAATCAGCAAACCGAAGATTTAAAAGGACTCAACGTTGGTGATAATGTGTATTGGACCGCTTCTGGTAACAAATATCACATCTACGAAGATTGCTACCACATTAAGAGTAGTGGTTCAAAATCAAGTGGAACCGTTAAAGATTCGTGGGAGAAAAAAGGGATTTCTGAGCTTTGTAAGACTTGTAAAAAGAAGGCAGCGAAAGGGAATCTTCCTCAATAATAGCTTCCTAATTAAAAAAGGAAGTTTGAGGGTCAACTTCTGGTTTTCAACCAGAAGTTGACCCTCATAATATACTGCTCATTGCCTACGACAACGCGGAAAGAGGACTTGAGGGAAAAAATTATTTTAAAAGCATTTTCTCCCTCAAATTACCTTTGTCATTCAATCATTTAGAACTATATCTCTCTACTACTCCAAAATATCCGTCCCCAAAAATTTATCATCCAAATTATAATACCAAGACCTCACTTTAGGAATCCGCACCCCCTGCACAATCGCCTCTTCTTTCAATACAATATACTCTCCATCATTTTTACTTTCATCATGAAAAAATCGATAACCAATCAAGGCAAAAGTGGATTTATCTAAATAAAAATACCACTTATCTTTACCAACTTCCTCGTCATACGTAATCGAAATTGCCCAGCAAGATTTATCCATAAAAGTGGTGTCCAAAACAGCATCAGACAACAACGTTCCAGAGTCTTTTAATTTCATTGGCAAACCATAAAGGTAAGTATAATAGTCGCGCCAAAGCTGCGTTCTTTTGCAATTTAGCTTGTACTTTTTCGCAGTTTCTTCCGAAAAATCAGCCTTGCCTGCTACCGTGTGTTCGCATACATTGTCCTTGATAAAATGCTTGATTTTTCCTTCTTCCTTCTCTTGCCAAAAAGCAAAACTACCCTCAGTATTGTTGATGTGCGCCCATCGAAAAGCATTAGAATCATCGGGTGTTTCCTGCCCAAATTTTAAGGTACTATTAAAGGTATCCCAATTGTCATTCGGGTCGTGGTATTGGATTGTTTTTTCCAATAATTGGGAAGCCGTGAAAGATTGAGCAAGCAAATAAAGAGGCAAAATCATCAATAACAGTAGGCATATTTTTTTCATTATTTTGTTTTTAAGGAAGGTGAAATAAGTAAAAAAAGAAGGACTAGCTTTTTATAAAATAACTTCATTCTTTTTCGCCACTTCCGAATAAAAACGTCCCGCATCCGTCATCGTCCGTTCCATCGTTTCCAAATTAACCGTTACCAAACCGAAGCGATAAGTCGGTCCCAAAGCCCATTCAAAATTGTCCCAAGTACACCAATGCACATAGCCTTGCAAGTCAATTCCATCTGCAATCGCTTCGTGGCAAACTTTCAAATAATCCTTGATACTCGCAATCCGTACCTCCGAATCATCCGTACAAATTCCGTTCTCTGTAATGACCATTGGCTTGTTGAAACGCTTGTGAAAACGACGCAAATTTCGGGCGAGTCCTTCAGGTTTATAGCCCCACATTTTATCGTGTGGAATGCCCATTTCCTCAAATTTTTCAGGATTATCAGGCACAGTAATTGGAAATGGGTCAAACAAAATATAGGCATAATAACTCAGCCCCCAATAGTCCACTTTTTTGAAAAAACTGGCTGCGTACGTGTGAAACCACCAATCCGTAAACGTCGCAGGAATCCAACCCAATAGATTTTTAGCTTTAAAATAACAAGTATTAAAAGAAATACCAACGGGTAAATCTGGATGCTTTTCTTTTAAAATATCGTAGATAATATCATGCGCCCGCCCCATATTTTTCAACGCTTTTCCTGCTTTAAAAATGTTCTTTTTATGCGGTGGAAAATCACCAGTAACATAGCCATTCAAAGCATAAACATTCGGTTCGTTGAAAATATTCCAACTGAACGTATATTGCCCAAAATGCTCCATACATTGCCGTGCATAATCCACAAAAGCGGGTACGTTATCCTCGGTCAGCCAGCCTTCTTTATTTTCAAACCACAGCGGATTAGTGAAATGATGAATCACAAACATGATTCGCGTCCCATGGTCATTTAGATACTTAAAAAACGTCTGATATTCTGCTACAACCTCTGGATTAAACGGAGCAAACGGTGCATTTTGCAATTTTGCCCAATCAACGCCACAGCGATAAACTGTCCCAAATTGAAGGACATTATCTGCATCTTCTAACCGCCGTTTTTCATGGTCAGTCGTCGTGTTGAAAATATAACCATCTTTGGATTTTAAACCCTTCCAATTGTGTTCGGAAGCGGTTTCGACTTGGGCAGCAGCGGTGGAGGTTCCCCAGAAAAAATTGGGTGGAAAAGTGAGTTTCATAAAATAGTTACGTTTTTATTTTGAATGGGAAGGTCGGGATTTTATTTGTGATGTTCAAATGATTGTTGTATATTTTAGAATAAAAAAAAGCTCAGAACGATATTCAATCGTTCCAAGCTACTTTTTATTTTCATTTAAATTTTCATTTTTTAACCATCTATCCCATTCCAAATATCCAAATACATCTTCCAATCCTTTCCAACTTTCTTCCAGACAATAACATATTTGCCTTTCCATGAGATTTTCTTCCCTTCTGCTGTCAAGGTTTCCCCTTCGTAATAACCGTGGTCGTAAGCGGTTTTTTTCACAATTGTTATCTCCACAGGCGTAATTTTATGCTTCAATATTTTGATACCTTCTGGCAATGTCCAATATTGCAAAAGGTCTTTTGAACCACCCATAATTTCTCTTCGATTTGGAAAAATTTTGCCATCAATAGTGTAAGCTGCCACCATCTTCTCTACTTCTCCATCCCTAATAATACTTTAAAAAATTGTCGATGTTTTCCAGTATCTTTTGAATGTCTTTTTGCTTGCCGTTGTATTCTTGTGAAAACACATTGAAGCAACAGAAAATAGCAATTATATAGAATGGTTATTTTTTTAAATCGTTGCATATTTTTTAAATTTAAGGGAGTTTGAGGGTTGAAAAAGGTTTTTCAACCCTCAAAACCTCATCCGCGCTGCCGCAGACAGTACGCAATGCTTTATTGAAATTAGAAAGCTTGTATTCTTTTTAAGAAAGCCTTCTCTACTTCGACGTTTTTTTTGTAAACATTTTATGAATAATTATCCATTTCCCCCGCTCTTTCAACAACATAAAATAATCAATATATGGTGTTGAACTATCCGGACTTGAAATCTCCACTTTCGCTACTCCCGCATTATTTTCATAATCAATCGACAGTATTTTACCGCTTTCTCCTGTCGGTTGCCCTTCTTTTGTGTCCGCAATATACGCTGTACCTGCCCATACGGCGACGTTTCCATTTTTGATATAATACAAATTAAGGTCAGGGTGAAATGCTGTTTTTAAACGTTCCGGTTGACCACCTGTTGAACCTTCAATGTAGTCCATTAAAGTTTTGGTGATTAACTCTTTTTCGGTTTGCGCTTGTATGTTTTGAAACCCGATTATCAAGAAAGCAAATATGCATAATTTTTTCATGTTTTTGAAATTTTTGATTAAAAATATTGGTAGTGCCACAAATGTGCACTTTTACAGTTTAGGTGCTTTTGTTTATCAAAGGGATTTTTAAGGAATAAAAACGATTTTGCAAAAATTGTTTTTGTCCCTTAATACCCCCCTCCCGCGTTGCCGCAGGCAACGCGCACTGTGTTTTTTGAAGCTCGAAAACCTTACGATTTTCTCGCTCCTCAAACTTAAAAGAACCTTCGTTTACACGGTAATAAATCACTTTTTCAATAAATGGTGGTGCACATTTGTTACACTACCAAAATATTAAATATGGTGTAACAAAAACGTTTAAACATTTTCAAGGCGCATCGCGCCGACACCGTTTGTAGAAAAAGGGAAATTATATTTGCAAAGTGGCATCGCCACGACACCAATACAATCAGTAGTGACGAGTGACGCCGCGATGCGGCTTAGTAAATGCCAGCTAATCATTTCTACAAACAGTTCCGAGGCGGTGCCTCTATTATTGTCAGAAAATTTTGTTCCACGGCATTAAAATTATACTGATTAAGGGAGTAGGCGTTACTTTGAAAAGTAACGCCTACCTTTTAACCTGTTCTACTCATAAGAAAGCGAGTCCACTGGATTCGCCCGCGACGCCCGATACGCCTGCACACTCACCGTCAACACCGCTATCAACAACACCGATAATATCGCCACAGGAAATACCCAGATTTCCGTCGAAATGCGGTAGGCAAAGTCTGCCAACCATTTTTTAGATAATAAAAACCCAATTGGAATAGCCAAAATCCCTGCAATTAAAACCAACTTCGCAAAGTCCTTTATCAATAAAAATAAAATTTGTTCCGTATTCGCACCCAGCACTTTACGAATGCCGATTTCTTTGATTCGCTGCTCTGCCATGTAAGATGCCAATCCAAACAAACCAAGGATTGCCGTAAAAATAATCAGCAAAGTCAAATACGATAGCGACTTTCCAAAATTGGTGTATTCTTCATACAATTGCGCAAAATCTTCATCCAAAAAACTGTATTTCATCGGTCTTCCAGGTTCCATTACTTCCCATTCGTTGCGGATGAATTGCAGCGTATTTTGTACATCGTCTGTCTTCACTTTAATAGCCACCTGCCCGGTCCAATCGTTGCGTTCTTGCAAGACGTGCGGCTGGATATTTTCGGTAAAACCTTTCCAATGATAATCTTCAAAAACACCCACAATCGTCCCCGCCAAACTACCATCATCCCATAATAATTGTTCTCCAATAGGATTCTCACCCAATTGAAATTGCTTGACAAAAGTCTCATTGACCATATATTGCGTCAGCGTATCATTGAAGTCACCTTCCCGGAAATTGCGTCCATTTTTCAACTCAATATTCAGGACATTCAAATATTCATGGTCCACTCGATTAAAATCTAGAATGTCTTTAATACCCGCTTTCGATTGATACATATTCCCGCCCATTTGCTGCCCCGGCACTTTCAGCGTTTGACTAATATTGACAATATCAGGGTTTTGCAATAGCCTGTTTTTCAAAGGACTAAAATCCTTTTTCAAATTGTTCGTTTGAATGGGTACGACAATGATTTGTTCGGCTTGAAAACCCAATTCTTTGTTGTGCATAAAATTAATTTGGCGCACTACCGTAAATAAAAACAGCAACAAAGCTGCACAGGCTGTAAATTGAATAATCACCAATCCCTTCCGTAAACTCACGCTCTCGCCACTCCGCGAAAAGTCGCCTTTCAATACTCGAATTGGTTCAAAACCAGACATAAAAAATGCTGGGTAACTTCCCGCCAACACCCCAATACCAAGTGCAAATAAAACGCCGATACTCAACAGCATCGGAAATCGACTACCAAATACCACCAATTCTTTATCTAAAACGCCATTGAAAAACGGCAGCATCAACTCTGCTAATAATATCGCTAAAATTAGTGCCACTACACTCTGAACAATGCTTTCTGTCAAAAATTGCCAAGTCGAATGCCAGCGACTCGCCCCAATAACCTTGCGCACCCCAACTTCTTTCGCCCGTTTTGAAGAACGTGCCGTCGCGATATTCATAAAATTAATCACTGCAATCAGCATAATCACCAAGGCAATCAGCGCATAGACATAAATGTAACGGCGGTCGCCATTTGTCCGAATTTCACCATCCAAATGTGAGTCCAAATGAATGCTCGTAATCGGTTGCATGCCAAAGCCAATCCCAAAGTCTTGCATCGCGGTTTCGGAGTTAACCTCTGCGTTTCCATTTGTTTGATAAGCAAAAGCCAACTCTTTAGAAATCACTTTTCCTCCTTTTTCAATAAACTCCTCCATATTGACATTTGGACGCATTTTTAAATAAGAATAATAGTTAAACATGCTTGTCCACTCATTCAATTCAAAGTCCTTTTTCCAATGCGGCAAGTAGGCATCAAATTCAAAATGCGACCGTCCACCCGGCGTATCTAATACACCAGATACCTGATAATCTTTCTTCTCACTACTTCCTGTGATGCCGATAGTTTTACCAAAAGCTGCTTCTGCATTTCCAAAAAATTGCTCTGCTAACTTCTTGGATAACAGGATGTTGCGCGGTTCAGAAAATGCCGTTTGAGGGTTTCCAGCTAAAAGTTTTTGGTCAAAAACATCGAAAAAACTGCTATCTGCTCGGGCATATTTTTTAATATAGACCTCTTTTTTACCGACCGAAAAAAGAATGGCTGTCCAAGCATCACTAATCAAGGTAGATGCTTCTACTTCAGGCAGATTTTTAGCTAAAGTTGCGCCAAGTGGCCAAGGCGTCACCGCGATTTCTTCGGCAGCTCCTTCCTCCACAAACTTCCCCGTCAAGCGGTAAATTCTATCCGAATCTTTATACCATTCATCATAACCCAACTCGTCCGCGATATATAGGTAAGCCAATAAACAAACCGCCATGCCCAATGCCAATCCGAAGATATTGATGGCAGCGTACATCTTCTGGCGTTTGATGTTTCTAAAAGCGGTGAGTAGGTATGATTTAAACATGGTTTTTATTTTTAATTTTGTTTCTTTCACAAATCCGATGGAACAAAATATTCCTTGAATTTTAAGACGCAAGAAAATCGTAAGATTTTCGAGCTTCTTAAAAAACAGTGGGGGTTGTATAAAAAATCAATTTACTTTTAAAATTAGCTTTTCTGTTTTATGTAATTCGCTAATTTTAAGTTTAGTAACCTTGTCACTTAAATCGACTTTTCACACAACCCCAGTAGGGTTTTTAGGGACAAAAACTTCCTTT
>JBLHWU010000260.1:0-8236 GCA_047629355.1 Saprospiraceae bacterium | reverse complement strand
AAGGTAAAGCCTTTTTTGTTTTTTAATACCCAAACCATCGCGCCGTTAGGCGCGGTGCAGACGGAATAATATTTTTAGGTGAAAGCCTTTCAGACGGAATAGAGTATATTTCATATTGCTAATTTTTTTTAGTAATTAGAAAATGTACAGTGGCTCCATCGTCTTCAATTTTAGTTCGTTCAATGGTTGCTTCTTCTTTAAAATAAACGAAACTTGCATCCATTAAACCTTCTATGCAATCTGCCATTTTTCGTTTAGAATGATAAATCATTTTAAAGGTCTTATCATCAATTCGTTGAGTTTTGAAGGAGGGAAGTTCGTCTTCTGGGTAAAGCTTCATTACCTCCACATGAATCTGTTGTTCAATTGATTCTAAAAAAGTAAAGGCATCTGGTAGGTCTTCGAAGAAATATCCATAGGAATCGACGAATGTTTGGAACAAATACTCTCCGAAAATGTACATCAATTTAGGAACAGGAATTTCTGTTCGCTTATTCAAATCGACCAATAAAGTTACCATTTCAGCATGATCATACATCCCAACCGAAGTATAGATGCCTTTTGATGGCAAATCATTTTCTTCAATTAGTTCATCTACCATCTCATCGCCGAATTTTTTTCCGACCATTTCCATAAATTCTGTAAAGATGATACCTTTCATAAGGTTAGCTTTATTGGTATTGTTTCCAAGGTTAAAATGTTTAGCTAAAATTTAAACATTTTCGATAGTTTTTTAAAAAAAAAATCATTGAATAATCCATTTATTGAGTTATTTTCAAAGTTTCTTAAACGGAAAATAGCCTCTGTCAAAAGTGTCGATTATTTAAGGTCACCTACTTAAAAAACTGATTTTCAATAAATTTAAATACAATTATCTGAAAATTCCCCTTTTAAAATTTATTCTTCCACATCATACTCTCCACGGGCCGAGTTCCTCGCGTATTGTACTTCGCATTCTTCTTTTTGTTGTAATAATTTTCAATATCACCTTCCACTACGAAATAAATCAACTGCCCAATCGGCATACCCGCATAAATGCGTACCGGGTGCGTACACGAAATTTCCAGCGTCCAAGTATTACAAAAACCAACATCGCCTTTCCCTGCCGTCGCATGAATATCAATGCCCAAACGACCAACTGAAGACTTCCCTTCCAAGAACGGCACAGTTGCGTGCGTCTCCGTATATTCCTCCGTTACACCGAGATACAGCGTATTGGGATGCAGCACAAATCCTTCTTCACCAATTTCAAAATGCTCAATTTCGTTGTGTTTTTTGGCATCCAAAATATGATCTTTATAGCGCGCCAAGTGCTTACTCAAATGCACATCGTACGAATTCGTCCCCAGACAATCGCGATTGAATGGTTCGATGACAATTTCGCCATTTTCAATAGCAGCAAATATTTTTTTATCGGAAAGAATCATTATTAATGGTTAATACTTAACGGTGAATATTTAATGAGGACGCAAATGTAGGTAAAAAATAGATCAATACCATTCCGATTTTTTCAATGCTACAATTCCATTTTCCAAGCCTACGCCAATCATTCTTTTCGCTCGGATAAAGGTTTTGACTCTATTTTCTGCGAAATTTTTCTCGCCGCGAATTAGGCTTTCAATTTTTACCAATTCCGCCGCATGAATGACTTTTCCATCGCCCATCCAAATCGCGACATGAGAAATGCGTTCCTTCTTTTCTGACGTTGCTTCTCGACCAAAAAACAATAAATCACCAGGCAATAAATTCTTCCAAGTCGAGGTATCTGTTTCAATTTTCAAACCAGTATGTACCTGCAAAGAAGCATCCCGTTCGAGTTGCAATCCATGTCCTAAATACACTGTTTTTGTAAAACCAGAACAGTCAAATCCTTTGGTGGAAGTACCGCCCCAGAGATAAGGAACGCCCATAAAACGGCGAGCAGTTGCGACGATATCTTCGCCAGTTGCCGTTACGTTATCTCGCCAATTCCAGTATTTAGTACAGCTTCTGCGAATGACAAAACCTTGCCGACCATCAGGCAATTCTACTTTTCTCATCTGGTCATCATTCTCAGACAATCCTTTGTCTATCAATATATTACCATACACCAAATCAGAAACAACTTCCGTCGAATCAGCAATAGACAAAGACGATTCGGCATAGACTCTCGCAAATTCAGCTAAGATAATTACTTTTTCATATTTGCCCCATTTCGTTTGTTCATCGCTATTCAACAAGGTAAAACCCCCTTTATCCAACCACCCCAAATAGTCGTCTGGCGTTTGCACCAAATACCAACCATTTTCCTCTTTCAATACCCGTAAAAATGTTCCCATTAATGCTTGTGTCGCCAGTTCGGCAGAGTGCTTGGGTTTCGACCGAATATTGCAAACGGATAAACGAACGACACCATAATTTTTGCCCTCTAAATTAAGCGAAGGCAAGACTTCAATACTATCTAAAAAGGGAATTTTTGCTTCTTCTAATAAGGTAAGTAAACGAGTTTTCGCATCAGGCAGATTGGTCTCGCCTTTGATGGAAATTTTGCCGTTCTGGTCATTGGCTGCCAATTTAAATAACTTGGTCCGACCGTCTTTGACAAATTCTTTTTTGACTTTTGAAATGAGGTCCTTGGCGGTGGTTTGTTGTCCATTATTTTGACAACTGAAAATTATGATAGTGAGTAGAAATAAGAAGCATATATTTTTCATAATGGCAAATTTTTAAAACCGATTTTTTGCCAAATGTACATAACAATGAAGAATTAACAATGAGCAATGAATAATGAGCAATTTCTCCACGATAAAATTACTCATTGTACGTTGTTAATTGCTAATTGAACACAAGTTGCCCCATCGCCTCCAATTCCATCATATTATCCAGCGTGTCCATAAATTTTTCTGCATCCTGAAAACCCACAACTTTCTCCAACAATACACCGTTTCTATCCAAAAACAAGGCCGTCGGATAAGCTTTCAACCTATAAAAATCTTGCAATTGTGTCATTTCGTTGGCACTGAATTCTACGTCTATTTTCACAAAATACTTGTCCAAAAATCCAGCAATTTCATAATTTTCGTACGTTAAATTTTCCATTTTTGCACACATCGGACAACTGTTCATTTGACAATTAATCAACACTATTTTTTTATTTTGGTCCTCCATTAAAGTGACAGCACTTTTAATTTGTTGCATTTGAAAAACATCGGTCGATTGGTAATTGGCAAAGACGCTCGTTGAATCGGGTTTTGCCACAGGCTGTTTTTTATTTTTTAAATATAAAAAGAGTAAACCGAATAGAATTACGCCTGCTACAATGGTTGCCGCAAAGAGTAGCCATTTGTTTTTTTGAGGAATTTTAGAGGAATTTTCCGCTAAATGCCCGTCCAGTTTTTGCCAAACATTTTCAGACGGCTGTGCCTCAAAGTTATCCACTTCTTTTTTTATAAAATTGTCAAAATTATTTTTAGAATTCTCCATTTTAATAATAAATATTTTAAAATATAAAATCATGGTGATTTTAAAAATCATCATGATTTAAACACACCTAAACCACCCGTTCCTTCAATAAAAACCCTTGCAACAACCGCCGTGCTCGTGTATATTGCGACCGCGAAGTACTTTCTTTTATCCCCAATTTTTCACCAATTTCTTTATGCGAAAAACCTTCAATCGCAAATAGGTTAAAAATCGTTTGATACCCAATCGGAAGCTGCTGAATTTGCGCTATAATGGCATCAACACGAATGTCTTGCAATACTGTTGGCTCAACTTCCAATCTTTCAATAATCAATTCATTATCAATCGGTTGAAAATCAAAACGATGCTTTTTTCGCAAGTGCATCAATGCCGTATTCACTATCACTTTCCGAATCCAACCTTCCAATGAACCCTTGAATTGAAACTGCCCTAAATCCCGAAAAACCTTCATAAATCCATCCAATAAAACATCTTCGGCTGTCTCTCGACTCTTTGCGTAACGCAAGCAAATACCAAACATTTTGGTCTTGTATCGTGCATACAATTCCTGCTGTGCATTGCGCTGTCCCGCAAGACACAGTTGAACCAATTCTTTTTCGTTTTTTGTCATTTTTAAAAGTACATTCAATAACAAAGGTGCGCCTTTCTGACCAAATGCTGCATTCGCAAAAAGGTTTTATTTATTATTATTAAATTTGTTCCACATTTTGTAACTATTCAGGTCTGTTTTTAGAGAGCTTGAGTAATGAATTTCAGCAGTAAGCTCAAATTCATTACTTAAAAACACCCAGCCCGCCGCCTACGGCGGCGGGGAAGAGGACTTAAAGGAGAGAAAAATCTAATTTTTCTCTCCCCCTAAAACCCCTTTAACCAACAAGAAGCACCTGAGTAATTACCACATTTCTAATAAAACCACCTTGCTTATGAAGTTTTTGAACACTCTTTTTATTGTTATTTTTTGTACATTTCAAAGTTTCGCCCAAGATACTACCGTCGTGCAGACTTTCACTTGGGCATCCGAAACGCGCAACGAAATGTTCACTTTCCCCGACGACCCTAATAAGACGTACCGAAAAATTTTGATGCTCTACAATATGCGCTGCCATGGCGACCAAGTGGGCAACGGTGGTGTAGGTTGTCGAGAATGGGATTATTCGTGTAATACTTTTATCACTGACCCAAATCGAGTGGATTCGACGAGGGCAACACATCCTACGCATATCGTCTCTAATTTCAGTGGCGATTCCTTCGATTATTCCGATGCGCCGACTTATACTTATTATCAATATAACCAGCACGAAACAGTGTTAACTGCAAATAACACGACCGAAGCAACGGTTGGGAATGGCGAAATTCCATTGCCACTTGCTGGAGGACAAGAAGTGACGCGTGCACAATTTTTAATGACGGCGATAGAGCTGCAAAACGGTGGCTTAACAGCAGGTGATATTCATGCATTAAAAATGGATTTGAGTGCATTGGGCGCACAGATTGCGTTTTTAAAAATTAAGTTAAAAACAACCAACTTAACGGAATTAGATGCTGACAACCCGGAAAACACAGGTTTTTCAGAAGTCTATTTTCAAAACACCGATTTTGATAATCTTGGTTTGAAAGACTTTAATTTTTACAATTCCTTTGATTGGAATGGTACGGATAATGTGATTGTTGAATTCAGTTTTACCACCTCAAATACAGGCGGTGGTATAACGGTTAAAGGCACAGATACTGGCTTTAATTCTGCTATTTTTTCGGGTACTTCTGACCATGCCTTGTTCTTTTCAGGTAGCGGTACCGTCGCTATTCCAACAGATAATTTTGCTTCCGTTTCGGAAGAAATTACCATCTCTCTTTGGCAATATGGAACGGCTGATGTAATGCCTGCTAGTTCCTATGCTTTTGAAGGTTTGGATGCAGATAACAATCGGCAAGCAAATGCGCATTTACCTTGGTCAAATAGTCAAGTTTACTGGGATTGTGGCAATGACGGCGGAGGATATGATCGAATTAATAAATTGGCAACCGAAGCGGATTTTGAGGGCAAATGGAATCATTGGGCTTTTACTAAAAATGCAGTTTCGGGTGTGATGAAAATTTATTTGAATGGCGTAGAATGGCACTCTGGAACAGGTAAAAATAAGTTGATTGATATTAGCCAATTCAATATCGGTTCGTCTGCGAATTTGGCTGGAAAATATTGGGGTAGCATTGATGAATTTCGCGTTTGGAGTAAAGCTTTGGATGAAAATACCATTCGTGAGTATATGCGAAAATCCGTTGATGTTGACCATCCAAATGCGGATGATTTGGTGGCATATTATCAAATGAATGAGGGCACAGGATTCACTTTAAGTGACGCTTCACCAAGCCTTTTAACAGCTGATATTTCTTTGCCAAATTGGCAAATAATTCGGGGCGAAGATTTGTATAAAAACTTTACAAATAGTACCGTTCGACCTAATTTTACGTTCGTGCAAGGGGATGTAACCGTTGAAGATGTCCTTATTTCCGTGATAGATTCTACGATTAATCCATTACATCAAGTCACTGAATACGAAGTGGCTGGAACAGATTTAATGGCAATAAATACGCAATTCTTCTACCCTTCTGGAGAAATGTACACGTATAACGAAGCGGGTGAAATTCTCGGTTCAACTTTCGTCGCTGCTTCTGGAAACATCCAGATTGGGTCGCTGACTTATTATAATAAAGTTGACGCTAAATATGAGTTGGTTTCTTTAGTCACGCCTTACGGAAACGGTTTGGACTTGGGCATAGATGGTAAAACTTTTACTTTAGATGTCACTGATTTTGCGCCTATTTTAAAAGGAGAGAGACGCATATCTTTAGAAATGGGTGGACAATTTCAGGAAGAAATGAACATTAAATTTTTATTCATTGAAGGAACGCCACCACGAGAAGTTATCGACATTCAGCAAGTATGGCCATTCCGTCGGGGCTGGTTTGACCAAATTTTGAACGACGTTGTTTTTGAACCTCGACAAGTGCAGCTTTCGCCAAATGGTAGTCATTTTCAATTGCGGTCTGCCATTACAGGTCATGGTCAAAATGGAGAATTTGTCTCTCGCAATCACTATTTAAATGTCAACGGTGGTGCGCAAGATTTCACTTATGATGTTTGGAAATATTGTGGTAAAAACCCAGTCTATCCACAGGGTGGAACATGGATTTTTGACCGTGCAGGTTGGTGTCCAGGGATGGCGACAGATATAAATATTTTTGACATTACGGGAAGTAGTCCAGGCGATATTATTGAGGTAGATTATGGATTAAATGGTGCAATGATGACAGAGGCTAACTATTTGGTAAACAATCAATTGGTAACTTATGGTGCGTACAATTTTACCAATGATGCTTCCATTGAATTCATTATGCGACCAAACAACAAACAAGTAGAATTTGAGCGCATCAACCCAGCTTGTACGACGCCAATGATTCAAGTAAAAAATACGGGTAGCAATGCTATCAGCAGCCTTGAAATTGAATATACGGTGAAAGGTGGAACGCCATTAACATATACTTGGAATGGTACAATTGTATCTAATGGAACTACAGAAATTGTCCTTCCCGTAGAAACGATGACTTTCTGGGAAACGCCTTTAGAAGACAACATTTTTGAAGCCCAAATTGTGACAGTCAACGGCGGCGCAGACGAGCAACCTGACAATGATTCTGGACAATCAACTTTCACACCTGCGAAAGTTTTTGACTACGATAACCCACTCGAAATTCAAGTCAATACCAACCTTGTTCCTTCTGACAATAGCTACCTTATCAAAGATTCGGAGGGCAATATCGTCTTAGAACGCGATAATTTAAACGCGAATGCTCAGTACAAAGATGCCCTGGATTTACCCGCAGGCTGTTATAGTTTTGAATTGGAAGATGCAGGTAATGATGGTTTGTCTTTCTGGTTTTTTCCAAATAATGGTAATGGTAGCGTTCGTTTTAATCGAATTATCAATGGTACGATTGCGTTATCAATTCAAAGTTTCAACGCAGATTTTGGTGGCGGCGTACAATTTGATTTTGTGATGCCACAGCTTGTCGGTACGGAAGATTTGGAAACCTATCGTCTGCTAAGCGTTTTTCCAAATCCAACCTTTGATGAAGTGAATATTGAATTGCATGGTTTTGAAAATGATATTTTAACAATGGAATTGACGGACCTGACGGGTAGAGTTTTAATTTCAAAAACATTGAGTAATCAAGGCGTCAATCAACATATTGAAGCAGTTGATTTAAATGACTTTGCTAAAGGGATGTACTTTTTGAAAGTGAGTGATGGGGAAAGGAATTGGGTACGGCAAGTGGTGAAGCAGTAAGATTTATTGTCATTCCGACGTTGCTTTGTCATTCCGACCGAAGTGGAGGAATCTGGCGTGATATTACATCAGATTCCTCCACTTCGGTTGGAATGACAAAGCAAGAGCAAAATGAAAAAAGAAGGTCAGAACGACAATAAATAAAAAAAGCGAAGCGCAGGGAGCGCTTCGCATGGAAATAATGAAAAAAGGCTTAAGGTAATTCTTGATGAAATTAATCAGCGGCAGAAAAAGGTAGATTATCAATGTTAAAAAATAAGTTGCCGCTCAAAAACTTCAAAATATAGTGTGTTTAAGAAGTTCTCATTTTGTGTATTTTATAAAAGATACTACGGTTTCTCGACCGTAGTATCTTTTAATTTTCACTTCATTTGATTAAGGGGGAGGTGAGGAAGGCTCGCGCCTTACTCACCAAGCTCCAATAGTGT
>JBLHWU010000259.1:0-8248 GCA_047629355.1 Saprospiraceae bacterium | reverse complement strand
CTTTCAAAAGAATCAGCGGCTTTATTTTTAAAGAAAGGATAGTTGATTTTATCAATGCCAAACTTCGGTTTTGTAATCAAGCGAAGGGCTTTTTGCGGCTTCGTTCGCGTACCTCGGCCACCGTGGGTATGAATCCCCTTTTCGTCCGACGATTGTAATATTTGGTTTTCATCAAAATATTCAAAATGAATGGGAATTTCGATGTCTTTCCAAAAATTTGCTCCATAGAATGGATAGTCAGGGTCTGCATCTGGTCCTGCTACTAAAATACCATTTTCGTAATCAAAAAAGTTGGCAGGTGCGCTCGAAACATGGATAATTGGCAGGTCATGTTGGGTGTTGATAAAATAGGTTTTGGAGGTTCGTCCAGACCGCAATTTTCCAACTTTGTAAGTACAGGCTCGAACGGGCGTATTTTCTTCGATAAAAATCGGATTTTCATACACAAAACTATCGTCTTCAGGTTCGCTGCCATCCAAAGTGTAGCGAATGATGCCACCACTTTCTGCGGTCGTCATTTCTAAAGAAAAAACGTTGTCTTGAAAATTCTCTGCAACCGAAAACTCTGGGCTTTCTGCTACCTCAATTAACGTACCTGCATCATTGGTCATTTGCGGAGTGGGCACCTGAAAAAAGACCCAAGTTGCAGCACCTTCCGATAAGCGCCCGTAAGAAATATCCGTCTCCAAATCAACCACAAAAACCTTATCCACCAACTCGCCCATTGGATTGGTCAATAGCAAGAACTCCCCGTCTTTGGAAATCTTGAAATTCGTATGTAAAAACGTTTCCGATTTGTCTTTTCCTGAAGCAAATAGGAGTAGAAACTCACCCGCGCCAATCGTCTTATTTGGAAACATCCAGATTTGTGGTTCATCGACTTTATCACTCAAAAACCAGCCTTGCAAGTTCACTGCCGTTCCGCCTGCATTGTACAATTCTATCCAGTCTGTCGATTCTCCGTCCTCATCCAGAATGACCAAATCATTAGAAGAGGAAGCTTCGTTGATGAAAATTTGGGCATTTAGACCGGTAATATTTAATAGGGAAAATAGTGTCAGAATTTTATACAACATTCAGATTGAATTTTGCGAAAGTAGTTTTGAATAAAAATTAAAGTAGTGCCACAAATGTGCACTTTTACAGTTTAGGTGCTTTTGTTTATCAAAGGGGGTTTTTAAGGGATAAAAACGATTTTGCAAAAATCGTTTTTGTCCCTTAATACACATCCCGCGTTGCCGCAGGCAACGCGCACTGTATTTTTTGAAGCTCGATAATCTTACGATTTTCTCGCTGCTCAAACTTAAAAGAACCTTCGTTTACAGTGTAATAAATCACTTTTTCAATAAATGGTGGTGCACATTTGTTACACTACCAAAATTAAAGTTAGACAATTCTTTAGGAATGTAAACCTGATGTGGGGTGGAATGTTGTTTTTGAGACATAAAAAAACGGATTATTGTGCCTTTTCAATCTTCTGGTTTGCTTCTGATGTGGAAGTAATTCGAGTTGTTAAATTATTGGATAAATGGATTCCAGGGACGATGAATGGGCAAGTAGCAGAGGTTGAATATAATTTACCGATTTCGATTAAGTTGGAGTGAAGTATTGAAATTAGATTCAAAATAATCCATCATGTTGTTCATCATTAATTTTACTTTTTCTTCCCTTGGAAGCTCATTTCCCCTTGGAACAAAATCTTGTCCAACCCATCTACCAACTTGTTGAATATCAAACCATAAATCTTTTGAATTTGTAATTTTTGAAATTAAGGTCATACACACTGTTCTGAATAATTCCCTATTTACAAACTGCCCTATTTCATTATAAGTTGCCCCTCCTAAATAGTAAAATGAATCGCTTGAATTTATCATAAATAAAGCGAAAAAATTTGCATTATCTTTAACATCTTTCAATGTCATTCGATGTATCTCACATTTTAATTCATCTTTTGATGAACGGTTTTTGTAAAATACTTTGTAAAAATTTTCTAATACTTCATCTTTATTTGAATTCAATTTGTTTGTGTTTTATTTAGTTTATAAAATGATTTTTTATTTACCTTTTCCATTTTAATGGTAGCGAACGTCCCCCGTAAAATGCTGTCCCAACCGAATGGAAGGGCTTTACACTTTATAGATTATTCGCTGCTGGTTTCTTTTTTATATCAAATTCAATTCATTCTCTGTATCCAATCTCTCATTGTTTTCTATCAGTTTTCCAAAATTATTATTTAGAATCCAGATTATTACTCCAACAGCAACAATGATTAAAGAGTATATTACCTTATTTGATGTAAGCATCTCTAATGCATTTTCTTCATCTTTCATATATTTAGCCCATGACTGCATTACAATTCCTATAAGTATTAAGCCTTGTGCTCCAAAGAGAACTACTATTATCCAAACTTTAACCGCTTTTTGACTTATTATATTCTTAGTAATTAATAAGTAGATTAACACTGATTGAATTAGAATTGGCAATATTCCAATTAAATTCCGTGTAGTAATTGTTGCATAAATATTATAGAGAATAAATACACTCAAAATGCCAATTAAAACCTTATAACTAAGTATAATTTTCAATTGCTTCATTTTGATTTAAGTCTTTTAAATTTTCGCATTTTCATTTTTTTACTTGCAGCGAACTATATATCTAATATCCTCCTAATCCGTCTTAATCCTTTTATCAAACGGCAACTTAAACTGATACATCAAATCCCCCGACGTCTCATCATCCAAAACATCCAAGCCATACTGCACTTTCTTAGGATCATCATGCACAAACGTACCAAAGAGTCTATCCCAAAAAGAGAAGATATTGCCAAAGTTCGTATCGGTCCACGGACGCTCGAAGTGGTGGTGAAATTTGTGCATATTTGGGGTAATAAAAACAAAGCTCAACGGCTTATCCAACCACTGCGGCATGTGAATGTTGGCATGAGAAAAATAGGTAAAAAAGATGGTCAAAATTCGATAAAAAACATAAAACGCCAAGGGCATCCCCAATAGTAAAATCGCAACCAAAGCAAAGCATTCTCGAATGATGTAATCGCCTGGGTGGTGGCGCGTTCCCGTCGTCGCATCGACCGTTGTATCGCTGTGGTGTACCATGTGAAATCGCCACATCCACGCCACGCGATGCAACATATAATGCGCCGCATACTGTGCCCACAAGTCCAACAACATCACTGCCAATAGCAATTCTGCCCACACGGGTAGATTTATCAGATGGAATAAACCAAATCCCGTCGCACCAGTCCAATCAAAAAGACCTTTAGTTGCCAAACCAAACAAGATACTAACCAGCATAGAAGTGAATAAAAGTACCAAATTCATGCGAGCGTGTTTCCATTTTTTATAATCATTTCGTAGCAAAGGAATTGCCGCTTCAATAATCCAGGTGAAGGTCAAAACTGCAAAAATCCAAGCGAATTTATACGCGTTGGGCATTGTTTCAAAAAAATTCAAGAAGCTCTCCATGTTATTCGTTATTTTAAGGAAGGGTATTTTAAATTACTCAATTCAACAAAAAAAAATTATACGCTGATGAGATTTTAAGCCAATTAAGGGGGTTACTTGAAATAACGCCCTTAATTTCTCTAAAATCAAGAAACTTTTTAGATGTTCGATTATTTGTGTCCAGGTACTTACTTAGGCAATTACAATTAGACTTGATTATTGCCTAATTCAATATCTGGCTGCAAAAGTAAGATGAAAGTCCACATGATTAGAAGTAGATTCTGCGAATTTCACATCTTTTTTTATCGCATATTGATACAATCTGGCTTTAAAAAAAGCTTGGCAAATATAAGTTTTTTTACAAACTTTAATTTCATTCACACTGATATTTTACCAACTTTTGAACACAAGATGACTTTTAAGGTTTTACTGTTGATGGATATTTGGAAGTTTAGATATTTGGATATATAGAACTAAACGCCTAATATGCAAACTTATAAGGAACGCGAAATAAATAAATTGACATTCTGAAGAGTGCCGTTTTGTTCCTAGTTTTTGCTTTGAAACTGCGATTTATATTCATATAATAGTCTGCCCGTGTGGGAGCATTTCCAAAGTAAAAAATATGGACTAAATATCCTCTCAAGAATGGGCAGTTATTTTTTTCACGTTCCTAGACTTCCAACTATTCAAATTTCTACTTTATGAAAATTTTACTCACTGGTGCAACCGGCTACATCGGCAAAAGACTACTCCCCGTCTTAATCGAACAGGGACACACTGTCATTGCCTGCACGCGCGACAAAAAACGATTTGAATTGTTGGAATCCTGGAAAGGAAAAGTGACCGTTTGGAAGGTTGATTTTTTGGAGCAACCTGATTTGATTAATTCTCCAAAAGACTTCGATGCGGCTTACTATTTGGTGCATTCGATGGGTGCCTCTATCGGTGGTTTTAAAGAAAAAGAAAGTTTGTCTGCACAAAATTTTAGAACGTATGTAGATGCTTCCAATGCCAAACAAATCATCTATTTAACAGGCATTGTCAACGAAGAAGAGAACCTTTCTGCACATTTAAAATCACGGTTGACTGTTGAAAAAATTCTTGAGGAAAGTAAGGCTGCTTTGACGGCTTTACGGGCTGGAATTATCGTGGGTTCAGGTAGTGCTTCCTTTGAAATCATTCGCGATATTGTAGAAAAATTGCCGGTAATGATTGCACCAAAATGGTTAAATACCAAGTGTCAACCCGTCGGAATTCGCAATGTCATGCAGTACCTCACAGGCGTATTGGGCAATGAAAAATGCTACAATGATAGCTTCGATATTGGCTGCGGCGAAGTGCTGACTTATAAAGAAATGATACTCGGTTATGCAGAAGCTCGAAAGATGAAACGCTATATTTTAATCGTGCCCTTGATGACGCCGAGACTGTCTTCCTACTGGTTGTATTTTGTGACTTCGACGTCTTATCCGCTGGCGGTTAACTTGGTTAGTTCCATGAAAGTCAATGTGGTCTGCCGCAATAATGACTTACAAAAAATGTTGGGTATCAAGAATATTCCTTATAAAAAGGCAGTTGATATGGCCTTTCAACGTATTGAGCAAAATATGGTGGTGTCGAGCTGGAAAGATAGTTTTGTGAGTAGCCTTGACCGTCGGACGTTGGAGGAAAACATGGAAGTACCGCAATATGGTGTTTTTAAAGATAAAAAAAGACGCGTTATTCCTTCTGGTGAAACCAAGAGAGTTTTAAAAAATATCTGGTCCCTCGGTGGCGAACGCGGTTGGTATTATGGGAACATTCTCTGGAGAATTCGAGGCTATATGGACAAACTCGCTGGTGGTGTTGGTTTGCGACGCGGTCGTACCCATAAACATGAAATAAATCCGGGTGATGCGCTCGATTTTTGGCGCGTATTGGTAGCAGACAGGGATAAAAAACGGCTGTTGTTGTATGCGGAAATGATTTTGCCTGGAAATGCTTGGTTGGAGTTTAAAATTGTGGAGGAAGATGGTCAGAAAGTATTGAAACAAACAGCGACTTTTCGTCCTGATGGCGTATTGGGACGTTTGTATTGGTATTTCGTTTTACCATTTCATTTCTTTGTTTTTGATGGGATGATTGAGAATATTTTGGCGTTTGAAGAGTCAGAAAATGTATTTGAGAAAGAAATGAAAAACACTATATGATTGTTTCAAATAGAGTTTGAAGCGTCAAGAACGCTCCAAACTACTTACTATTACGGTGGTCGGAACGTTCTCGACGCTCCGACCACTACTGATAATTATTCTAACCAAAAAATTTATTCATTAACAAGCAAAACAACTTTACGACACTTTATACACCACCGCATTGATATTCATACCCGCACCAACTGAAGCAAAAACCAGCAAATCGCCCGCTTTTATATCTTCATATTTCGTCTTATCCTTTCGCAATAAATCCAATAAAGTCGGAATCGTTGCTACCGAAGAATTACCCAACCAATCAATGGTCATCGGCATGATTTGCTCAATATTTGGTGGCAAATCATAGAGTTTAAACAAGCGACTTAAAATCGCGTCATCCATCTTTCCATTGGCTTGATGAATAAGCACATATTTGATTTCAGACAAGCAAATTCCACTTTTATCCAAACAAGCTTTAATCGCTTGCGGCACAGTTTTCAAAGCGTATTGATACAGTTTTCGACCATTCATTTTTAAAAACAAATCATCGGGCGTTGCCGTATCTGCTTTATAGGATTTACCCATAAATAGCATTTCGGCATACAAGAAAGTGTCTGACCTTGTTTTGTGCGCCAAAATACCGATAGGCGTCTCACTTTCCCGCGCTTCCAAAATCGTCGCCCCTGCCCCATCCGAGTATATCATGCGGTCGCGGTCGTGCGGGTCCGATACGCGGGAAAGCGTTTCAGCACCGATAACTAGTACCTTTTTGGCGTCGCCCGTTTTGATGTAATAATCTGCCTGAATCATGCCTTGCAACCAGCCTGGACAGCCAAAAATCACGTCATACGCAATGGCATTTGGATTTTCAATTTTCAGTTTAAACTTCACTCGTGCTGCCAAACTTGGCACCATATCCGTCCGTCTATTATCACTTTTGACATCACCAAAATTGTGCGCCACAATGATATAATCCAAGTCCTCTTTGTCAATCCCCGCACAGTCAATCGCCTCCTTTGCCGCCATGTACGCAATGTCTGACGCCACTAAATCATCCGTCACATATCGACGTTCCGTTATCGTAGTTATTTTTTGAAACTTATCAACAGTCTCCTGACCATCTTTAGTTATAGGCGTTCCATCCTTCTCGTAAAATTCGGAGGTTACAAAATTTTTATTAGGAATGCGCTCTGTTGGAATGTAATTCCCAGTACCCGTAATGACGCTGTAAATGCTACCGTTCATGCTTACTTTTTTTATAAAAATGGTTCTACTTTGGTTACTTTTAAGGTTGGAAATACAATCTGTTTTATTAAAAATTTTAAATTATTGAACGATAAAATAGGTAGGATACATTCTGTGTTTACCGTTATTTTAATAGGTTTAAAACAGGTAAATATTATTCTGTTTCACAACATAGTACTTTGATTATCAATCTAATACTTATTCACTTCATTTAAATTTACAAAAAAAATCAGTCCTCATTTTTTTTGTGAAATCTGTTTTATTTAGAACCTTTCGTTACAATCTGGGACAATGATAACTATTTTTCAGATTGAAAAAAATATTTATGCGTAAGTTCTTAGCGAATATTCGCTATTTTTACGACATTCAGCAGTAGGTTTTAATAACCAACCGGCTCCATTATCTTCAAAATAACCAACATTTCAAACACTAAAATCACAATCCCCACTATCAACATCAACTTGCCAAGTCCGCGCGTCGTCGCATCGAAAGTAAAATACTTCTCGCCATCCAAGTCTACATTCTTGCTAAAACCGTAATAATAACCCATCCCTAAACCGGCAATGACGAACAAAGGACTAAACAGCAAGCCAACGATAATACCCCCAAAATAAAGCAGCATCGTTAGCTTATGCTCCGATTTTCCCGCTCGAATGGAGGTCAATCTTTTTCTTCTCAAATCACTAATTTCTTCCTTAGAAATCTCAATCCCGCGCTGCCGAACGATAAGTTTAGCGACATTGGCATCTTCAATTGACCACTCATCAGGTTTTGCAAAAATTTCCAATAATTCTCCATTATCCAGTTGGTTTAAATAATGGTCTGCTACATCAGCGTAATCCAATTCCGCGATTTGATACGCTATAAATCCATTCACTTTTTTAAAATCCTTCGCCAATATTTTTATAATAACTTTAGGCAACATCCCTGTTCCAACAATGGATTTATCCAAAATCGTGTCTGTTGATTCCGCAAGGTAAAGGATGCTTTTACTATCCAAAATCTTAGCAAATTCCTTCGCCTCCTCCACATTGTGAAAGCTCTTGTAAAACTTGAAATCTTTCTTATCCAAGTCTTTTCGTTCCGACATGTCGCTATCTAAAATCTTATCCATTTCCCAAAATTAATTCTTTTGATACGTATTTAATCTATAAAGGTATCTTTTCCAATTCAAAAAACATTCCTTTACTTCAAAATCCACCTTCTTTCTTGAAATTTTTAAAAAAAATCATGAATAGCTGTTTATACCTAAGAAAACAATGTATCTTTGCCTTATGTATTCAAAAGAACTCTTAAAAGGAACTTTGCAAACCATTATTTTGAAGTTACTTTCAGAAAATGGACGCATGTATGGTTATGAAATTACGCAAA
>JBLHWU010000258.1:0-8294 GCA_047629355.1 Saprospiraceae bacterium | reverse complement strand
CATGAACATTTTTTGAAAGTATTATTCCGATGGCAAAGTTTAGCATAAATTTCTTGCGTGCTAAATTTATTTTGCCAACTCGAAGTCCTATATCAAAGATTTCGAGTAGTTTTGTCCTACTATAATTTATTGAGGCTTATAGTAGGGATTATTCGTAATTTGACCTACACATAAGCCTTTTTTATTTTTGTCGTTTCAAGTAATTGACTACATAGAAATATTGTCCAAATTCTTAGCTGAATGTGATGCTTCTTATCGTTTGACAAAAATCCAGCAGTGTTGATTAGACTGTTGCTTAGCGGGCATAATAATGACGAATAGTGTTTGTTGGAAAAAGTTTTAGAGAGCTAGTTTTGGTAGTTGGCTAGGCAAGAGTTTAAGTTGGATGTTTCGGCAAAGTAAGATAAAATGGGAGAAATTATTTCAGCATAGTACAAAAGTGATTTTGGCTAAATATAAACTGACCGAAAGGAGTATAGAAATAGATGATACAGAACGGGAACGGTCAAAAAATACAAAGGAAATCTACCATTTAGGAAAGTAAAAGGAGAAGAAAAGTGGTAGTTATTTTATGGGACAAAGCCTAGTTTTTGTGTTATTAGTGACCGAAAAGATAACTATTCCAGTCGGTTTTAAGTTTTATAAAATGAATCCTAATTTAAAATCATAGCAGCAACAAAATGCTATTTTGAAGAAGAAGGGATTAAAAAAAAAGACCGTCCAGCAGAACCAGTACGAAGTCCTTTGTACCCAACTAAGGATGCGATTGCGTTACAATTAGTGGCAGAGTTTAAATAGACTTGTTACGCTTTAAAAAAGCTTCTAAAAACAAATTAACCATTTTTTGTACCTTTGGAAATAGAAACAACTATTTTCAAAAAACGAAGAATGAACTTACAAAAAACAGCTAATTTATTTATTATTTGCATCGCCACCGTTTTTACCTTGATTTCGGGGCAAGCCATTCTTGTGCCTTTTATCTTGGGCGTATTGCTGTGGTTTATTGGTGGCGCTGTAAAATCAGGGCTTGATAAAATCCTTTTTATTGAAAAATATTGTCCCAACTGGGCGAAAAGTCTATTGACTTTCGTGATTATTTTAGGCTCATTAGTTATGTTGGCGGAGGTCTTGACTTCCAACCTTAATTATCTTGCGCAGTCTTTAAGCCGATACCAACCCAATATTGATTCTATTGTCGCACGATTGGATACTTTGACAGGTTTGGATATCAAAAAATCAGCTAAAACTTATTCTGGCAATCTTGATTTTGGCTCCATTTTTCAACAGCTATTTGCCTCCATTTCCGGGCTTTTAAGCAATGGCTTCTTGGTCATTATTTACGCACTTTTTGTCTTGTTAGAAGAAAGTCATTTTGGACCTAAATTACAGGCAATTTTTATCGAAAAAGGGCAACGCTCAAAGATTGACGGTTTATTGGCAGAAATCAGTAGTTCTATTTCCAGCTACTTCAAATTGAAAACTTTGGTTAGCCTAGTCACGGGAACCTTGAGTTATATCGCCCTACGTATGATTGGCGTAGATGCCCCCGAATTTTGGGCATTTTTGATATTTATTTTGAATTTCATTCCTACAATTGGCTCTTTGATTGCCACACTTTTCCCCGCAGCATTCTGTTTATTTCAATTTGGAGCGTTTCTACCGCCAATTTTAGTTTTAGTAATTGTTGGCTTAATTCAGTTGTTTGTCGGCAACTTTTTAGAACCAAAACTAATGGGTAGTTCCATGAATATTAGTCCCTTGGTAACCATCATTTCGCTGTCGATTTGGGGCGCAATCTGGGGAATTATTGGTATGATTCTCAGTGTTCCAATTACGGTGATAACCATCATTATTTTATCTAAATTTGAAAAAACTAGACCTATTGCCATTCTACTTTCTGAAAAAGGAAAAATTGCTAAATAAGGATTAGAAGGGAGTCGTAAATAAGATGAAAGTCCATCACTAAAATAAAGGATTATGACTATAAAAATGACCAGCGTTTTCGTTGAAGACCCAATTCAAGCGTTTAAATTTTATACAGAAATTTTAAGCTTTGCTGAATATATGTTCCTGCAGGAAGCTCAGTTAGCTATCGTGGTTTCGCCAGAACAAAGTAAAGGAACGACCTTATTACTCGAACCTCGGGGCGATGGTTTTGCAAAAACATAGCAAGCAGAAGTTAGAAAAATGAAATTGCCAAGCATCATTTTTGGCATAGAAAATGTACAAACGGAATTTGAAAGATTGAAAAAGTTAGACGTAGATTTTTTGAAAGAACCGACGACTAATGATTGGGGAACCAAAGCTGTTTTTGATGATACCTGTGGGAATTATATTCAAATTCATCAAGATTTATAAGAATGTAAGACACTTTTTTTTTTAAATAGCCTAATCTATAAAATCAACTCCCCAAGCTTCTGTCGTGTAACCAGGTCCCATAAATACATTTGCATGGTCAAGTAGTGCCATGATTATCATGATAAAGCTACGCAATAAATCAACAGTTGGCATGCGATTAATTTGGATGGATGGATGGATGGTGTTGCCATATTTTCAATTTTTTAAAAAATTCGAATGTATAATTTATTATTGAATTGCTGAATCTTTATAAAATCTACTATTTTTGCACAAAAAAACGATGCCTGATACGATTCAAAATATTTTAATTAACAAGCTTGGGAAAGATAAAGCACTTACAGACAAGGATTTAAGCACGCGGTATGTCCACATTTGGAAAATGAATGAGCCACTAACTGCCAAATGTGTTGTGCTTCCAAAAACAACGGAAGAAGTTGCCGAAATTTTAAAAATTTGCCATGCACACCAACAACCCGTAGTCGTTCACGGCGGATTGACCAATTTGGTAGGCAGCACAAATACGCAGAAAAATGAAGTCGTTATTTCTTTGGAAAAGATGAACCAAATCGAAGAAATCGATGAGCAAAGCCGTACGATTACTGTTCAAGCAGGCGTGATTTTAGAAAATGTACACAATGCAGTAGAAAAGAAAAATCTGCTCTTTCCGTTGAATTTTGGTGCAAAAGGTTCGGCACAAGTTGGCGGCATTATCGCCACAAATGCGGGTGGACTAAGAGTATTTCGCTATGGCATGACTCGAAATTTAGTCTTGGGTCTAGAAGCCGTTTTAGCAGATGGAACAATTGTTTCTTCTTTGAAAAAAATCATTAAAGATAATTCCGCTTATGATTTAAAACAGCTTTTTATTGGCTCAGAAGGAACATTAGGTATTGTGACAAAGGCTGTTTTAAAATTAGTAGAAGCACCGAAAAGTCGAAACAGTGCATTTGTTGCTTTCAATGACTATGACAAAGTAGTCGATTTTTTAAAATATATGGACGGTGGTTTGGCGGGAACCTTGAGCGGTTTTGAACTCATTTGGAAAAAATGCTACGAAGGTATGACTACACCGCCCGCGAAAATGAAGCCTCCCCTACCTTATTCTTATAATTATTACGTTTTGATGGAAAGCTTGGGCAATCATCAGGAAAATGACCGTCAAAAAATGCAAGATTTGCTCGAAATTGCTTTTGAAAAGGAACTGATTTTGGATGCGGCACTCGCGCATACGGAGGCCGATTTACAATGGTTTTGGACGATTCGAGAAGATGTTCATGCAATTGCATCCCAAGCTAATCATGACCATCATTTTGATATTAGTTTGCCTATTTCCGTGATTGGAAAGGTTATTCCTGAAATCGAAGCCAATCTTTACAAAATTCCAGAAGTTGAGGTTGTTTATTGCTTTGGACACGTTGCGGATGGGAATATTCACTTAATTGTGGGCAAAGAAAACGGTAGTAAAATGCTGAAAGAACAGATTGATATGGTCGTTTATTCACCTCTGAAAGCATTCGGCGGTTCCGTTTCGGCAGAACATGGAATTGGAGTTGATAAAAAGGCATATTTACACCTGTGCCGGTCGGAAACGGAGATTAATTTGATGAAAACGATAAAGCGGGCATTAGACCCCAATCATATTTTGAATCGAGGGAAAATTTTTGATTAATTGTCTATCCATGAAGTGGATTAAACCTAAATAACCCCGAATTAAATTTGAGTTTATTTAGGTTTAATCCTTTCTAGATTTGTGGAAAATTATTCAAAACCAACCCCTTTTTCTAAACCAACTCAGCAAACCAATTGCCACTAAAAACATAACGGTCAACAGAATAAAATACCCCTGAGAATGGTGCAATTCAGGAATATTATCAAAGTTCATCCCATACAAACCCGCCAAAAAGGACAGCGGTACAAAAATCGTAGTAATGATGGTCAAAACCTGCATAACCTGATTCATTTTAAAGCTGATTTCAGATAAATAAAGGTCTTGCAAACCATTCAAAATATCGCGGTAATTCTCCATCATTTCCTGTGCTTGTATCGTATGGTCGTACAAATCGCGAATAAAAACATGCGAGGTTTCCCGCACAAATTCATTTTCTGCTTTTGCAAAACGATTGACCGCTTCCCGCAACGGCGCGATACTTTTACGCGTTTTCAGTAACTCTTTTTTCAAATGGTGAATGCGTTCTCGAATCGAATTATTAGGATTTGACAGCAGTTCATCCTCCAATATTTCAATCACATTCCCAACCTCATCCATGACATGAAAGTAGTTGTCAACCAATTCATCCAACAAAGCATAAGCCAAATAATCTGCCCCACGTTGCCGAATTCGACCTTTGCCCAAGGTTACCCGTTCTCGCACTGCAGCGAAAAGGTCACTTTCGGTTTCTTGCCAACTTAAGAGAAGTCCATTGTAAAAATAAAGCGAAACTTGTTCTGTCTTAATCGTAGAATTAGTGGAATCAAAATGCAGAGCGCGCGCAATCAAGAAAATGCCCTTTTCATACTCTTCATACTTCGGTCGCTGACTAATATCTGCGATGTCTTCCAATATCAAAGGATGAATCCTAAACTGCTTTCCAAATTTTTCAATCAACTGCGTATCGTGTAAACCACGCATATCATACCAATCGACAATTTCCGGCTTTGACGGCATCAATTCGATGATTTCGTGGGTCGTTGATTCCTTAGCCATCAACTGATTGGCATCATATTTTAAATAATGTACTCTGATTTCCTCCACTTTTTGATTCCCTGTATACACAATAGAACCTGGTGGAAGTCCCGCGCCTTTACGCCGTTTGGTCATAATCCTTTGTTTGTTTCACATTTCTTAATTTCATTACCTCATCTTTCATCACCATGGTTCGGTGCGGAAACGGAATTTCTACCCCTTCTTTATCAAATCTTTTTTTAATACTTTCAAGTAAGTCACAGCTCATTACAAAACCATTCGGTGAGTTTTTTGCCCACGCCCATGACCGTATGTTGACAGCATATTCACCCAAAGATACCACCCGAACAATAACCAACGGGACGCCGGTTTCTATATCCAATTCGTTTCGTGGGTCAATGTAAAAAGGATGCCTTTCAACCTCCTCTGCCATGATTTTTTTGGCTAAATCAATATCACTGTCAAAGCTAATTCCGACGTCGATATATCTACAAATTCGGTCATTGACAAAATCTGGATTAATTAAAATTTCCTCACTAATTACGGAATTTGGAATGATAATCCGCTGATTTTCAAAATTACGAATCACGGTATGCCGCAATGTAATATCTTCAACAATTCCCGTCATTGTACCCCGCACCGTCAGGCGGTCATTGATTTGAAAGGGTTTAAAAATAACTATAAAAATACCACCAACTACATTACTCAATGCCTGCTGTGAGGCAAAACCAATCGCAACTGCAAAAATGCCTGCACCCGCCATTACCGACCCTGCTAGTGTTTTAAGTTGTGGAATAATAAATACTGCGGCACTAAAGCCAATAATGTAAACTAACGTCACCACAAATCGTCGTAAAAACTGATAATTGGTCAGCTTAGAATTGCCTTCTTCAGATGCTTTTCGAATGAGTCTTTTAAAAAAACGGTCGGTTAGATAACCAGTGACAAATGTTATCAGTATCGTTCCGATAAGGTTTGCGATTAAATAATTGTCGGTATAATAGACTTCAATTTCTTTAAGGATTTCCATCAAGTTGTTATCAAATTAATTTAGAACTCAAAAAATTCACTACACAACGTGTTCGTTGACAAGTAGTTCAATACCTTTATGATATTTATTCAAATAGTTCTTTTTCATTGATAACAAGTAGTCAATTAAGTGATGGTATTCATCTGATTCACGTACCAATTTTTAAATTCTTCATGAGGCATATCTTTAGCAACCATTCGATTATCGTAAGCGGATGCATCGTCGTTTTGTAATTGCTTTTTAGCTTCTGTAATTTGTTCTACAATTTTTGACCAATCCTCACTGCCAGGACTATAAACTCCTTTTTGCCACCAGTTCACAAATGTCCCTGGACTTTTTAATCTTGATTTTTTCTTAAAATGTTGAATGGCATATTTTACGAAATAATCCTCGAAGCCCGCTACCCCACCACCTTTCATTTGCGGTACAAGTTGATGAAAGGCAATGCCATGATGCACACCAAATTTCACTAAATCTCTATAACTTTTCAATTGAGCTTTCGTCAACTTATCTGTGTTTGGCAAAGCTTCTTCCGTAACCTTTTTCTCTGTCGTTTCCGTCTCCTCAGGCACACGGTCTTGTATCAAAAACTTAATTCCCGTAATTCTCCGATTGGTTTTTAGACTTTTGATGTCAATTTTTATACTTGAACTGTTGTGGTTGATTTCTTTCTTCGCCACATTCAATACCCGTCGTTTAAAATTATCAATCGCATCATACTTTCCTTTGATACCCAGCACAGATTTGAGTTCCTCCAAACTGTAAGACATCATACTTTCCTTTTCGTGCTGCCGCATTTTATCACGATGCGCTTTCAAAATACTATAAATTCGAATGGAAAAACCGCTCTTCATCGGCGCAATTTCGATGCGATTCAATTGTACATATTGCTTGAGTTGCAATAAAAATGGTTTCAACTTATTCGAAAATTCAAACTCCAAACAAACTTCCCCATTACTATTTCGACAAGGCGCAATCGACTGAAACCAACTAATGAAGCCCGGAAATTTCCGCCCATCAATTTCAAAGTCTGTTGGAAAACTAATATGTTTGCCAATAATCCGTCCTGCAAAATCTTGCATTCGGTCATAAAGACTCCCCCACTTCTTGCCATCTTGATTCAAAATTTTTTCCAAAATCACCACAGGAATGGTTTGTTTTTGAAAATCTTCTTGCGTCACATCAATATTGGAAGCGAGAAATAAAATAATCTTTTGCTCATTCGCCGTCAAGCGATAATGTGCATTAAAGATGAATTTATTTTCTAATCTTGCAATCTTATTTTCGGTGTGCTGTACTAACATAATGCAAATAAATGCAAAATCGTACACAAATTTATAATTGTACGAAACTCGAACCCACATTATGTACGAGCATGACCCACATTGTGTACGGAAAAGACCCACATTATGTACGAAGTAATTCCCACATTATGTACGAGCATGACCCACATTGTGTACGGAAAAGACCCACATTGTGTACGGTTTTGAGTGCCCCACATTATGTACGGGTATGAAGCTAACTATCTGAAAAAGAATACTTTAAACTTCTCATGTTTACTTAAAAAAATCACTCTAAATAATAAAAGATTAAAACTATATAAAAGGTCTTAATGTATGACCATTTAAATAAAATAAAAAATTATTTCAAAAAAAAACTTGAACCCACATTATGTACGGTTTTGATAAAAAAAGAAAGCACACATTGTGTACGGAGTTCGTTTAAATCGAAGTGTTAATTGGATGAAATTAATGAATACATTGATTATCAAATACTTATCAATCGATTTTATAGCAAAAAAAAGAGAAAAAATGAGTGTATTTTACGTGAAAATGCAGTTTAGGATAAATAAATTCATCTTTTTTGAACGTAAAAATTAAAAGATTGAACACCCACATTATGTACGGTTTTCATAAAAAAGGCTGTACTTGCTTGCTATTTCGTTGTAAACTAAGTTGACAATAGTTATTTTTTTAAAAAAAATATGAACAACTTATTAATGCGAATTAAGTGTAAGAATTTTATTTAAAAAATCCAAGAAACTAAAGCAGCAGCGATTTTTCCAAAAACGTGTAAAATTAACCCGTTTTCAGATCTTACTTTTGATGCTCTTTGAATGTCAGTTTTTTCAACTAACCAGCTAAAAAATCCTTCAATAGGTTGTCTGATTGTTGAAACCGCCGTTGAATATAGATCATCAGCTGCTTTGTTAAACTGTCGAAG
>JBLHWU010000257.1:0-8320 GCA_047629355.1 Saprospiraceae bacterium | reverse complement strand
TTTATTCCGCTATTTTCCTCTTAAAAATAGTTCCGTGATGCAGACCATGCAACGATTTTTAAAAGAAAACTATCGAAAAAATCTTATCTTCAAATTTTACCCAAATAAATAATGTCACTTACTTATTTGGGGGGAAGTATTCCATTCCCTAAGATTAATTCTTCAGTATCATTTTTTAGAGCAACCAGATTGGTCAAAAATGAGTCACTTAATCGTTTTAGAAGATGTAAGGAACGGTAAAATAATAACTCCGCCATTTAGACAGGGCAAATTTCCCTCATTTTTCACTTGAAATCAGTCAAAGTATCAACAATTATCCTTCTTTCAAGTAAAAACTGAGAAAAATTATCCACTATCTAACTTGTCGGACTTATTATCCTATCGTTCCTAAGTAACGCGAATTAAATAATCTTACATTTTTGAGCGGATATTTAGTCCTCATTTTTAACGTGAAAAATGCTTATTATATCAACATAAATCGCACTTTCAAAGTAAAAACTAAGAACAAAATAAACGTTGTTAGTTGGCGGACTTATTATTTTACCGTTACTTAGTTTATTTCGCGTTCCTAACCTTCATTAGGTTATTTTATTTACTAAATAACAGTCTCTTTTTAGCAGGTATTGCTTTACTACTCGCTGCAATCTTTAGTAAATCTTGATTCTTTTCTTTAGCATAAACTAAGTGGAACAATTCTGCCACAGTTAAACTATTTTCAGGACGCTCAACCAAAGTGAATTCATTATTAATAATAGTTACATAGCCTTCCTCTAAAATACTCAAATAAGTACCGCCAAAACCATGTTTAATAAATTGTTTTAGCACTTTTTGCGTACCAAATTTATGTCCAAACTTATAACAGGGTTCTTTATATTGTGAAATTTGAACCAATGCTTCTCCTACCTGATAAATAGCTTCTAAGAATACTGTTCTTTCATTAAAGTCAGCTACCGTTAAGTTTTCGCCAAACATTCCCCAAGTCCAATCAAGGTTTGGATATAATTCTTTCCAGTATGGATATTGTTCAGCTGAAAATAGATAGCAAGCTTTATAAAAGCCACCATGGTTTAAAGGATTAGAAACTTCATCGGTTAAAACATCATTTTTTGTTAAATAAATGGGCTTATCAGTCGGTTTTTATAAATACCTGTTGTTTCTTCTTTTCCATTTCAAAGGAAGACGGTTGGTTTTCCTATGTTCGTTGAGGTTATTTTCATAGCGTATTATTTTTAATGTTTTTTTATCGTTACTAAGAAGCTATTTGCGACAAAGGTACATTTTATAGACCGCTGTGACAACACGACATTAAAGCACTGAACAGGCATATTTAGCAGGGACTATTTCGTTACAACTATTTTTATTTAAGTAAAATACTGCAAAACAAGAAAGATTCGTATCTTGATGCCGCGTCAGGAATTTAAAAAAAACTAATCGTTATAAACATGTTTTTAAATTTTATCTATGAATAAAAATTATAAAATTATCGTACTTGGACCTATCCCAAGAGATCATATCACGACTTATGAAGGACAAGTTGTGGAAAAATATGGTTGTGCTTTATACCCTGTAGTTGCGTTGTCGCAGTTAGCTGGTGACCGTTCTGAAATTATTCCAGTAACACATGTTCAACAAAGGGATAGTGAACCAATTAAAGCAATTCTTGCTTCTTTCTCTAATGTTAAAACGGATCACATTAATTCCGAATTGAACCAAGGAGATGTTATCTCTTTAAAATATGTCACCCAGAGTAAGCGGATAGAATGTCAAACGGCTTTTATGGCGCCTATCTTGCCGGCTGATGTCAAAGATTTGTTGGATGCCGATGCTTATGTTTTTGTTCCGGTTACCGATTTTGAAGTCGCTCTTGATACCTTAAAACACATCAAAAAAAATAGTGATGGAGTGATTATTTTTGATGCGCACGGACCGACCAATTCTTGCACACGGAAAGGGGAACGAGTCCATCGCTTTTGGATAGATAGAGATCAATGGTTACCTTATATTGACATATTAAAAATGAATTTGGAAGAAGCGGCTTGTAGTTGGTTTAAGCATGAATATACGGAAGAAGAGTTAGCTGACGAGGAAGAGTTATCTTTAGATGAGTTGCCAAAATTCGCGGAGCATTGTCTTAGTCATGGTGTTAAAGCAGTCTATATTACACTCGATGAATATGGCTGTGCGGTCTATTTTAAAAATAATCAAGGAAAGATAGAAGAGCATTTCGTTAAAAGAATTAGAGTAGAAAATGTAGTAGATACTACCGGATGTGGTGATTCTTTCGCAGGTGGTTTGGCATTCGGTTTTTTGGAGACGGGGGATTATGTAAAGGCCTGTTATTATGGTAATGCTATGGGTGCTCAACGATGCACTGGAACGGAATTGAATATTTATAAAACGTTAGAAGAAACAGAACGACAAATCAAAGAAAATTATGGAGACATTTAAAAAAATAAATCTTGAAGGATTATTAAATGACCAGACTTGGTTAGTTGAAGAAACTGGCTTTGTACCTGAGAAAATCAACCACTATGAAACTATTTTTACGGTAGGGAATGGTTTTCAGGGCACCAGAGGAGCATTAGAAGAAGGTTTTAGAGGAGGTTTGCCTGGAACGTATCTGGCGGGTATTTATGACCATCACGATTCTACTGTAGTTGATTTAGTTAGTTGCCCAGACTGGCTACCAGTGAAGGTATATATAGAAGGGGAATTGCTCAATATGAATTCCTGCAAAATTGTTGAATATCATAGAAAGTTTGACTTGCGACAAGGTGTGCTATACCGATTAACCGTTTTTGAGGATGAGGAGGGTCGAATTACTCGCTATGAAAGTATTCGGTTTACCCATTTGTCACAGCAAAATATAGCGGCGCTACGGATATGCATTACACCAGTAAATTATTCTGGTCAAGTTAGGGTAGAAAGCAGCCTTGAAGGGAACCGTAGAAATCTGGACCGATTGCCACAATATGTTGGCGAAACTAGTTTTCCTTTAGAAACGAAATGGGAAAAATGGGCGACCAGTAAACACCTGGAACAAGTGGCTACCATATCTGGTGAAGAAGGTATTTACCTGGAAATGAAAACCCTTGACAGGGCGCATTCTCTGGGTTATGCTGCAAATATGCAATTGGAAGGTGCAGATGCAAAAAGAACCACACAAAAAGAATACGAGAAAATTTCAGAAGTCTTAAATTTTGCAGTGGAAGAAGGGCGAACTTATCAATTGGATAAACTAGTAACCATCGGAACTTCAAGAGCGGTGTCAAAGGAAAAATTACAGTCACAATGTTATGATGACCTGGAAAAAGCAAAATTCATAGGGTTTGATACCCTGTTGGCAACAAATGCCTCCGCATGGCAGGTTAAATGGGACAATTCTGATTGTGTGATTGTTGGAGATGAGTCCGCCAATTTGGTCGTCCGCTTTAACACTTATCACCTGCTTATTACCGCAAATGAGAATGATCCAAAGGTAAATATTGGGGCAAAAAGTCTTTCAGGTGAAGGATACAAAGGGCATGTTTTTTGGGATACAGAAATTTTTCTATTGCCCTTTTACATTTATACCCAACCCAAAACGGCAAAAGCACTATTGTTATATCGTTATCATTGCATGGAAGGGGCTAAGAAAAATGCTAAAATGAATGGGTTTGGCGGGGCGCAATATCCTTGGGAATCAGCAGATACAGGGGAAGAAACGACGCCTAAGTGGACACATGATGGAAAGCACCGAATTTGGACAGGGGAAGAAGAAATTCATATTACTGCTGATGTGGCCTATGGTGTTTTAACTTATTTGACAGCGAGTGATGATTTTCAGTTTTTCTTGGATTATGGAGCGGAAATGCTATTTGAAACTGCTCGCTTTTGGAGTAGTAGACTCGAATATATTGAGGATAAAAATCATTATGAATTAAATCGAGTAATCGGACCCGATGAATTTCATGAGCATGTTGACAATAATGTTTTTACCAACAGAATGGCCCAATGGAATCTTGAAAAAGTAATAGGTTGGTATGATGTATTGAAGACAGAATATCCAGAAGAATTGAAACAGCTATCTGACCGCTTAAAGCTAAGTGAAGAAGAGGTACTTGATTGGCAAAAAAAATCGAAAAATATATATATTCCATTCGATAAAGAGAAGAAATTGATTGAGCAGTTTGAAGGCTATTTCAATTACAAAGAAGTTCCGATAACCCAATGGGATAAAAATAATATGCCGATTTATCCTGAAGGTTATGACCACTTCAATGCAGATGAAACAACCTTAGTGAAACAACCAGATGTAATCATGTTACTCTATGTTCTACCAGATGAATTTAGCGATGAGATTAAGCGTATAAACTATGAGTTTTATGAAAAACGAACCATGCACAAGTCTTCGCTAAGTCCAAGTATTCATTCCATTATGGGGATTGAAATAGGAGACACCACAAAGGCTGTCCAATATTTTGAACGTAGTGCTTTCGTGGATTTAATAGACAATCAGGGCAATACGGATATGGGCATGCACATCGCTTCCTGTGGAGGTACTTGGCAAACGGTTGTATTTGGTTTTGGAGGTGTACGCGTAAAATCTGGTAAGCTCAACTTTAAACCATGGCTTCCTCCCCATTGGGAAGCACTTTCTTTTAAATTAAAATGGAAGGGAGAAACGATTAAAATCAACATAAATCACAAATCCATTGGAATTTTTTGGGAAAGCTTTTTGGATTCTCCAATACCAACGGAAATTGTAATAAATGGAGCTACTAAAACGCTGATTCCGAACAAAGAACTCTTTGTGAAATCTTAGGAACAGGAAATAAATAATCTTACATTTTTGAGCGGATATTTAGGCCATGTTTTTCACTTTAAAAATGCTCATTACATCAACATAAATAGCACTTTTAAAGCAAAAAGGGAGAACAAAACCTCTCTCTCTCAAGAATCTAACTTTATTTATTTCGAATTCTTCAATCAATGTGAAGCGGAATTAATTTTAAAAAAATAGAGTTTCTTTGAAAATCTTGTAAAACACAGGTTTATTCTTGTTTCATAGAGGGCGTTTGCGGGGAGAAAAGTGGTTTTAAAACCATTTTTCTCCCTAAAATTCCTCTTGTTTTTTTGCATCGGATTCATCCGACAGCATTAACTTGAATAACTACTTAGTAACGATAAAAAAATAACTCCGCCATTTAGACAGGGCAAACTTCCCTCGTTTTTCACTTGAAATTAGTCAAAGTATCAACAATTATCCACTGTCTAAATGTCGGACTTATTATTTTATCGTTACTTAGTAAAAACAATTTAATAAGTTGGTTCATAATGGCCCAAGTTATTTTTTCACAGTTACTTAACGTAGAATTAAGGAACGCGAAATAAAAATAAAAAATAAAAAATAAATTATGAATTGGTTTAAAAAGAAGAAGACTTGTGTCCATTGTAATGAGAATAAAACAAAACGCGATTTTGAAAATCAATCTACTTGTGGAGCATGTCAAACAAAAATTCTAATAAGTAGAGAGTCCCCCCGCAGCTGTCCGGTAGATGGTGCTACTTTACTTAAAAAACACAATAATGAAATAATTATTGATCATTGCCCAAAATGCAAAGGCATTTGGTTGGACGCAGGTGAAATTGAAGCCATAAAGGAAGCCGCAAAACAAGAAGGTATAGCCGTCGGTATGGTCCTTTTTTAGGGTAGTCTAGTTGGATCTCCGCGGTGATAACATTTGTGGTCATTCGCACTCGTGCCAAGCGATGCCTGGACTTTGCCGTGCGGGCGTTTCGCTCGTTGTACTGAAGGCAATAGCATTGACTTCCGCTAGGAAAAAAGTCTAAATTTGAGTACGTATTTCGGAGCTGTATCAAAAGGTTGCCACAAGGCCAATTTACGTGGAGAGGTATCGTAGAAAATTTTTAAATACGAAAACTTCCACTCGTTAATTTACCTTTTGATTCAGCTCCGTCTAATGCTTGCTTATTTTTTATAAATTCTAAATCCATATTTTCGCCCATTCAACTCGTAAGAAATAAAGTACATACCGCTGGCAAAAACTCCAAACCCTTTCAACTCAGCTTGCATATTTGCAGTCTCGACGGTTTCTCTTTTCACAAGTTTTCCTACGGCATTATAAATATTAAACGCCACATCTTGCGCCGCCATTTCTGCTAATTCAATAGTCAAAACATCCGCTACTGGATTGGGATAAAAAACGGGTGTTTGTTGCTCATTATCGGTTTCATTTGTAGCAGTGCTGCTTTCTTGATAAACGCGTACATAATCAACTTCCATTGCGCTTTCCGAGAAATTTGAAGCGATATTAGGTAAAATTGCTACATTTAATAACAAATATTGGTCTGCATTAAAAGGCCAAGTTTCATTGTTTTTTACAGGAGGATTGTACGTAAAATGCGTCTCGTCATCTACACTAAACACTAATTTATCGGCAGTCCATTCTAGCGTATAAATATGAAATTCTGAAGAAACTGTCGAAATAATTTGCCCACCGTTATTCACCGTCGCACCAGAGCTTGAAGGCGTATGCGTCGCACTTGATACATAGTTTTGATTGTCACCCCAATGTTCCATGATATCCATTTCACCACATGCTGGCCAAGGTGTTGTATCAAAACCTTCATTATCCCAATACGCTCCGTCTTCGTTGATGTTTTTTCCAAGCATCCAAAGCGCTGGCCATGTACCGACGCCAGTTGGTAATTTTGCCCGAATTTCAACTCTACCGTAGGTGAAAGCAAATTTTGAATTTAAACGCGCAGAAGTATACTGTTTAGTAACCCCTTGGGTTGTAAAATTTTCTTTTATGGCGTTGACTTTTAAGATGCCATCTTCGACAAATGAATTTTCAACCCGATTAGTATAGTGTTGAATTTCTCCATTGTACCAATTTCCACCTGGTGGCAAAAGAGTTTGTTGGTGCCAATTTAGCTCATTAATCTCACCGTCTCCGTCAAACTCATCTGACCAAACCAAATTGTCAAAAACAGGGGCTTGATACACCGTATTCACGTGCGCTATATCATCTAAATAAGCCACTACGAAATCGTTGTTATTCTCGCCGTTAATTTGGATAACTACCCGGTTAAAATCAATTCGCTCTATCGGTGGTGGCGAATCTCCATTTAAGTTGTTGAAATTATCATTTTGGAAGTCAAAAGTCACCGTTTGCCACTCATTTAATACGATTGGTTTGACGATTTCGGTCTGCGTTGTCCAAGGAAATTCTAGGTCTCCATTCTGTAATTTCAGAGAAACTTGATTGTTTTGATTTCCGGTCAAACCACTTGACGGGATATATATATTTAGCGAAAAAGTATTGTTTGTCACTAGGTTAAAATTCGTTGTTTGTTGAAAACGGACGTTAGCATACTGTCCTCCGTTGTCCTTATATTCTAAAACAGTAGCAGAGGTATTATTGCCTTGGACAAAAGGATTCGCGAGATTGGTATCTATATCGCAGTCGTCTCCATCCCAGTTGGTAATCGTCCCGCCGCCTTCGAAGTCATCTTGAAAGACTTGTGATTGGGCAGAAAATGTAAGACAAAGTAAAAAAGCAAAGAGTGCGGAAAATTTGTACATATTAGGTTCTATTATTGAATTGTTTTTTACTGCAAAAATAATAAAAAAGGAAGGGATAAGGGAGATAAATAAAGGAATTTGGCGTTTAGCCAACATAAAGTACAACTTGTTAGCACTAATTTAAGGAATGTGAATTTAATCTTTTGTCATTCCTAAGAGTCTTAAATCTGATGCAAAAGACAAAGTAAAAAGGATTTAATAATGCCTCATTATTAAATTGTTTTGACAAAACCATTTTTCTTCCTTAAGTCTCTCTCTCCCGTCGGCGAAGGCAGTAGGCAAGATATTTTTGAGGGCAAAGTTGGACTTAAGCCCAATTTCCCCTCTCAAACTTCCTGTTTAATAAAATACTAGAATACGTTATTTATTAGTCAACGTATTCACAATCACTACGCGTTACTTATCCTTCCTCGTGCCTTCATATTCCTGCAATCCAACTTGCCAACCCCTGAAAAGATGTTAAGTTTAGCTCTTCATTCATCGAATACTGCTGCTCTTCCGCTCAATATTTAGTAGCTTTGTAAGCAACCAGCATCCTTAGTAACGGTAAAAAAAACTCCGCCAAATCTCCTGTATTTCTTTTGTCCTTATTTTCCACTTTTGAAACAGCCATTATATGCGAATTAAGCGTTTAAAAAAGAGTTTCCCAATGTCATAAGAAGTCTTAATTTTGGATTAGGACATTCAAAAAAAAGCTTAAAATGGATTGGGAAACAAAGCTCATCAAAG
>JBLHWU010000256.1:0-8381 GCA_047629355.1 Saprospiraceae bacterium | reverse complement strand
GGGCAAATTTCCCTCATTTTTCACTTGAAATCAGTCAAAGTATCAACAATTATCCTTCTTTCAAGTAAAAACTGAGAAAAATTATCCACTGTCTAACTTGTCGGACTTATTATTTTATCGTTACTTAATTAGCGTCCGTTACTTATCTTAATCAAATGAAGCAAAACGTAGCTGAGGTCTCACCCGCCTCAGCTATCATTTTATCAAAAGTTACTAATTTTACTTTAAGACTCTTGTGTCGTTGTCTATCAAGAGGGAGTTTGAGGGAGCAAAATGGTTTTAAAACCATTTTCTCCTTGAAACTTTCTTTGTTTTTGCATCGGATTTCTTAAAGTAGAACTGCTTAAAATCATATAAAAAAATGCGACAAAAAATACTCATTCTTTCCTTCTGCTTCCTTGCCAATATTGCCGCTACGCAAAACGTAACCGTAACGATTGACCGAACCATCCAGCATCAAACCATAGAAGGCTTTGGTTTTTTTGGCGCACAAGAAGAATGGTGGGAAGACGGGCCACATTTTACCGAAGCATGGGCGGAATTGATACTTCAGGATTTGGGCATCACCATCTGGCGCAATGAATATTATCCGCCAGAAGACACGACCATTCAGGTTCCTTATCACTTTCAGGACTCCAATTGGGAAGAACAACGTCCGGTCGTCGCAGGTTTACAGCAAAAAGCAACGGAATTGAATGTTCCATTAAAATTTATGGTAAGCGTATGGTCGCCGCCTGCGGATATGAAATGTGCGATTATTGATGATGAAATTTCAGATGAACCACACCCATTTGGAGCAAAAGAAGGAGGAACACTTTGCCCTGAAAAGTACGACGAATTTGCTCAATGGCTTATTGATGGCATTGCGCTTTATGAATCAGAAGGCATTGATTTGTATGCATTGAGTCCGCAAAATGAGCCTTTGTTTCAAGAGTCTTACAATTCTTGCGTTTATTACTTTGAATGGTTTTCAGAAATGATAAAAAATGCAATGCCTATTGTCAAAAATGCTTATCCAAATGTGAAAATTGTTGGGGCAGAAAATTTGATTGAATTGGAGGTCGGGAATCATCCATATAGCTATAGTTTTAAACTATCAGAAGATGCAGAAGCCTTGAATTTATTGGATGCTTGGGCTGGACATGGTTATATCAGCAATTTTTCTGATGTCAATAATTTTTTGGATTTGAATAAAATTGATGACCAGCGAGCTAGCGTTTGGAACGATTACCAAAGCCTGTATGCGAATCCTAATAATAAGCCAGTTTGGATGACTGAAGGAGGTGGGCAAGGGGATGATTGGCAGTATAGTTTTGCCAATGATGAAGTCGTTTTGGGGGCTTATGATTTGGGGAAAGCTATCTGGTCCTCATTGGTGGAAGGCAATACAGAAACGTGGATGTGGTGGCAAGGTAGTAGTGCTGAATTGAATGACTTTTCTTTGATGCGAGGAACAGAGGAGTTGTCAAAAAAATATTTTGTTTGTAAGCAGTTTTTTCGTTATATTCGTCCAAATGCACAACGAGTAGAAGCGATTACCAATGATGAAAATGTGCATGTTGCAGCTTTTGAAAATACGGATATGGAGGCATTCACGATTGTTTTGTTGAATGATAGTGAAGTGGTTAAAACGGTTGATTTGAGTGGACTCAATGTACCAGAAACTTATGCTGCTTATTTGACTTCTGAAATAGAAAACACCGCTGAATTGGGGCAAATCGATGCCTTAGAAATCACTTTGCCACCTTTGTCTATACTTACGTTGGTCAACGGCAATGTTTTTGAAAATCCAGTAAGCACGGATTTTGTTTTTAAAACGGAAAGTAAAGCATTAAGAATTGCACCAAATCCAGTTAAGAATGAATTGAGTTTTTTTATAGAAAATGTCGGTAATGAAATTATTCAACTTGAAATAATAGACGTTTTAGGTCAAATAATTTTAGTAGAAGAAAGGAAGGTGCAACAAGGTTGGAATGAATTAGACTTATCTAAAAAAGAAGTGGTAAATGGGACCTATTTTTTACAAGTTTCTACTGAAAATAAACGCAGTATAGGAAAAATTGTCCTTGCAAAATAATCAAACATGAAATCCTTATTTCACCTTTTTATTCATCTATTTTTAATAGTAAATATAGCTGCGCAGGTAAGCATGGACAGCACCTATACTGCCGTTTTTTTAGAAAAGGTGGAAGAAACTGCTTTGGCGAAAGAAGACAGCAATCTTTTAGGTAAAATCTATTTTTTACAAGCAGCTAATTTAAAAAACGAAACGGGGAATTCAGAAGCGGTTTTCGGGTTGTTTTCTAAAAGTTTGCAATGTTTTGAAGCAACAAAAGACAGCCTAAGACTGTATCAAAGTAAGCGAAATATTGCGAATTATTATTTAAATGCAGAGTTGAAAAAAGAGGCTTTGACAATTTTTGAGGAAGCACTTGCCTATTATGAAACGCATGAGAATTTACAGATGACGACTCATTTATCGGGGGATTTGGTCAATTATTATCGGACGGTAGGAAATCAGGAAAAAGAATTAGCGTATCTGGAAAAATGCCGTTCTCTCAATCATATTTTGCGCGATACTTTTGTAGAAATTAGTTTTTTAGTAGAAGAAACTTATGCTTATCAGCGACTGCAACAGTTGGATACTGCCATTGCGACCGCACAGAAATCTCGCATATTGAGCGAACAAATTAATGATACTTTAATGCTTTCGCTGAGCTTGTTCAATATTGGTTTTTTGAGTCAATTTAATGGTGATTATACAGCTGCAGTTGATAATTTATTGGAAGCCGAACGGCTCACCTTCCCGCGAAACTATTCTACCCAACGCCGACAATGTTTTCGGCATTTGGCACAAAGTTACGCTCGTTTGGAGGAGTATCCAACCGCTTATAAGTACGCCATTCGTTACGCTATTTTAAATGACAGTATTTTAAATCAAAATCGTCAAAAAGCGATTAACGAACTTACTTTTCAATATGAAACGAATGAAAAACGAGTAGCCATTGACCTTTTAGAAAAGGAAAATGCGCTCATTGAAACAGAAAGTCAACGGCGAAAATTATTATTGTATGGCTTAACATTTGGACTTTTTCTATTGGTAATATTGGCTTTGATAGCGCTTCGTTTTTATCGTCAAAAAATACAAAATGAGCAAGTCATTAATTCACAAAAAGAAGCACTTCATCAACAAAAAATTAAGCAATTAGAAAATGATTTAAAAATTAACGGCATGCAATTTTTATTGGAAGGACAAGAGGGGGAACGGGCGCGAATTGCACGCGAATTACACGATAGCGTTGGCGGCATTTTATCAACCATCCGATTACATTTTGATGAAAAACCGGACGTGCTGAATGGAACGACCGCAAAGGTCGGTAATTTGATTGATGAAGCGGCACGGGAAGTACGGTCAATCTCTCGAAACTTACAACCGAGTGCACTCCAACAATTGGGTTTGATTGCTGCTTTGAGTGACCATATCAACCGTTTACGAAGTTTAACGACAACGCTAGAAATTACTTTCCAACATTATGATTTTCCGAATGTGATTGATGAAAAAACATCGCTACAAGTTTTTAGAATTGTACAAGAAGCTTTGAATAATGCTTTGAAATATGCGCAAGCAACGGAGATTTTAATTCAAGTTTATGGGCAAGGCAATCAGCTGGCAATCTTGATAGAAGATGATGGTGTTGGCTTTGACTTGGCAACGGTGAAACGAGGAAATGGTTTGGAAAATCAGCGGATTCGAGCAGCATTGTTGGATGGAGAATTGAGCATTAATAGTTCGAAGGATGGAACGGAGGTTTTTGTGTTGGTATCAACTGGAATTTTAGAAAAATAAGCGGTAAAATAGTTTCTATGCTCAAAAAAAGATGGTGATTTCTGTTAATCATCATGGTTTAATTATCTTAGGAACGCGAAATAAATAAAGTTACTTTTTTGAGAGCGCGTCCTCGTTCCTAAGAAGGTTTCGACTTGCGTATTTTTGAATTTCAAAGCACGGTCGGCACTTTGTAAATTGGGTGCAAAAAGTCGCATGTACGGCGTTTGCATACCCCATTTGAATCCTTCTGCGATGGATGTCTTAAGTAACGCGGAGTAATTAATTAGGTGATTTTATAGAGATTTTTTTCCGCTATTTTTTTCCTAAAAAATTCTTCAATAACACTGGCTATTCAAGAGCTTTAAAGAAAAACTATCGAAAAAATCTTGTCTAAAAATTTTACCTGATTAATTACTACGCGTTACTTAGCAGAAGGTGTGAACCGCAATTGTGCAGAAACAGGTAAAATGATTTCTAAATTCAGCTTCTTGTTCACCTTGATAAAATAAGCAATCGTCGGAATCATCGGCACTTGTAAATCTTCTTCAAAAATTGCTTGTACCTCGATAGACAGCACCGTTTTGGTGTTGTAAATGATGGGCATATTCAAACCAAGCGTTCCACCATAAGTACCAATATCATCGTATTGTTCGCCTGCCGCTGAGAAGCTACCGGAGATGACCAAATGCTTCTTCCATTTCTTGATTAAAACCTTTTGCGACAAGTTCAAGGAAGCATAGGCAGTTGATAAATCTCGTTCTACGGCTTTAGCAAATTCTTAATTGTTAAAACTAACGGTATTGACATTTTTAATTAAGTAATCGTCGTCAAAATTCAATTTTAAAGAGATTCCTTTCTTTGCTTTACAATAGGAATAGACCAGTAAATGCTATAATGCTGCTTATCTACTACTGAAATATCCACGTCATGGTCTTGAATGGTGGTAAAGGTTTTATCGCTGGCAAATCCATATTTCGCCGATACGCCAATGATGGTTAGCATGGCGGCAAATACTTGAATCGGAATTCTAGTCGGTGGTAGATTAGTTGTCGCTTCTTGGGCGTTTATTTGCATAGAAATGACAAGGTAGATTGCTGACAAAAGGTAATTTTAACGTTCATTTTAGTAGATGTTTTCTTAATGGTAGACGGTAGACGGCGCATAGGACCCGTCTACCGTATGCCATCTACCGTTTTTTATTCCTCTTCTTTAAACAACAGCTTATACATCGACGGCACAAACAAGAGCGTAATCACCGTCGCAAATAATAACCCAATCATAATGGAAATTGCCATCGGTTCCCACATTAGACCACCACCAAGATACAGCGGAATGAGGCCCAATGCGGTTGTAAAAGTGGTTAATAAAATAGGACGAAATCGTTGAAGACACGCTGCAACAATGGCATCGTGCTGGTTGCGTTTGAATTTATCCTGTTCCATTTTGATTCGGTCAAGCAGTACAATGGCATTGTTGATAACGATTCCTGCGAGGGAGATGACACCCAAGAATGCCATGAAACCAAAGAAGGATTGGAATACCAATAAGCCTAAGATTACGCCTATCAATCCTAACGGAATGGTTGCCACTACGATAAAAGTTTTTCGGAAAGAATTAAATTGCGCAATCAATAAAATCAAGATGATGAAAGCCGCAATTGGCAATTTTGCGATGACCGCGCCCATTGATTCTGTGCTATTTTCCGCTTCTCCACCCAATTCGTAGGTGTAGCCTTCTTTCCACGTTTTTTCATAATCATTTAACCAAGGTTTTAGCTCAGTCGTAACATCGGAAGCTGTAAATCCTTCGCGGGCATTACAAGAAATAGTGATGGTGCGACGAAGTTGGCGACGGTGAATTTCTGGCGCTTGCCAAGCCGTTTCTAAAGTTGCAACTTGTCCCAATGGTACATTTCGACCCGTACTTTGACTGAAAATACTGATACCATTCAACTGCTGTACATCCAACTCTTGACTACCCAAACTTCGCATCGTAATTGGAATGTTATCATCACCATCACGGTAAGAACCAGAGTTGAAACCAATCAACGAAGTTTGTAAGGAAACAGCAATATCTTGATTGGTCACGCCTGCACGATTGGCTTTGTCGCGGTCAATATCGATGATGAATTTTTTAATTTTTGGTCCCCAATCGTCGTTGATGATAGTGGTAGCGTCAATCTGCGTCATTTGCTGCTTGATGGCATCTGAAATGCTAAACAATTCTTCTGGGTTGTTGCCCGAAACACGTACTTCTACGTCACTGCCACCACCGCCGCCACTTCCTAATAAAGCAACGTTGATGTCTGCATTCGGCAAATTTTCAAAGCAAAAATCATTCAGTTTTGCCATCACTACATTATTCTCTGTAAAACTACTGGTGTTCAGCAGCATGTGGGCATAACTTGGATTAGATTGTCCAGGTGAATAGCCCAAATCGTAAGAAATGGGCGGTGCTTTAATGAATGCCGACCAATCGGTAATTCCAGCAGTACGGTCGTCATTTGTTCTTAATTCCTTTTCAATGAATGCTTCAATATCAGCAACAACTTCCGCTGTTTTTTCCACTTTTGTACCCAAAGGCATATTGATGTCAACGGTTACCAAATTACGGTCACTATCGGGGAAGAAGATAAATGGTAATAATGGAAACAGCATCAAAGACCCAATAAACATCAGTACAATCGTTCCAATGACGATAATTGGGCGACGCATGGCAAAGTCTAAAACTTTTGAATAATAGACCATTAATCTATCAAAGATAGTTTTTTTCTCTGGTTGTTCCTCTTCATTTTCACCAACTGCTTTTTTCTTTTTAATTCTAATAAAAGCCACGCCCAACATCGTGATAACGGTCATTGCCAATAACCAAGAACACAGTAAGGCAATCGTAATCACACTGAATAACGGTCCCATGATTTCTCCCATCGAATTTTCTGCCAAAAAGAAAGCTAAGAACGCCGCAGAAGTCGTCAAAGAAGAGACCAACAACGGAATCATCAACTCCTGACTCGCTTCTATCGCCGCGTCTTTGGGTGGCATACCGTCTTCGACTTTTCCCATGATGGTCTCTGAAACCACAATGGCGTTGTCTACCAACATTCCCAAAGCCATAATTAATGCTGCCAACGTCACCTGATTCAATCCAATGCCGAAAAACCCCATTAATAGTAGCGTCATAATCATCGTCAAAGGAATCAAGCTGGCAACAATGAATCCTGTTCGCATTCCTAAAAATAATAACATCACTGCTAAGACAATGACAATAGATTGAACCACATTGCCAACAAAACTTTGTACTTTTTCCTCTACATAATGGTCTTGCGAAGCCGTTCGAGACAGTTGAATACCAATAGGTAGTTTATTGTTCCAATAGGCAATTCGTTTGTCCACTTCTTCCCCCATTCTAATGAGGTTTTTACCATCTTTCAAGGCAACAGAAATTACCAAACCTTGTTTGCCGTTCACTTTCACAATGCGGGCAGTTGGGTTGGTGTATTCTCGACGAATGGTGGTAATGTCTCCCAATTCTACTGTCGCACCTTTTATGCCAACAGGAATCAGCGTCTTTTTCAAATCATCCACATCATCGTAATTTCCAGTCGGTTCCAACACGATTCTTTCATCTTCCAAACTCACTTGACCACCCGAAAAAACGATATTTGTTTCTGTAATAATTTTCTGTAATTGTCCCGCTGTCAACCCCACTTTGGTCAGTTGCGCATTGTCGAATTCTACATAAACCGTTTCATCTTGAATACCCGCGACATCAATTTTAGAAGCATCTTCCAATTGTACCAAATCATCTTTAATTTGGTCAGAAAACTGCTTCATGTCATAGTAGGAAAATCCGTCCGCTTCCATTCCAATCATAATCCCATATACGACTCCTAAATCATCATCTTTTACATTCGGCCCATAACTTCCCGAAGGCATTTCGTTTTGAATACTTGTAATCTTTCGGCGCAATTTATCCCAAGTTGGCTGTAAATCTTTCTCCGAAACATCATCGTTTAACGTTACATGAACGATAGAAATACCCGTTCGAGATTCACTTTTCACATCTTTCAAATTGGATAATTCTTGCACTACTTTTTCCACCTTTTCCGTAATTAATTCTTCCACCCGCTGTGGAGAAGCCCCCGGAAATTGAGTCACGATGGCACAGACCCGCACCGTGTAAGGAGGCATCGCATCTCTGGATAAATTGCCATACGCAATAATCCCCGCGCTTACCATCATCAGCACCAGCATGATGACGATTCTGTTGCTTTCTAAAGCTATTTTAGTTAAGTTCATTGTTATTTTTTTGAGGGGTCAGGGGTCAGACCGTTTTACTGTCAGAAGTCAGAGACGGCAATGCGTTTAACTTCTGGAAATAAAATGTTTAAACCTCTAACTTCTGATAATGAAAACTTAGCCTGACCTTCTGACTTCTGACAGCGCAGCGGTCTGACTTCTGACTTCTAAAAAAACTATTGGTCTCCTTCTTGCCCTGTCATCAACTTCACCTGCATGCCGTCCAACAACGCTCGCAAACCTGCTGTCGCAAC
>JBLHWU010000255.1:0-8400 GCA_047629355.1 Saprospiraceae bacterium | reverse complement strand
TTTAGACAATTAAAACACCAAACTAAGTAACAAGTAGTGATTATTTTAGTGATTTTCACCTGTTCCTTAAAATATATTTAACATGAAAAAAATACTACTTCTTTGCCTTGTGGCAACTGCATTTATGTTCGCTTCTTGTGACCAAGGCGAGAAATATACCCATGTAATGGTTTCGACTAATCTGGGAAATATGAAAATTAAATTATACAACCACACGCCAAAACACCGCGATAATTTCATCAAATTGGCGACAGAAGGGTTTTACGATAGTACCTTATTTCACCGCGTTATTCCGCAGTTTATGATTCAAGGTGGAGATCCTAATTCTATCGGTGCAGCAGCAGGTACAAACCTTGGCGGCGGCGGTCCTGGTTACCGAGTTGACCAGGAAATTGGGTCGCCTCATTTCAGTGGCGCGTTGGCAGCAGCACGCGATGGCAATCCGCAAAAAGCATCTTCGGGTAGCCAATTCTATATCGTAACAGGAAAGCCAATTACAGACAAAGAATTAGACCAAATCGAACAACGAAAAGGTTTTAAATACAGTGAAAGTCAGCGAGCATTATACAAAGAAGTCGGCGGTACGCCAATGTTGGACGGTGAATATACGGTTTATGGTGAGGTAGTTGAAGGCGTTGAAGTAGCAGAAAAAATCGCTGAAGTAGCTCGTAATGGTGGCAATCGTCCGAATGAAGATGTGGCGATGACTGTTAAAATTGTAAATTAATTTTGAAAGGTCAGAAGTCAGAACGCTGCGCTGCCAGAAGTCAGAAAGCCCAAGTTATTTGGAATCTTCTGACTTCTGACAATCAAATGGTCTGACTTCTGACTTCTTTTATAAAACTTATCCATGAAGCATTTAGCATTTTTAGCGATTATTTGTCTTTGTTTTTCTTGTGGAAAACCAGTGGCAAATTTTGTTTATACAACAGAAAAAAAAGACGCACCAGCAAAGGTCATTTTTGAAAATAAATCAGAACAAGCAGAAACTTACGAATGGGATTTTGGCGATGGTAATTTTTCGGGAGAAGATACGCCAACGCACATTTATAAATCTTCGGGTAACTATTTGGTGACTTTGCGCGCGAAAAAAGGTAATAAAGTTAAGACCACAGAACAACGAATTCTCATCAGCGCACCACTGGAATGCTTGGTTGAAATTGAGACGGAATACGGGAATATGATTGTCAAATTGTACGATGCAACACCAAAGCACCGAGACAATTTTATAAAATTAGTGGAAGATGGCTTTTACGATGATTTATTGTTTCACCGAGTCATTGGGAACTTTATGGTACAGGGTGGCGACCCAACTTCTAAAGGCGCAGATGCAAAAAAACCCTTAGGTTCAGGTGGACCAGGTTACACAACGCCTGCAGAGTTTGTCGATACGTTGGTGCATGTGAAAGGTTCGTTGTGTGCAGCGCGACAGAGTGACCAAGCCAATCCAGAACGTCGGTCTTCTGGTTCACAATTTTACCTTGTACATGGTAAAGAAGTTGGCGAAAAAGATATCTTAGCAATAGAATCTCGAAAAGGTATTCGTTATGAAAAAGCACAGCGAGATGATTATTTAAAATATGGTGGAACACCGTTTTTAGACCGTGATTATGTCGTTTTTGGAAGAGTTATCGAAGGATTGGACGTGATTGATAAAATAGCAGACGTTCCCACCTTTTCGGGAGACCGACCAAAGAAAGATGTGAAAATGAAAATGCGCGTTATTAAATAATTGAGAAAATATTTACAGGCGAAAGTGGTTGAAATACCGCCGTATTTCAACCACTTTTTCAATAAGAAAAGATGCAAAACGAAATTTTAGGAATCGACATCGGAGGTACAGGTACGAAAGGGGCAATCGTTAATATGACGACGGGAAAACTATTGACCGAGCGTTTAAAATTTGCGACCCCTTCTCCAGCAACACCTGAAGCGATGGCAGATACTGTGCAAAAAATAGTAGAAGGCTTAAACTATAAGGGTAAACTTATCGGCTGCGGTTTTCCTGCAATTGTTGTAGATGGCGTGGCAAAAAGTGCCGCAAATATTGACAAAAGCTGGGTTGGCGTCAATATTGAGGAAATATTGGCAGAAAAGACAGGCTGCAAAATTAAAGTAGTCAATGACGCAGACGCCGCAGGAATGGCAGAAGTTGCTTTTGGAAAAGCGAAAGGACGCATGGGAACAGTGCTGCTCCTTACTATCGGGACGGGTATCGGCTCGGCAATGTTCACAGATGGACATTTGGTGCGAAATACCGAACTAGGCCATTTCCATTTAAAAGGGCAAGAGACTGTCGCGGAAAAATTCACCTCTAACATCGTTCGAAAAGAGGAAGACCTCGACTGGAAAACATGGGCTAAAAGATTCAATCAATATCTCGCAAGAATTGAACGAATGTTTACACCGAATTTAATTATTTTAGGTGGCGGAACGAGCAAACGTTTTGAGCTTTATCGGGATTTTTTAAAAACAGAAGGAGAAATTGTTCCTGCACAATTTAAAAATGAAGCGGGTGTGATTGGTGCGGCGATGTATGCGGCAAAATATGGGTAAATGGTCTGAATTTTTTAGCGTACAATATGAGTTGTCCTAAATTTTAACTTAGGAACGCGAAATAAATAAATTCAAGCTTTTATTAAAAACCTGCTGTGTTCCTGAGGGATTTAAAAGGGGGAAGAAATTTTCTTGAAAATTTCTTCCCCCTTTTAAATCCCGTTTCGGCGGTTTGGATTTTATATGAAAACTAAATTTTTTCCCACGAAATGTACCAATCATTTATTAATAAACGCTACAATTAGGTAGATGACTCGTATTTCATTTAAAATTTCGCCAGTTTTTTATCAATCCATTCTTTTGTTTCCAACATTAATTTCTCCTTATCATTTCCTTGAATCGGCTCACCGTATTCAATTTTTACCACCGTTTTCCACTTACTAAATTGTTGGGCAAAATGCTGCGCAAATGTGATATCCGTCACCCAATAATTATTCGGGTCGGTGTAATCAATCGCCATTGGAATAATCGAAAATTGATGGTCAGCAGCAAGTCGAAATGCGCCCATTTTAAAATCAATTGTTTCTGGCTTATCATGCGTCGTTCCTTCCGGATAAATTAAAACCGAGTTACCTTTTTGTAAAATTTCCACCATCGCATCTAACGTTTCTTTACGACTATTGCGACTTTCTCGTTTCACAAAAACAATACCCGTCACCTTGGCTGAATATCCAATCAGCGGCCATTTAGAAACCTCCGCTTTTCCGACAGGAAGTGCCATTACATTACATAGTGCAATGATTGGGTCAAGGTAGGAACGATGGTTACCAATATACATATAGTTACCTTCATAAGGGGTTCCGCAAACTTCCAATTGAACACCTAATAATTTGATGACTTTGCTCAAACAGCTTTTCCGCATTCTCAATGACCAATCAAGATTATAGCCAAAAATAAAGCTACGCAGCAGAATGGCACTCACGTAGCTAATCACTAAAAATGCTACAAAAAGACCGCGTAAAATGGCGAGAATTATACCCATGGTTTTGAAGAATTACTTAATAAGTAAAACAATTTATCTACTAAGCTGTTGAATTATTGATTGTAATTATTTCTTCTAGAGGATTCAAAAAATCTTTACAGAACCTTAGTATAGAACTCTTTTTTGAGTTTTTCGGAAGAAAAAAAACAAGCATAATGACTCAAGTTATAGAATCGTTTTACTAAAATTTTGCATGTTATCGTTTCATATTACAACACAAAGGTGGAAAGAAAAAGGAACATTCCCAAGCCTATTTTTTTTCGACTAAAATTTCTTGGCTCAAAATGATTTTGAATTGTTAAAAAACATATTTAACTCGTTAGTAATAATACTACAATAAATTTGGTTAGATAATTGCACCCATATTATTCCTCTCTTGCCACAAAAAGAAAATTGTTAACAATACCTCTCCTTTAGACTTTCAAAACTCGGTTGTTTAATCAAGCAATCATAAACTATTATTTTTAAAAATTCATGGCTAATAAAATTCACACACTGGTTGATTGGATGATTCCAAAAAAATTAAAATCGCATTTTTTCCGAATGAGGAAAGCGCGGATATTAAGTTTTATTCATCTATTTCTGCTCCTTGTAATTTCCATTATGGGTCTTTCGACCATCCTTTTTCATCCAGAAAATGATGTTCCCCTTTTGATGGGTTTTGGATTGGTTACCTCCCTAATTTTAATTTTCAAAAAATGGGGAAATTTGCTCATTTCAGGGAACTTACTATCAGCTGTATTATTTGCGATTCTAGCTCCCTCTGTTTTTGAAACAGGTGGATTGTATTCCGATAATTTATTGTGGTTGTTGGTTGTACCGTTGGTTACATTGCTCATTACCAATCGATTTTCAGGTTTCATTTGGACCGGCATTTTGCTCGCCATGACCTATTATGTTTTTCATCTGGAAAACAGTACGATGGAAACTTTTCGGGTACAAATTCAAGACTTACCAGCCAGTTATTTTTTCACCAGCTATCTCATGTTTTTTGCGGTTATCGTCGGCATCGTTTTTATTTTTGCTAAAGGGCAAGAAGATACCATTAAAAATCTACAACAGCAGCAAGAATTGTTATTGCGCCAAAAAGCGGAAATAACCAGACAAGCAGACTCCTTGCGAAAGGCTCAAATTCAGCTTAAAAATTCTAATGCAGAATTGGATACTTTCGCTTTTGCAGCTTCGCATGATTTGAAAGAACCACTGCGGATGATAAAGTTGTATACCCAATTGACCGCTAAAAGATTAGACCAACACTTGGATGAAAATACGCGTGAATTTATGGGATATGTTACTGACGGGGTAACGCGGATGCAGAAATTATTGGATGATTTGCTCAATTATTCGCGATTGGGTTATCAAAACGAAGGCGTTAAAAGTACGAACTTGAATGATATTTTATTTGACGTTGTCAATAATTTATCAGCAACCATACAAGATACCGAAACGGCAATTTTTATCAATACCCTACCCAAGCTAAACTCATCGTCTACTGAAATGACTCAATTGTTTCAAAATTTATTGTCTAATTCCATTAAATTTAGGAAAAAAAATATCCAGCCAGAAATACACATCAATCATCGCTTAGATGGCGATAATCACCTCATTAGCGTGAAAGACAACGGCATCGGAATCGCCAAAGAACATCAAGAAAAAGTGTTTGGTGTTTTTGAACGCCTACACGCGCGAGGAAAATACGAAGGGTCAGGCATCGGCTTGGCGACCTGTAAGAAGATTGTAGAAAAAATGAATGGAAAAATTTGGGCAAATTCAGAAGTCGGAGAAGGAACTACTTTCTACATGACGTTTCCATATGTCAATTAAAAACAAAAACTCAATCTACTTCTTCATAATCAATATAATCATTCTCATTTGAGCGTTTTTCTGGCTCTGTTTTCTTTTCAAAACGGAAAATTTCTTCTTCTTCTTTAGAAATTGACGATAAATGTGGCTTAATAAAAGACCGATACACGTAATACCCCAACAGTAAAAGAAATAAATATTTCATAAATTTATTCGTATTTTAAAAGCAAAATTACGAGATTTTCGGCGGTTGTAATTCCTAAGGAACGCGAAATAAATAAAGTTACTTTTTTGACAGAATCTTTGATTCCTATTTTTCACTTTGAAAATGCTCATTATATCAACACAAATCGCATTTTCAAAGCAAAAAGGGAGAACAAAACCTCACTCCTAAGAATCTATACTTATTTATTTTGCGTTCCTAATTAGTCATTCAAGCTAACTTTTTTTCATAAATTCTATACCGTTTGTACGGCTTCATGTTCACACCTTCCACTCCCCGTTTCATCATTTCATTGTTATCCAAAACCCAAGAAGCTTCGGCTTGCGTATAACCTTTATTCAAGGCATTCGAAATTACTTTTGCATATAAAATCCCTTCAATTCCTCGACCTCGATATTCTTCTAAAACGCCCAATAGCAACACTCTGATTCTTGTAATCTTTTTCTTTCCAAACAGTATTTTAAAAATACCAAATGGAAATAACCGCCCACGTTTCACCTTTTTCAACACCATATTCATATCAGGAATTGCGCCCACAAAACCCACCGTTTTCCCATCTTCCTCTGCCAACAACACCAATTCAGGATCAGCTATCAACTTCAAATCTGCCCCCAAATGCTGAAATTCCTCACTCGTCGGCGGTACAAATCCCCAGTTTTTATCCCAAGCTTTGATGTAGACTTTTTCAAGTTTATCTATCTCTGCATCAAATTTCTTCATATTAATTTTCCGAATCGTAATCCCCCGGCCTGCCAAGCGTTCTTCCAACCGACTTGCCAACTTCACTGCCTTCATATTCGCTTCCTCTTCCGTCACATGATATGCAAGCATGTCCATTGATTTTTCAAAACCATAGCGCTCCAAAAATTCTTTAAAATACAGCTTATTATACGTCATACTCACCACGGGCGGGCGGTCAAATCCTTCTACTAAAAGTCCTGCCGTATCGTTGGTAGAAAAATTAGTCGGTCCCATGAGTGCGTTCAAATTTTCTTTTTTGCACCAATTACTCACGGTATCCAATAGCAATTTTGCGACTTCATAATCTTCAATTACATCAAAAAAACCGAAGAATCCTTTCGTGCCGACACCAATAAATTCATTGTAATTGTTGTTCCGAATCGCTGCGATACGCCCCACTATTTCCTCCCCTTTCTTCGCTAAAAACAAGGTCGCTTTGGAATGTTTGAAAAACGGATTCTTCGCTTCATTCATCAAATCTTTTTGACCAATAAAAACTTCCGGGACATAGTTGGGGTCGTCCGCATACAAGTCGTGTGGAAAATCGATAAATTGCTTCTTGAGTTTTTTACTTGTTACTTCGATTATTTTCATGTCGGTAATTTTTTGTAACGGCGACTTTAGTCGCCAAGTTGCCTTCGTAAGATATTATTCAGCAGCTTGGCGACTACAGTCGCCGCCACATTCCAAACCCAAAATTAAAAAGGGAAATGAATCGGAAGGCAGTTTTTGGAAAATAATTTTATTTTAAATTTAAAAATTGCCCCAAGTCCGCTTTGGACGCGGCAATGGTTTCGCATCGTGTAAAACAATAAATTGGTCTGCCAGAATCGCACTCAATGGCTGAAACACCTGGTTTTCAAACGCTCCAAAAAATGTAATCGGCTCTCCTCCACTCAAGGCCAACATCGTCCAAGCCGTCTTTTCCTCCGTTTTTATTGGCAACATTTTTTGATTTTCATCTAAAAGGTAAAAAGCATCTTTTTCAAAAATAGGCACCACATTTTCTAAAATTGCAGGAAACACAAGTAACCAAGGATTGCCCCCAACCGCTTTCGCATATTCTTTTGAAAAAACGTTAAAATTAGAATACCCTTTTACTAAAAAAGGCTCAACAACCGTCTGAAAGTTCCGCAAACTTACCCGCAAATCAAACGCCGATGGATAATAAACGACTTCTCCTCTAAATTGATTCCCTGGTTTAAAGTTCGTCTCATACGGATTCGTACTCCAAGCATATTCCAGCAACAACGCCACTTTCTCGGTCTTCTCCCCTGCCATCCAAGTCCGCCGATAAAATAAATTGGTATCCTCATCTTTCCCTTCCGTTTGCCCAATAACCAACCAAGTATCTTGCACACCTTTAATTTCAATAAGCTCCTCTTTTTTGACATTTATCCCCGCTTGATTCAACATTTCTTGCTGCAATGCAGGCGGCAAATTTTGAATATTTTTAAATCCTTTTAATAATAAATACAACTCGCCAATCTCCCCCAACATCGTTTCATGCCAGTTTGCCGTTCCAAATAACATCGGCAAATGTCGCACCCGTCGCGCCAATCGCCCACATTTTGCATTCACCAAACGTCCCGCTATTTCTTCCCAAAACTCAGGCGGCTGCATTTCTAAATTCGCCAGACCTTGCCGTACTACATCATTCAACCAAAGGTTCAATTCGTTCAAACCCTCTTCCATTTGCAGCAGCCGTTTTTCACGCGTTTTTAAGCGAAGTTCAGCCAAATGCACTTCTTGTTCTTCCGTTCGTTTAGCTGCAGGTTGGTCTTTTATCAACAACCAATCCGCAACCCATTTTGGTAAAGTTGGATTTATTTTAAAGGAAATTCCATTTTCCACAAACAACATCATCAAGGCTAAAACATGTGGACAGGGCTTTTTTTGAGAAGGACAATTGCATCTAAATTGTTTTGTTTTCGGAAAGAATTGCGTTTTATAATAAGCAACGCCATTGCTTTTGACCTCGCCCCAAACGGCTTGTTCGTTGGCTTCCAGTACCCGCCATTTTTTAGTAGAAACAAGTGGCTTGGCTTTTTCTAAATCTGTGGCAGATTGAGCGAGGGCGGTGATGTTGTCAATA
>JBLHWU010000254.1:0-8462 GCA_047629355.1 Saprospiraceae bacterium | reverse complement strand
ACGTAAGTGGAAGATTCATCTTTTTCTTTTTGGTGAAAGATTTAGATACGAATTCTTCCGCTTTTTTTATGAAAAATACACGCTTTTTTTTCTAACAACGTACTGATGTATAGTAGTATGTCCCACTACTACAATTAAAACACAATCAACTAACTACCAGTTATTTATGCGCATAACCAATGCTACTAATGAAAAGAATATTGAAAGCTTAATTCTTGTAAAAATTAAAATCTTAACAAGTCTTATATTTGTTATTCTCCTCAAAAAAAACTAACTTTCCAATGAAATCATGAATTTTTTAAGTAAAAACACCGTCCATGAAACGCCTCTCTTTGTTTTGTATCACCATACTCCTAACCTTCTTTTCTTTCAATGCTGACCCCTTAGAAAACGGCTTAATCGCTTATTATTCCTTCAACAATTGCGATGCCCGCGATGATTCAGGCAACGATTCTGATGGTATTTTATTTGGAAAAATGACTTGTGTTTGTGGCGTAGAAGGCGATGGTTTGGAATTGGATGGGATACAAGATTACATCGAATTTCATGGCAAAGTGAATAATTATTTTACGACCTCTGATTTTACAATTAGCTATTATTTTAAAACGGATAAATACAGCATTTTCCAACAAAGTATGCTGTCAAAAAGAGCGACTTGTGAGGAAATCAATATGCTCGACATTCAGCTCAACATCAATCAGCGATTCGTCGATACTGACCTCTATGAAAATCCCCGAAAATACTTCCGAGACATTAGTCCTGAACTTGATAGCACAGTATGGATGTACTTTGCGTTGGTGCGAGAAGGCATTCGGGCGAAAACCTTTATTAATGGACAATTGCGACAGGAAGGGATGCGATGTAGTGGCGTGGATTTGACGAATGATGCAATACTTTCTTTTGGGAATAGTCCCTGTATTCGCGGTAGGCAAACCGTTCGATTTAAGGGTGTTTTGGATGAATTGAAAGTGTATGATAGAGCGTTGACAGCGGAAGAAATCATGGATTTGTACAACCGAACACCAGTGGAAAATGCGGAGATTGATTGTGTGACTTTTAAGGAAAAGAAGTCAGAAACCAGACCGTCTTACGGTCAGAGGTCAAAAAAAACAAGTTCTTCCCGCGGGCAATCTGACTGCTGACAACAACGCGGTCTGACTTCTCGCTTCTTTCTATTTCAAAATCACTTGCATCAATTCTTTAAAATCCGCCGCATCCTCATACAATCGATCACTATATCGCGTCGCAATCAACTTCAAATGATGTACTTGATCGTCCCGCAAAACAAATTCAATCGTGATATTTCCATAGCCTTGATTGAATTTTTCTTTCGACAAAAAATCAGTACGTGGCTTGAGATAATGCCGGTTCGTCGTTTCCAACCACTCCCCTTTTTTATATGTGCGCGTATCCGAAATATCCGAACGGTAGTTCAAGTTTTGCACCTTTTCTTTCAGCCAATCAAATAAATGCGTGACATGACGTTTGCTGTATTCTGTATAGTGAAACTGAATGGCAAACCCCTTGGAAGACGGCGTATTCAAAAAATTAATTGCCTCGTCAACTCGCTCGGGCGCAACCTGATAAACCGCATATTGGTCACTCAACCAATCCAATAACCGCTGGGCCACCAACGTTTTTTTCCAAAATTCAAAATCCGCTTTTTCTTCTTCCGAACGCGTGATTAGTTCGTGAATAAACGGATTGCCTGCCGTCGAGGTTTCTGACTTTTGGAACAACGATTTGAAATAAGTGAACGGGTCTTGCATGCTTTTTTATTTTAAAAACAAAGAAAGTGGCGTTAGGTTTTTGAAATAAAAAAGGAAGCTACCGAATGTCGATAACTTCCTTTTTTTATTTTAAAATGGTTGAAGGGAAGTTTTTAAATCATGGTGATTTTAAAAATCACCATGATTTAGCCCCTCCTCTACATTATTTTAAACCAACAACTGTCTCATATCCACTTTCTCACTCACCATTTTCTCCAAATCATCGATTTTAACGCGAACTTGTTCCAACGTATCGCGGTCACGCAAAGTTACCGTTTCGTCTTCCAACGTATCAAAATCAATTGTCACACAGTAGGGTGTTCCAATCGCATCTTGACGACGGTAGCGACGACCAATTGCATCTTTTTCATCATATTGACAATCAAAAGAATATTTCAGTTTATTGAAAACTTCTCGTGCTTTGTTCGTCAATTCTTCCTTGTTTTTCAACAATGGCAACACCGCACATTTAATTGGTGCCAATGCTCTATGAATTTTCAAAACAGTCCGTGTCGAATCGTTTCCTTTTGCATCAGGAACCGTCTCTTCCTGCAAGGCATTCGTCATTACTGCTAAGAACATTCGGTCGCAACCAAGCGAAGTTTCCACGACATAGGGTACATAATTCTCTCCTTTTTCACCCGCTTCAGGGTCAAAATATTGGAGTTTTTTACCCGACAATTCCTGGTGTGCAATCAAATCGAAATCCGTCCGCGAGTGAATACCTTCCAACTCTCGGAAACCAAATGGAAATTCAAACTCAATATCCACCGCTGCATCTGCGTAATGCGCCAAGTTATCATGGTCATGAAAACGCAATTTATTATCAGGATGCAAAGCTTTGTGCCACTGCAAACGAGTTTCCTTCCACTTTTTATACCATTCAATTTGCTCACCTGGTTTGACGAAAAATTGCATTTCCATTTGCTCAAATTCTCGCATTCGGAAGATAAACTGCCGCGCCACAATTTCATTTCTAAATGCTTTACCAATCTGTGCGATACCAAATGGAATCTTCTGTCGCGACGTTTTTTGAACATTCAAAAAGTTGACAAAAATACCTTGTGCCGTCTCCGGACGCAAGTAAATTTTGCCATCTTCGCCAGCGATTGCACCCATTTGCGTACTAAACATCAAATTAAACTGCCGCACATCCGTCCACTCTTTCGAACCACTTTCTGGACAAGCAATCGCTAATTCTTCAATTTGCGCTTTCAAATCTTCCATATTTTCCGTCCGCAAAGCCTCATTCATGCGCTTCAAATTCGCATCAATCGTTTTTTGACGTTCCAAAATTCGACCGTTCGTTGACCGAAATTCTGCCTCATCAAATGCCTCCCCAAATTTCTTGGCTGCTTTCACCACATCCTTTTTGATTTTCGCCTCGATTTTTTCCATTGCGCCCTCAATCAAGCTGTCCGCTCGATAGCGTTTGTTGCTACTTTTATTGTCAACCATCGGATCGTTAAACGCATCGACATGTCCTGACGCTTTCCACGTTTTCGGATGCATAAAAATCGCGGCATCAATACCAACGATATTTTCATGCATTTGCACCATTGACTTCCACCAATATTCCTTGATGTTATTTTTCAAAAGTGAACCGTACACCCCGTAATCATAGGTAGCACTAAGTCCATCATAAATTTCACTGGAAGGGTAAATAAAACCGTATTCTTTACAGTGTCCTACGAGCGTCTTGAATGCATCTGCTTGTTGAGCCATTTTTTCTGGTATTGATGTTTAAAAAGAGATCAGAAGTCAGACCGTTTTACGGTCAGAAGTCAGAATATTCAGCTTATAAGCTTTTTGACTTCTGACCATAAAGTGGTCTGACTTTTAATCTCTCTTTTTTTTAAAGAAGGCAAAGATAAAAAATTCGCTTGCCTAAAAATTAAATTTGGTTGGTTAATTGAAATTTTGAAAGAAAAGTTTCTATAAGAAGGTTATTTCTAAAATGCTGCCAAAGATTTTAATTGGTAAAAATGGTCTTCTACGCTAAACAAAACATCTACTTGTTTCCTATAAAAACAATTTTTATATTTACCAACATTAAATTTGTAGTCAATCAACGTTTTCGTTATTTTGTCAACATCTACCCCTTATTTTTTCGAAAAAAAATGAACTTTTTATATTTGAAAAACCTCCTAATGTTATAACAGAAGCATTTAACAAGCACCACCAGAAGTTTTCAAAAAAAAAATACAGCCAACACTATTTTTAGATTCTATCCTTTTTTTTTTCAAAAAAAAACGATTAACGGATAGGAATGTCCACTACTGTCTTCCTGAGAAAAGGCAAGCATTACTGCGTTATTCGATTAAATCAACTAAATTTATGAGAATCAAGTTCTATTTATTCACTGCGTTTTTCATTTTTTGTTTGGCTTTAAAAAGTTTCGGACAATGCAAAGAAATCGTCGGATATTACCCCAATTGGCAGTGGTACGACCGCGCCCAATTGGTGAATCCCGCCACGATTGATTACTCTCGCTATACGATAATCAATTACGCTTTTTTTAGTCCACAGACCGACGGTAGCATCAATAGTACCGATGCTTGGGCGGATGAAAACCTGCTTCTCGGGCAACCTGACTGGCAAAATGGTGGCTACCTTCCGAATACTTCTATCGTTGATTTAGCGCATAATAGTGGCGTTGAAGTGCTGCCTTCTATTGGCGGTTGGACTTTATCGGATAACTTCCCTGCGATTGCTGCAAGTGCAACTACCCGAACAGCCTTCGCCAATGCCTGTGTCAATTTAATTACGCAATACAATTTTGATGGCATTGACCTTGATTGGGAATATCCCGGTTACGCGCCTCATAATGGCACACCTGCCGATAAACAAAATTTCACATTGCTGCTGCAAGACTTGCGAGCAGCTTTAAATAATTTGACCACAATTACAGGAAAGACCTACAAAATTACCGCAGCCCTTGGTGCCGCCCCGTCTCACATGAATAATATTGAATGGACTTCAGTCAGCAATCTTTTGGATATTATAAATTTGATGAGTTATGACTTTTTTGGAGTCTGGGACGGTTATAATAATCACAATTCTCCACTGTACGCACCCACCCAAGGTGATCCTCAGTTTAACTTGGATGCAGCTTTTACCAATCTAACCACCACTTATGGCGTACCCGCGAATAAAATTACGCTGGGTGTCGCGTTTTACGGAAGGTCAGCGACAGGAAGTACCGCTTTGTTTGCCCCTAATAGCGGTTCAGCGAATACCACACTTTTTGCAGACGATGAAGGAACACCTTTATATTATAACATTTTACCTATTTTAAATCAATTTAATGAAAATTGGGATAGTCAAGCGCAAACCTCCTACCTATCGGGTATTTCCAATAATACTTTTGTCAGTTATGACAATGAGTTGTCTATTGAAATGAAAGCCAATTACATCGTCAATAGTGGTGCGGCAGGGGCAATAGTTTGGGAAATCACGGGAGATTATATTGAAACTTCGCCGGGTTCGGGCGTTATTGCAGGAACACCCTTGGCGGATAAATTAAACGCTGTTTTTTGTGGCGGTGGAAATACAAATATCAACCCGACTGTTAACATCACCAATCCAACCAATAATACAACGCTAACTGTCGCTACGACAGTGACGTTGACCGCTCTGGCGAATGATTCAGATGGCACGATTGCTTCCGTTATTTTTAATATTGATGGTCAAAACCTAACAGGTATTTTAAATAATGGAAATTACGAAGCTACTTGGACACCGCAAAATACGGGCAGCTTCCCTATTTCAGCGACAGCGATGGATAATGAAAATGCGACTGCAACCAATACAATTTCTGTAACCGTCGATAGTCTAAATCAATCACAACCGCCGATAATTTCCTTTGCAAATCCAACCAACGGTGCAGTTCTAACCGAAGGAAATATCAATCTGCAAGCAACGGCAACTGACGCGGACGGTACGGTTTCAACCGTAATTTTTACTATTGACAATCAAAATATTCCTGCAGCGGCAAATGGAAATAGTTGGTCTGCCAATTGGGCGGCAATTGCCGGAAATTACACACTAACCGCAACCGCGACAGATAACGATGGTTTAACGGCAATGGCTACAATTAGCGTCATTGTCCAAAGCAATGGCGGTGGTGGAACTGGCGAAATTATCGGCACTTACATTATCGTCTCCGACTGGGGAACTGGCTATTGCGCCGATGTGACTTTAACCAATAATGGCACGACGACGATTAACGGTTGGACGCTGACTTTTGACCTACCAAGTGAAATTACGTCGCTTTGGAATACAGGTATTTGGAGTGGCAGTGCGGCGACGGGTTATACGGCGGAAGATGCTGGTTGGAATGGCACAATTGCACCAAATGAAACGGTCGATTTCGGTTTTTGTGCCAATGAAGGCCTTCAGACAATTACGAATGCCTTTTTAAACGGAATTCAAGTTGATTTTGGTGGAAATCCGCCTGTACTTGACCCACCGACTGTGACAATTCTTTCCCCAAATGACGATGATGTTTTAAGCCAAGGAAACATAATTTTAGACGCCGACGCAAACGATGCTGATGGAAATATTATCTCTGTTATTTTTGAAATTGATGGGCAAAATTATCCAGCAACTTTAAATAATGGTTTCTGGTCAACAACTTGGAATGCCGATATTACTGGCACCTTTTCAATAAATGTGACGGCGACAGATAATGATGGATTGACAGGGACGGATAATATTTCGGTAACAATAGAAAATAACACGCCAAGCGGTGACATTAGTGGCGAGTTTATCATTGGTTCTGACTGGGGAACGGGCTATTGTGCGGAAATTACATTGACGAATAATAGCGCAACAGCTATCAACGGTTGGACATTTTATTTTGAAACAGACGCAGATATTACATCGCTTTGGAACGGAAATTATACCGGCAGTCAAGCAGATGGTTATACTGTGGAAAACTTAGGCTGGAACGGAACAATCGAAACTGGCGGTTCCGTAACATTTGGTTATTGCGCTGATTATAATGGTAATTTTAGTCCGCCAACAAACGCCAATTTAAATGGAATCCCTATAACTTTTGGAACAACGCCACCAACAACGAATAATCCACCAACAATTAGCATTATTTCGCCGACAGATAATACGAATTTTGAAATTGGAACACCAATTAATATAAATGCCGTTGCCACAGATGTAGATGGAACAGTTACTTCCGTTATTTTTGAAATTAATGGACAACTCATTTCGGGAAGTAACAACGGGAACAATTGGGCAGCGACTTGGACGCCAAACGCAATCGGTAACTACAACATTTTAGCGACAGCAACCGATGATGATAGCGATGTTTCAACAACTTCTGTTACTCTAATTATTGAGGATTCAGCTTCCAATAATATTCCACCGACGGTTAATATTACCTCACCTTCAAATGGTGCGAATTTGCTTTTAGGCGCAGGAATCACCTTGATTTCAACCGCTTCAGATGCCGATGGTTCTGTTACAGATGTCATATTTAATATCAATGGACAGACACTAAATACAACGGGAACGGGCGCGAATTATCAAGCCGTTTGGAACCCGCCAGGTATCGGGACTTACTCAATTTTTGCAACGGCTACGGATAATGAAGGAGCGACTTCGACGACCAGTATTTTGGTTACGGTATTAGATGATTCTAGTAATAATGATTTAACATTAGGCAACTTGCCTTTGCAGATTACTTTCAATGAAGGCGAAACCGTCACCTATACTTTCAACCAACCGATTACCGAAGTTTTGACTCGAAACCTCTACGTTATTGACATTATCGTTAATGGAAATGACGTAACCTTAACGGGACTTCACTCTGGTCGAACGGGCTTGCGCATCAAATCTGGTGGCAATAATTATTTCATAGGCTGCCGCGTTAATCACACCGATGGGTCAATCCCAGGGATGCCTGATTACTTGTCGGTGGGTTCCGTTTCGGAAGATACTGCAGGAGATTTAGCATTTTGGGAAGGCGTCGAAACGGGGCAAATGAACAAGTCGATGGACATTCGATACATCTATATCAACGGCGGGCCGATTAATGGTTGGCAGAGTTGGGGACCAAATCGTCCGGAGTCCTTTGCGACCGAAAGTTTGCGGTATGGCTTGATTCCCTATTTCATTTATTATAATATTCCTGACGGTGGCGAGAGTTATACCACCGACCTCGCCCACGTGAATGATGTGACTTATATGAACGCGTATTTTGCAGATTTAAATTTATTTTTGGACAAAGTACAAAGCGTTTTGCAAGGTGAATTTTACGGGATTATTCTCGAACCTGATTTCCTCGGCTATATGCAGCAAAACGCCAATCCTAATGATCCCGAATTAATCACGACTTGTGTCAATGCCACCACGATTGCACCAGACGCAGGTAATATCCGAACGCTCGTCGAACGTATCAACAATACCATCAATATTCGACGGTCACAAGGACATTTTTTCACTTATGGTTGGCAATTAAATTTGTGGTCGTACCCAATCGAAGGTGCACCGCATGGCATCATTAGGATTAGCGATGAACTGGGTTTTGCAGCAGGTCGCGCGGAGATTCGAAATGCGGCGGAACAAACAGCTTTGTATGCCATTCAATCAGGCTGTTTGTCAAGTCAAGCGGATTTTATTTCGATTGATAAATACGGATTGGATGCAATGGCGACGGCAGGCGGTTCAGCAGAT
>JBLHWU010000253.1:0-8506 GCA_047629355.1 Saprospiraceae bacterium | reverse complement strand
TTACGAATCATTAAGCTTGGAATCGTTAGGAATGTTTGTCTGGGGAGGAGAATATGATAAGATATCAAAAACTACAATTTTATATGGTCTTGACAATGGTTTTTTTAATCATCCAACTACATTTTACAAAATTTTTATTAATGAGGATTTTGAAGTAACCGAAATAATGCATTTTGAATATGGAGAAAAAATAATAAGTATCAGAAAGCCTGTAAAAATGACTGACGGTGGTATTGTTTTTTTATCTAATCTGACTTTAGAGGATGATAGCAATGAGGTTGTAGTATTAAAAGTAAGCAACGATTTTAATATAATAAATGAAGCTGAATTGCCCTACGGTTGGTCGGTTACAGAAGGTTTAACTCTTTCTCAAGATGGCAATATTCATATTGCTCTTTCTACTAGTACGGTGACATTTGATGGTGATTTAAATGAAATTGCTGTTAACGAAATTGAGGGACTTGCACAGTACGAATATACTTGCCGCAATCATCAGAAAACCGTCAATCTATCCGATGACAATATCTATTTTGCGGGAGTTTGTCAGGAATTGTATCAAGGTTCAATTAGTCCGTGGATTACACTGGGAGAATTAAGACGAGAACGTATTTTTAAATATAATCCAGCTACGCAGACCTTTCAGTCATTTTTTAATCATGTACCATTTGGGTATGATTTTGACTACTCTAATTTTGTACCTTTTCAGGCTTTTGATGGTCTGAATCCCAATTTTTTGTATATCGGTAATAATTTTTACAACCCTATTGATGTAAATATTTTAGAATCTGTATTTTCTATCAATTCGGTAGATTCAACAGGCAACTTGCGATGGTCAAAACTATTTGGCTCGTTAGAATATTATTGGTTATATGATGTTATTGCATTGGAAGATGAAGGAGTCTTATTAATTATTGAAGGGTCATTTCAAGATGAAGTTACCGATATCGTGAATCGCAACGTCTATTACCTAAAACTCGACAAAGACGGCAATATCGCTGGTACGACCAACATACCTGGCTTGTCCGTTTACGATGATTATATTAAAATATCGCCCAATCCTACAACCGAATATTTTCAAATAGAAAACTTACAATCATGGACTAAAAATACGCAAATTCGCATCGTGAATGCGTTGGGGCAAACGGTACAAACGCAGCAAATGAATGACGCGTCAGAGCGGGTAAAAATCGACGTTTCGGGTTGGCAACCAGGGGTTTATTATGTACAGGTTTTTAATGAAAAAGGCTTGATAAACACCCAAAAAGTGCTTGTTCCATAAAAGTAAATTCAAAAATGTCGTGGTTTTGCAAAAAATGTTTTAAATTGATGCCGAAATGCAATTTTAAAAATGGAAAACTACACAAGCGACCCATTTTTAAGCAATTTATTTATTCATTACAAAACATACAAACATGGCTTTTGAATTTTTGAAAAATATTTTTGGAAAAGCAAAACAAACCGTAGAGGACAACGCACCATCCGGTTTTAATGAAATGGTTCAATCCATCAAAGAGGACGGCGCTGAAATGTTTGAAGACTTGAAGGAAAAGGCAGCGGAAGCGAGCGAAATTGCGAAGAAAGAATTTACGGAACGAGTTGGCGACCCCGATGAATTGTTGGCGAAAGCGAAGGAAACCGCCAGCGAAATGGCGGATAAAGCGAAGGAAGAATTCGCTCATGCTTCTGAAAAATTAGGCGATTTGAAGGATGTTGCTGCTGAAAAAATGGCGGATGCGACGGAATCTATGTCTGAAATGAAAGACGCAGCGGCGGAGAAAGCAGGCGACTTAAAAAATGCAGCAGCAGAAAAAATGGATGCAGCAGGCGAAACCTTAGCAAACGCGAAAGACGCAGCCGTTGACAAAGCGACGGATTTGAAAGATGCAGCAAGCGAAAATTTGGCGGATGGCAAAGATGATATTGACGAAAAATTAGGTTAAATATAAAAGTCAGGAGTCAGGCGGTTCTGCTGCAAGACTTCTGACTTTTTAACGGGTCAAAACGATGTAATCCCGAATTAAGGTCTTCAAAAATTCTACCTTATTTTTAGGCTGTTCGTTAATGTCTAAAACCTCTTTTAGATGATTCACCAAATCTCGAATGACTTCCGCATGAGCAGGATTTCTATACTTTTGATACCGAAACACGGCATTTTTTATCAACAGCATATCGGATTCATTTAGATTTTTGACTTGCGGAAATTGCGGCTCATAATCTTCTAAAGAGCTAATCTTTAAAATATCTCCCAATTGGAATTGCATATTTTTTTTCGACCGAACTACGGTTGTATTGGCAGTTAAATCACCCAACCGCTGCCGTTTTGGAGAGGAATTTATCAAAATAATAGCTATCGTTCCTATCGACATCATCACATCAACAATTAAAAAGATGGCTCGCAACAAATAGTCACCCAAACCCGGTTCTTGCCCATCAACGCGCACAACTCTGATGCCCATTGACTTTTTACCCCAAGATTGTCCGTTGTTGAAAATTTCAGAAAAAAATTGATAAAAAAGAAAAAATCCGATAGGTAGAAAAACGAAGGCAAATCGCAAGCCTCCATCTGATTCGGTCATAGAATGATTGAAGAAACTAAGTAAGACAACCATCAGAAAAAAATACACAACACTAACGATAAAAAAGTCAATCAGATAGGCAATCATACGGTCGCGCAGGGTCGCGAGTTCGTATTCAATTGTCACATTTTGAGTGGTGCGTATTTCGATGGTTTGCATTGGATAGCGTTTTATGGGTTTATTGGGGGCAGACGTTTGTCGCTCAAATTTAAGAATTTAGAATCAATTCGAGAGGGTCAAAAGCATTTTTGCAAAAAAAAATAACCCGCATCATTAACTTTCGTAACGATGCGGGTCATTTTATTTTGATGAAAAATCATCGATTATGGGAAGATTCCCAATGCATTGTAATCGCTACCAATTTTTTTGATGGCAACAACAAACGCAGCGGTTCTCATATCTTTAACTGCTGGATTTTCATCCAAAACGGCACGAATTTGCTGATAAGAATTAATCATCGTCTCCTCCAAACCTGAGCGTACTAAATCTACTTCATCCGCACCTTTGGCAAGTATCTCTCGGCGGTCAACGGATAAGTTTTTACCCGTCAAGCTTTCCACTTCCGAAAGTAATTCCGACATAATGTTTGCATTGAATCGTTTTTCCATCCGACCAAAGCGCATGTGAGATAAGTTTTTCAACCACTCAAAGTACGAAACCGTCACTCCACCTGCGTTCAAATAAACGTCAGGAATGATGAGTTTGCCATTTTTCAAAAGAATTTCTTCCCCTTCCGAAGTAATTGGTCCGTTGGCAGCTTCTCCAATGATACGCGCTTGTATTTTACCTGCATTTTCGCTGGTAATTTGATTTTCCAAAGCAGCAGGTACTAAGATGTCGCACTCAAATTCGAGTACTTTAGTCCGGTCGTCTTTTTGATAAGACGTTGCACCTGGATAATCTAAAATAGACCCCGTTTCCTTTCGGAATTCCAATAATTCATGGATGTCAATACCATTTTTATCGTAAATCGCACCTTCTACCTCAGAGACCCCAATGATTTTTACACCACCTTCATCTTGAGAAATCGTAGCGGTATAAGATCCTACATTTCCGAGTCCTTGCACCACCATCGTCTTGCCTTTGATACCCAAAGCCATACCCAAACGTTTCATATCTGTCGCATTATTACAAGCCTCGCGGATACCGTAGAATACACCACGACCGGTTGCTTCCGTCCTACCATGGATACCGTTTTGTGTTACAGGCTTACCCGTTACAACGCCTGCTGCATCAATATCGGCACCCGCCATTGCTCGGTAAGTATCCATAATCCACGCCATTTCGCGCGGTCCGGTTCCGTAATCAGGCGCAGGAACATCAATAGCTGGTCCAATGAAGTTTCGTTTCACCAATTCTGCTGTATATCGACGCGTAATACGTTCTAGATTACCTTCCGAGTATTCCCACGGGTTGATTTTTACCCCCCCTTTTGCCCCTCCAAACGGCACATCCACGATGGCACATTTGTAAGACATCAAGGTCGCCAAAGCCATGACTTCCTCTTGGCTTACGTGATTGGAATACCGAATTCCTCCTTTGGTAGGAGAACGGTGATGACTGTGTTGTACACGGTAGGCTTCGATTACCTCGACCGAGCCGTCATCTTTTTTTACAGGAAAACGCATTTGGTAAACAGCGTTGCATTCCCGAATCTGAGCCAGTAGCCCAGGATGTAAATTTGTGTGAGGTGCAGCATTATCAAAGTAGTTTTGTACACTTTGATAAAAGCTCACCTTTGCTTTTGGTTCACCCATTATCTTGAATTTGATTTTCTAATTTGGTTAGTTTTCTATCCAAAGAAATTAAGTAAAAAACAATGCCAATAAACATCGCGACAAGTACTGCAACGACGACATACATTTTTCCAATCGACCGCATGAAATCCCCACCGTCAGCAGTTTGTGCCAACAGTTGTGTGGTAGAAAAAAGGATCGCTAAAACGAAAGAAATTGCTATTTTTTTCATGACATCTATTATTATAGGCCAAAAATCACATTAATTTTTGGAAATCGCAAATTTTAAATGGTGTTTAGTTGTACTTAATGCGCTTCCAACCAATTTTGTCCCGTCCCTGACTCCACCAACAACGGCACTTTCAAATTCGGCATCGCATTCTTCATTTTCTCTTCAATGATTGGCTGTACAATTGCCAGTTCATCTTTATGCACATCAAAAACCAGTTCATCATGCACCTGCAAAATCATTCTGGATTTAAATTTTCGTTCTTTAAAAACCTTATGAATTTCAATCATTGCCAACTTCATCAAATCAGCTGCTGTTCCTTGAATTGGTGTGTTGATTGCAACTCGTTCCGCACCCGTTCGGGCTAAGGCATTTCGAGAATTTATATCCCGCAACTGCCGTCGTCGTCCCAAAAGCGTTTTTACATAACCATGTTCACGAGCGAATTCTACGGTTTCATCCATATATCGTTTCAAGCCATTGTATTGTTTAAAATAGGCTTCGATTATTTTCTTCGCTTCGCCGCGTTTGATGTCCAATTGTTGTGACAAATTGGTTGCGCCTGCGCCGTAGATAATACTAAAATTAACGGTTTTTGCTGTTCGTCGTTGGTCAGCGGTCACAGCATCGTATGCTACTTCAAAAACTTTGGCAGCGGTTGCACGGTGAATGTCTTGTCCTTTTTGAAAAGCATCCATCATCGCTTCATCACCACTAATTTCTGCAATTAACCGCAACTCTATTTGTGAATAATCCGACGCCAACAAAATATGGTTTTCATCACGCGGAATAAATGCTTTACGCACTTCTCGACCTTCCTCTGTTTTAATCGGAATATTTTGCATATTTGGATTGTTGGAACTCAATCGTCCCGTCGCCGCCAATGCTTGATTGAAGGATGAATGAATGCGTCCCGTTTTTGGATTAACCATATTCGGCAAGGCATCCACATACGTAGACTTCAACTTAGCCAATCCTCGAAAGCGTTGAATGTTTTTGACAATATCATGCGTTTTTGCCAATTCCGACAGCTTCGTTTCATCGGTTGAATATTGCCCTGTTTTCGTTTTTCGCCAACGATAAGGGATTTCTAATTTTTCAAAAAGAATTTGCCCAACTTGTTTTGGCGAAGCAATATTGAATTGAATCCCTGCTTCTTCGTACACTTTTTTCTCTGCCTCTAAAACTCGCTCACCCAAGACCTTGGAATAATCATTTAAAAATTGAGCATCCAAGCGAATACCTTCATATTCTAAATCTACCAAAACTTTGGATAGCGGTGCTTCCATTGTTTCATATAGTTCATCGAGCTTCTCTTCTTTCAACTTTGGCTCAAATTTTTCCCACAATTGCCAAGTAATATCCGCGTCTTCTGCTGCATAAATCGCTGCTCGTTCAACCGATATATCTCGCATCGTCAGCTGATTCTTTCCTTTTTTACCAATCAACGCTTCAATTGGAACCGCTTGATATTTTAAATAAGTTTCTGCTAAGATATCCATTTTATGCCGCAAACCTGGCTCTAATAAATAGTGTGCCAGCATCGTATCGCAATATCTGCCTTGCATTTCTACGCCATACCATTTGGAAATCAGTGCATCGTATTTGATGTTTTGACAAATTTTAGCGATGTTTTCATTTTCTAAAACGCCTTTAAATTCCACCATAATTGCCATCGCCTCATCTTGGTCAGCAGGAATCGGCACATACCACGCTTCGTGCGCTTTGATGGCAAAAGATAACCCGACCAATTCTGCTTCATTTGCATCCACGCCGGTCGTTTCGGTATCAAAACAAATCAAGGTTTGCTTGTCTAAAAGCGCAATTAAATCTGCCCGTTTTTCTGGTGTATCCGTGAGGTGGTATTCGTGCGGGGTATTTTCAATGTTTTTTTCCGCAATCGAATGAGCGGCAGGAACATTAAAATCTTTGCGAACAGGCGGGGCGACTTCCATACTTGGACCAAAAAGTGACCCCTGCGTTCCCGCAGTAGGTTTTTCTTTGATGCCTAATATCTGTTTTCCCAATGACCGAAATTCCAATTCTTTGAAAAGTTCTGCCAGTTTTTCATCGTTGAAGCCTTCAATTAAAAAATCATCGCCATTAAAATCAATCGGCACATTCAAGTCAATTGTTGCCAATCTTTTAGACAATAAACCTTGCTCTGCAAACTCAATCACTTTCTCTTTTTGCTTGCCTTTTAACTTATCTGCATTGGCAATTAAGCCTTCCACGGAATCATATAAATCCAATAATTTAACCGCTGTTTTTGCACCAATCCCTGGGATGCCCGGAATATTATCAACGCTATCGCCTTGCAAGCCCAAGACGTCAATTACTTGGTCAACGCGTTTGATTTGCCATCTTTCTAAGACTTCAGGTACACCCAAAATATCCACACCGTTGCCTTGTCGCGAAGGTTTGTACATGAAAATATTCTCCGAAACTAGCTGCGCATAATCCTTATCTGGCGTCACCATATACACCTTAAATCCATCCGCTTCTGCCTTTTTTGCAATTGTCCCAATCGTATCATCTGCTTCATAATTCGGGACTTCAATGATTGGAATATTGAATGCTTTGACAATTTCCTTGATAATGGGCAATGCCATTATGATGTCTTCTGGAGTCGCATCTCGATTGGCTTTGTACGCAGAAAATTCTTCGTGTCGAAAAGTCGGACCAGGTGGGTCAAATGCAACGCCGATATGCGATGGTTTTTGATTTTTCATGATGTCCCAAAGCGAGCGGACAAAACCTGTCATCGCGGAAGTGTTGACGCCTTTAGAATTAATCAAAGGGCGACCGATAAAAGCATAATGGGCACGATAAACCAAGGCATGGCCGTCAAGTAAAAATATTTTTTTTTCAGACATCGAGTAAGTATGTTGTATTTTCTAAATTGAAAGTGCAAGGTAAGAAATGAGGGGGAAGTTTTATGTTTTTTTTTTCTAAAAAATTGCCCCATACTTTTATCTCTTTGCCGTTTTATTAAAATCCTGATTTTCGAAAAGTAATGGTTTTTATAAGAGGAATATTTTTCAAAACCTCTATCTTTTGCTCTTCAGAAAAGTGATTTTACCATATTCTCCACAAGTCCTTCCTTGGTTTTAATTCACTTCAATCGCAAATTTGCTAGGTGATTGATTTGTGTAATTTGCTCAAAATTTTGTTAAGTAACGCGTAGTAATTAATCAGGTAAAATTTTTAGACAAGATTTTTTCGATAGTTTTTCTTTAAAATTCTTGAATAGACTTTATGAATGAGTAGCTTTTTTAGAATTGCAAATAATTGATAGTCAATAGTTTGCGAATTATCCAGAGTCGCCATTCATAAAGTCTAATAGGCAGTGTTATTGAAGAAATTTTAAGGGGAAATAGCGGAAAAAGATGTTTATAAAATTACCTGATTAATTACTACGCGTTACTTAAGTACATTTATCGCTTGAACAAAGCCCAATTTTTTCCTTCAATTTTTCGTAAAAGAACACCTTTTGTGCTGATAAGTTATTACCCATTTTTAAAAAAAATAGTAACTACTCAGGTACTCTTTAGTTGAGACAGGAAGCTCAGGTGAGAGAAAAATTGGATTTTTATAAAAATCCAATTTTTCTCTAACCTGAGCTTCCTGTCCCGCCACCGAAGGCGGCGGGCTTGGCATTTTGAGGGAAGAATTTGGGCTTATTACCCAAACTCTTCTCTCAAAATCCCCAAAATAAGACTTGAATAGTTACCAACTATTAACTTGAATAACTACTTATTATTTTATCGTTACTTAAAAGCCCAAGTCTCTAATCTTTGATAATAAAATGGTCTGACTTTTAAATAAAGCTATTGCATTCCACTACACAATAAACAGTGAGTCTACTCTAAAAACCCACATAAAAAGAAGTTCTTTGAAATAACAGAATAAGATTTGGTGATAAATTAGGGTGAAATTATTCAAAATCAATTTTACTTTCCTGT
>JBLHWU010000252.1:0-8540 GCA_047629355.1 Saprospiraceae bacterium | reverse complement strand
TATATAAGCTTATAATTCTTTTGACGATTTTTCTTTTCCTCCGAATCCAACTTCCAAGCTTTTGGAAATCAGAACTTACTTTTTTTCCTTACAATAAGTTGAAATTTCTGCGTTCATTTTTTAGTATCTTCAACATTTATCAAAAACAATGACACATGAAATTCAAAACTCTCATAGCTCTTACCGCGGGTACCTTGTTTTTTGTCGCTTGTGGCGATAAGAAGGATTCTCCGAAAGCAATAGATCCTGCATTTACAAATTACATCAGTGCATTCACCGGTGGTGTAATTTCCAATCAAGCCACTATAAAAGTTCAATTGACTGAATCAATTAAAACAGCAGTTGCCAATGAGGAATTAAAGTTGGATGTTTTTGACTTTTCCCCGAATTTAGAAGGGAAAGCGATTTGGATTGATGATAGAACGATTCAGTTTCAGCCTTCGGGGTTAATACCTTCTGGGAAAATATTCGACATTGAATTTGAATTGGGGAATCTAATAGATGTCCCGACAAATCTAGAGACTTTCGAATTTAGAGTGCAAACAATAAATCAGGGAATTTTTGTGGCTTTTGATGGAATTGAAGCGTACGATAACAATTCGCTAGAATGGCAGAAATTGAAAGGCTCATATCAGCTAAATGACTTTGCAGAGCCTGAAAGCATCAGAAAATCATTAAAAGCAATTCAAGCGGGTAAGGAATTAAAGGTCAATTGGGAATTTAATTCAAATAGTTTAACGCATATTTTTGAGGTGGATAGTGTCTCCAGGGGAGAGAATGAAAGTAAGGTTTTATTATTATGGGACGGGGAATCCATAGGTGCCGAAATACAGGGTGAAGAAGAAATTACCATACCGTCTTTAAGTGATTTTAAGGTCATGAGTGTCTCTTTAGAACAGCTCGAACAGCAAACCATAACAATTAATTTTTCCGACCCTCTAGACATTAGACAAAATCTCAATGGGTTGATTTTTTTAGATAAAGGTGATGAATTTAGGATCAGAAAGGATCGAAATACAGTTTACTTATATCCGGGTAAAGACATTTCTGGAACTCGAAAATTGACCATAACAAATGCCATAAAAAATGCTTCAAACTACCCTTTGACAGAAGAGTACTCGCGAAGCATCGCATTTAATAACACAAAACCAGAAGTTGCATTTGTAGGCAAAGGCAACATTGTCCCTTCTAAGGATGGGTTTAAAATTCCCATTAAAGCGGTGAATTTAAATGCGGTGAATGTGAAGGTCGTGAAAATTTTTGAGAATAACGTTCAGCAGTTCTTTCAATTAAACCAGCTAAGAGGTAGCCGTGAAATGAAAAGGGTAGGCAGAGTTATTGCAAAACAGTCCATTCCTTTATTGAGCAATAAAACCATTAATTATTCAACTTGGAATACTTTTCATTTGGATTTAACAAAGCTGGTGCAAGCGGAACCAGGTGCAATCTACCGCGTGATGCTAAGTTTCGATCAAAGTCAATCGCTGTATCCTTGTGAAGAAAAATTTGAACCGGTTAGGCCCTATCTTATTTCAGAAACTGAACTAGACCTTTACGACAAGCCTAGTTCGTATTATTACGACTATTACGATGACTATTATTACGAAGGATATTACAACGACATAGATAACCCTTGTAAACCCGCATATTATGGAGAAAATAATCACGCTGTAAGTAGGAATGTCTTAACCTCAGATATAGGTGTAATTGCAAAAAGCGGAGACGAGAATAGTTTTATGGTTGCTGTTACAGATCTAAAAACAACCAAGCCTATAAACGGAGCTACAATTGAGCTAATGAACTACCAAAGCCAAATTGTTGGCAGTGCAACTACCGGTGCCGAAGGTTTTGCTTCAATAAATTTAAAGAGAAAACCTTACTTATTAATCGTAAAAAATGGCAGTCAAAGAGCTTACTTAAGAGTAGATGATGGATCTTCTTTATCCTTAAGCATGTTTAATGTAAGTGGTGCTAGAAATGAAAAGGGTGTAAAAGGTCTTATTTACGGTGAAAGAGGCGTTTGGAGACCTGGAGACTCACTATTTCTAAATTTTATATTAGAAGATAAAAACGAAGTGTTACCTGAGAGTTTTCCTATAATTTTTGAATTGTATACGCCAGATAATCAGCTCTTCAAAAGAGAAGTGAAGAACAGAGGGCTCAATGGATTTTACGATTTAAGGACAAAAACGTCAGCTACATCACCCACGGGAAACTGGCAGGCTAGAGTAAAAGTTGGCTCCTCCACCTTTTATAAGAGAATAAAAGTAGAGGCAATTAAGCCAAATCGATTAAAAATTAAAGTTGACTTTGAAAATAAAATACTGACCAAAGGCAACACAAACGGAATCATTAGCGCAAAATGGCTGCATGGTGCAGATGCCAATTCTCTCCGTGCTACGATTGAGATGAATCTTTCTGGAGGGAATACTGCATTTAAAGGGTATGATGGATTTGTTTTTGATGATCCTTCCAAAAGGTTTTCTACAGATGAAGAGATGATTTTTGATGGGAAATTGGACGAAACAGGAAATTCAACTATTTCCCCGAAAATAAACATTGGTAAAGGTGCTCCTGGAATGTTACATGCATCTTTAAAAACTAGAGTGTTCGAAAATGGAGGGGATTTTAGTGTAGATCGATTTAAAGTGAAGTATTCTCCATATCAATCTTATGTAGGAGTGCAATTGCCAAAAGGAAATGGTTGGAACGATGCGCTTTATTCTGACGAAGTAAACTTAATTGCCATTGCTACTTTAGACGAGAATGGAAACCCTGTTGATCGAAAAGATATGAAAATTGAAGTGTTTGACATTCGATGGAGATGGTGGTGGGAAACAGGGAATGGAGATGAGTTAGCTCACTACGTAAACAATAGAAGTACTAACCTAATTAAGTCGGCAACCGTTTCAACCGAAAATGGCGAAGGCTTGTTCGAATTGAGGTTTAAAGAACAGAAGTGGGGGCGTAAATTAATTCGAATTACTGATCCTGTCTCTGGTCACTCAACGGGAGTAATTTTTTACATGACTTACAAAGGTTGGTGGAACAGTGGGGGGAATAACCCCGGTGGTGCAGAAATGCTAAACTTTGAGTCTGAGAAGGAAAAATACCAAGTTGGTGAGCAAGCGAAACTGAATCTACCCTACTTTAAAGAAGGAAGAGTGTTGGTGAGTATAGAGAGTGGTTCTCGAGTTTTATCGACATTTTGGAAAGATGCTACCGATGTAAAAGAGGGAATTAGCTTTGAGGTAACCGAAGAAATGGCACCAAACGTTTATGCTCATTTAATTTTAATTCAACCACACGCAACGACTGCCAATGATTTACCAATTCGAATGTATGGCGTTCAGAACATTGAAGTGGAATCTAAGAAGACGCATTTGAATCCTCAATTGAATATGCCTTCAGAATTGAAACCTGAGCAAGAAGTTTCGTTAAGCGTCTCGGAAAAAGATGGCAAGGCAATGACCTACACCGTTGCAATGGTGGATGAAGGACTGTTAGATTTAACCAGATTTGTAACTCCAAATCCATGGCCAGAATTTTATAAAAATGAAGCCTTGGGAGTTAAAACCTGGGACATGTACCAATTTGTAATGGGAGCATTTAGCGGAGAGATTTCAGGTTTATTGGCACTCGGTGGTGATGGGGATTTGAAAGCAGGAGAAGGAACCAAAGCAAACCGCTTTGAACCCGTGGTTCGTTTTTTAGGACCATTTTACTTGGAAGATGGAGAAACGAATGAGCACAGCTTTACGATGCCAAATTATGTTGGTTCGGTAAGAACAATGGTTATAGCAGGAGACAACGGAGCTTATGGAGCAACAGATAAAACGACACCAGTTAAGAAACCATTAATGGTTTTAGCAACTTTACCTAGAGTGATTAGCCCTTCGGAGAAGTTGAAATTGCCAATCTCTGTTTTTGCAATGGATGCAAAAATTAAGGATGTGACAATTTCACTTGAATCAAATGAATTCATTCAAGTGAATCAGAAGAGTCAACACTTGAAATTTTCCAAAGTAGGAGACCAAATGGCCTATTTCGACATAGAAGTAGCACGCAAAATTGGTGTTGGTAAACTAAAGGTCACTGTTGAAGGACACGGAGAAAAGGCAACCCACGAAATTGAAATTGACGTGCGATTGCCAAATCCTGAAATTGATGAGACATTCAATGATGTGGTGGAATTAAATGAAATATGGACGAAAGAATATAGTCCAATTGGAATTGAGGGTACTAATTCGGGAGCAATTGAAATATCAACTATTCCTCCATTAAACCTAGAGAAAAGAATTCGGTATCTAATTCGATATCCTCATGGTTGCGTGGAACAAACAACCTCAGCTGTTTTTCCTCAATTGTTCTTATCTGATTTGATTGAGTTAGACACTGATCGTAAAAATGAAATCCAACGAAATGTGACAGAAGGGTTGAATAAATTAAGAGACTTTCAACTTAATTCAGGGGCATTTGCTTATTGGCCAGGCTATACTGATCCGAATATTTGGGGAACCAATTACGCTGGGCATTTTATGTTAGAAGCAAAAAATAAAGGATATGCAATGCCTTCAGGTATGGTTGAAGATTGGGTGAAATTTCAAACAAAAGCCGCAAACTCTTGGCAAAGAACAAATTCGAACTATGAATCTAGAGGTTATATTCGAGCAAGAGAATTTGAACAAGCCTACAGATTATATACATTGGCTTTGGCGGGAAAACCTGCTTTAGGGGCTATGAATCGATTGAGAGAACAGCAAACTATGGCTGAATCTACCAAGTGGAGATTAGCTGCAGCATTTGCGCTTGCAAATAAGATCGACGTGGCGAAGCAGTTGGTGAATTCGGTTTCAATTTCTGCTGAAAATTCTGATTACTATTATACTTATGGCAGTAGAACGAGAGACCAAGCAATGATTTTAGAAACCTTAGAATTATTAGATGATAAAATTCAAGCCAAGAGAGTTTTAGATGATCTATCGAAAGCGTTGAGCGATCAAAAATGGATGAGTACACAGTCAACTGCCTATAGTTTATTAGCTGTTGCAAAGTTTGTGAAAGTGAAAGAGGGGAATACAAAATTGAAGTATGATTTGATTGTTAATGGTAAAACGACATCTGTTGATTCTGACAAATCAATTCAATTAACTGAACTACCGATGAAAGCCGGCAAGCTTCAAGTTAAAAATAAAGGTGGAAGAACGCTCTTCGTTAACTTGAGTTTAAGTGGTGTACCTATTGAAAGCGATCAATTAGACAAGTCGAGCCGATTGAGCATGCAGGTAAGTTATTTAAAGCTAGACGGAACGCCGATTGATATAAGTAAGCTAAATCAAGGAGTTGATTTTATAGCGGAGGTGAGAATAGCTCATCCTGGCGGAGCAGAACGAAATTATGAAGATTTGGCATTAACGCAAATGTTCCCATCGGGTTGGGAAATTCGAAATTTGAGGATGGATGAAACAACATCTAAATTAATGCGCGACATTCCACAATATCAAGATATTCGAGATGATCGAGTGTTCACCTATTTTGATTTGACAAAGTCGAAAGTTAAGAAATTTCGAATTTTGTTAAACGCAGCTTATTTGGGTATGTTTTATTTGCCTGCAGTTACTTGCAGTGCAATGTATGATAACGATATTCAGGCCATCAAAAGTGGACGCTGGGTTGAGGTGGTGCAAGCAGGCAAGTAGATTCTAAGAACTCTGCTAGTTAATTTATCAGACAGGTTTCGAATTTTTAAGCACTTTTCTAGTTACTCCACCTGACAGGTTATCAAGCTAATAATTTAGAAACTTGTCAGGTGGAGTTTTATTCAAATCAAGCTATTCTAAGATCAACTCTTTATTAACTTCATCGTAAGCTCTGTATTTGTGCGCAAGCTCAAAATTTTCAACATCGTCAAACAGTTCTATTACTTCATTTCGCATGAGTGATGTTGTGCTAGTTGATAAAATATTTTGGTAAGAAGAGAAAGAGTATCTGCTGAAGTTAGCTGCAATACCATGTAACTCCGGATTACAATGAATGTATACGATAAGCGATTTAAGATAATTTTCTTCAGATACTTTTATTCGTTTAAACGGTCGCTGAAATAGACTTCCAATCCTTTTATGCTCTTTATTAAAGGCTTTTGAGTAGGCGTTGAACATATTGGAAAATGCTTGAGAGGGTTTTGGAACCCCCTCTTTTATTCGAATTAAAAAATGAAAATGGTTTGGCAGTAGGCAGTACGCATATATTTTTCCGATAGGGTTTATGTGGTGGCGAAGAAGTTGCAGAAAAAACAGGTAGTTACTCTCTGATTGGTATATATTTATCTTTCCATTGCCTCTGTTATAGATGTGGTAAAAATGATCTGATTCTAAAACTTCCATACATAAAGGTAATTAATACCTGACAGGTAGTGCTAACCTATTTTTTAATTCAATTCTCATAAATTTGAAGCTATTGATAATTTAACCCAGTTTCGACTATTAAAAATTTGTTGACGTTAATGAAAAAAAGCCTCTATACAGTAATTACGTTGGTTGTAATCTTTGTGATTTACCCCATTTCAAAACCTCTTTTTGAAAGCCCTTATTCCACCGTTTTAGAAGACAGGAACGGAGCACTGCTTTCAGCAAAGATTGCAGATGATGGACAATGGCGATTTCCACAAGGAACTTCTGTGCCAGAGAAGTTTTCAACTTGTATTCGCTTTTTTGAAGATGAATATTTTTACGTTCATCCTGGAGTAAATCCGGTCTCTATCGGAAGGGCTTTGAAGCAAAATATTACTGCAGGGAAAGTTGTGTCGGGAGGCAGTACATTAACCATGCAAATTGCTCGTTTAGCCCGTAAAAATCAAAAGCGGACAGTTTGGAATAAGTTAATTGAACTGTTTTTAACGTTCAAAATTGAAATTGCTTTTTCTAAAGCTGAAATCATGGAGCTTTATGTCTCTCACGCACCTTTCGGAGGTAATGTTGTAGGGTTAGATGCCGCCTCTTGGCGTTATTTCAATCGTTCATCGAATCAACTTTCTTGGGCGGAAGCAGCAAGTTTAGCCGTGCTTCCAAATGCTCCTTCATTGGTTCGACCCGGAAAGAATCAAGAGTTACTGTTGTTGAAGCGAAATCGTTTGTTACTGAAGTTAAATGAGAACGATATTATTGATGATACATCATACGAATTAGCTCTCTTGGAAGGACTCCCCGGTAAACCACATGCGTTACCACGACATGCAGTTCATTTATTGAATAGAAGTCTTTCGGAGCGACAAAAGGGCAAGCGAATTCGGACCAGTTTAGAGTTGTCATTGCAAAGGAGGATTAATAAAATTGTCGACCAAGAATACAATCAGTTGAAGCAAAACGAGATTCACAACTTGGCAGTTTTAGTTATTGATAACACAACGAATGAAGTTCTATCTTATGTTGGAAACTCTAATCCTACTGCTGGGAATAGTGGTCATAAGGTAGATATAATAACAGCAAAAAGAAGCACGGGTAGTTTATTAAAACCATTTTTATACGGATTGGCATGGCAAGACGGATTGGTGCTTCCAAATTCTATTTTAGCTGACATTCCGAGTCAATTTGGCGGCTATGCCCCTAAAAACTTTGATAAAAAATTTGATGGAGCAGTGCCTGCTAAAAACGCATTAACTCGGTCGCTTAATATCCCGGCGGTTCGTTTACTTCAAGAATATAACTTAGACCGTTTTTACGATGAATTGCAGCAGTTTCGGTTAAATTCTGTCAATTTAGGGGCAGGTCATTACGGTTTGTCTATTATTTTAGGAGGCGCAGAAAGTTCCCTTTGGGAAATTTGTACAGCTTATAAAGGAATGTCTGAAAGTTTGCGAAGTGTTTATGAGAGAGAATATCATTATCGCGAAAGTGACTATGATTTTCCCAAATGGAAACTGAACGATAAAGTTGAGTTAAAGGCGCTGAGTAAAGAAACTCCTTTAGAGTCGGCAGCTATTTGGCAACTTTTTGAAGCCTTGAATGAGCTCAATAGACCGGGACAAGAAAGGGGGTGGGAAAGTTTTGCTGGTAGAAAGAAAGTCGCTTGGAAAACCGGAACGAGCTTTGGATTAAGAGATGCATGGGCAGTTGGTGTTTCTCCCGATTACACGGTTGGTGTTTGGGTAGGAAATGCTGACGGAGAAGGACGCCCAGGTTTAACAGGAATTACCGCTGCAGCACCAATCATGTTACAAGTGTTTGATTTACTACCAAATTCGAATTGGTATAAAACGCCTTACGATGAGTTGTTTGAAGTAACAATATGCGCTAAAAGTGGTTATGGGAAAGGAATTCATTGTCTTGAAGCGGATACTGTTTTGGCTGGAGTAAATAGCAGGAAAATTAAAACATGTGAGTACCACCAAATCGTTCAATTGGATAGTGAAGGGGTCCGAAGAGTAAATAGCAGTTGCTATGAGGTGGAAAAAATGAAAACTGAAAGTTATTTTGTACTTCCTCCGTTAATGGAATATTATTATCAAAAGACAAAGCCTGAATACCGGAAATTACCGCAATGGG
>JBLHWU010000251.1:0-8545 GCA_047629355.1 Saprospiraceae bacterium | reverse complement strand
TTAAAAACGCCTTCAATAGAAGGACTATTAAAGGATTTTTTAAATTTCTTAAACAAAAAATATCCTCTGTCAAAAGTGTCGATTATTTAAGGTCACCTACTTACATTTGATACACCGCCCAAAATATATCCTCAGACCACTAGTGATGATAGAAGGTACCATCACTAGCGGGTTTCAAAATTTTTAAGCAGCCGAAAGTTCGTCCTCCCCTATTCCACTTTCCCTTCCTTCCATCAACCGCTGAATCCCAAATGCAAAAAGAATAGGAAGAAATCCAAACGTCAAAAACGCATAATCACCGCCCGGTAAAACAATTTTTGGAGCCAACAAATTGGTTAAAATCACGATAAGAATGGGCACAAATCCGAGGAGGGCACCCCACAACATAAAGTTGATTCCTTTTTCGTTTCGCTCGGCGGCGGAGTAGTGTCGAACTTTTTTGAAAAGTAAAACCAGAGCCCAACCAAAGTAAAAAATAGGCACGACTCCTTTGATGATGTTAAGCAAATTTCGGATTCCACTATTGGCATCCGGACGCAGCAGAATGATTCCAATTATCACCACCGCCATCAAAACAGCAGGTGCAAGAATAATAAGGTTACTTTGTTTTTTATCCAAAAAAGAACTTCGAGTGGGGAAGTTCAAGAGAAAATAAATCAGTCCGACCAATCCTGTAAGGAAGGGTAATAACTCAACCGAATCGACCAAATCTCTGACGAGTCCATTCGCAAAATAAGGACCTGAAAAAAATATCATCGAAAAGAAAATAGCGAAGAAAGAAAAATAAAGTGCAGGAGTGGAAGTATGACTTCTAGCTATCCAAAATCCAGTCAAGAGAAAGATAAAACCAACCAGGACACCCAAATAACTAAGCCAATTGTTCTTGCTCGATTCTGGCGCAAAGGTTAAGTTCAGTTTTTGAATTTCTCCATTTCTTGAAACTTCGTAAGCCCAAATTTCTCCAACAAGCGGGCGAGGGTTGTCTCTAAACGCGCTCCAATCATCTATTCCAATTCCATCTACTTTGGTGAGTACATCTCCTACTTGCATTCCCGCTAATGCAGCAGGTGAGTTTTCTTCGACGGAAATTATATTCTTTTGTGCGTCGGTTCGAAAGCCAGTGTAAGTGTGGTTTTGAAAATCTAATGCTGTTATTATTCCCCAAATGGCGAAGAGTAAGGCGGCAAAGGGGAGCCACTTTTTTAATTGATTCACTTGATTTGTCATCATGTTTTTTTTTAAGTAAAGAAAAATAATTAAAGTACTGCCAGAACGCTAGGCTCTGGCAGCACTTTTTAAGCGTCATAAATTCTACTTTTTAAAGAGCATATCTTTTTGTAACTCACCATTCGACACAATCGTTTTTCCATCGATACTCAAAGTAGATTTTGGTAAATGAAAAGTAAATGCACCATCCGCATCTACATTTCCACCTGTCCATCCATTATTACCCATTGCTAGGGTGACCATACCTGCCATTTCCCAAGAGGCATAATCAGAATCTGGTAAGGAATGAGAATTTTGGTTTAATCCAATATCTATCAAGGACAGTACATCGACATCTCCTTTACTCATTTCTATCGCTTTTTTTAAGGCATCAATATTAGAATCTGCCGACATGGAAACCATTTTTCCAGCCTTGTAGGTCATTTTTAAATTTTTAATTTTACTTCCACGAAAGTCCATTGCTGGAACAACCATCGTTCCGTTGGCACTAGCGGGATTGATGGCAACATAAGCTTCTCCTGCGGGCAACCAAACATTAGAAGGCCCTTGAGAATTTTTGTTGTCAGCTGTCCTTCCGCTATTAATTCGAGCGTCACTTTTGCCAATCGAAAATTGAAGATTCGTTCCATAAGTACTGGTAAGTTTTACTTGGCTACCTGCTTTCATCAGGGTTGCCACCTGCTTCCCATTTGCCGCCATTTTGGAGTAATCCACGTTGATGGATTTCCAAAACATATCCAACATTTGCTGATGGTCTGCATTCACGGATGTTGCGTAAGCCTTGGAAGGAATACCCCCCGTTTGCCCGATTTCCACACCCCGATAATGCGCTCTTTTGTCAGCTGCTGTAAATGCTTTGCCGGCCTCCCTGGAAGCCGCTAATTTATCTTCAGGAACATCAGCAAGTAATTGTGGGTCTTGCACAGAACCTAGGTTGATAAAACAATCCACATTTCTAATCAATGAAATTCTAAAAGTATTCGGAATTTTTAAATGATCAATAGAAGTTTCCATCATTGCTTTTTTGTACGCTGCTGGAAGGTCTAAGGAGACAAAAGCTTGTCCACCAGCTTTGGCAACGGCTACTACATAATCTTCCATCATCTCGACCTCGGCAGGTGTACCAGTTATCATCACGACTTCTCCAGGCTGTACTTCCAAGACTTGGTTGACAATCTTATCTGCCACAGATTGATGTGCAGCTGTTTGTGCGAGGGTGGAATTGATTTGAAATAAAAACAATAAAATTCCGATACCAATTAATTTAATTTTCATTTTAAAAAGTTTTAAACGTTAAGAAATTGGTCGCCTGAAAAAATATCAGACGACTATTAAAACAATAGTTCGTGGGGTTATTTTCAGAATATCCTACGGTCTTACCGTAGTTTATATGGACTAGTTTTAATTATTTCCATGTGTGGGGGATTCCCATACCCTCAAATAATTAAAAATCAAATTTGAACTATTTTTTCAAATTTAAAAAGCTTCCTTAATCCACTGTAAAACAGCTAGTTATAATTAAATGGTTAATTTTAAAAGTTTTTCTCTCGATGAATTACTTTAAAATTCACCACGAACTATTGTTAAAAAGAATTAAGTACTCTGACATTATTATCGTGACAAGTAAAACAAAGGATATTTTTCGTTTGATTTGGCTTAGAAAACTGAATATAGCCGTAGTCCCGATAGCTATCGGGAAAGTGTTATTATTGCCGACTAATTTATAAGGATGCTTAATCAGCCTTCCTTAATGGTAACGAACCATACCGGAATGCTAAAACTTTACAATCCTGCATGGTTTAAAGCCTTCTGCTTTTAAAAACCAGACTCCGCTACTCAATTCCTTCAAGTTCAGCGTACTTATTTCGTCTGTCGGGCTGACCGGTTGCGTCTTTATCAAACTGCCCGTTGCAGAATAGATTTGCAGTATTTTTACCTCTCCTTGTTTTGCATTCTTAAATCGAATGCTGATTTGGTCGGAAGAAGGATTTGGAGAAACGATTAACTCTTGTTGATTAAAACCAACGTTAATTGTTGAACTTACCTGTCCGACGACGTATTCGTAAAATTCATATTCTGCGCGTTGCGGACTCAGCATCATTGCCTCCGAATTTTGGGCGCGTATATAATACTTTACCGCAGTATCTAAATCCGTGTAAGGGATAAATGCGCCGTAAATGCCGTCTCCGGATTCGCCGTCTCCGTGCATACCGTCATCCGACATTTCGATTACTTCAAAATGAGACGCATACTCATTCAAGGTAACCATTAAGTCAACCGTTGTTCCGTTTTCGATAAGGGCGGAAACCCCTACCTGCTCATCTGCCTGAGGAAATTGAACACTACGATTAACCTGACTGATAGTCGGCGGGGACAAACTTACATCGGGGTGACCTTCCAAATACGCTTTCCTTTTTTCAACCGTTGACATAATACCCGCAACGTTTAGACCGAAAGCATTCAAATCAGTTGTGACATTAGATGCAAAATAGATATTTCCTAATCCGAATAAGGCGTTGTAATCAGCCGCCGCGGCTACCGCAACGGATGCCTGCAAGTCCTGACAAGTATTCAATAATTCCGTTTCATTCAGCACTTCTTGCATCACTGTGCGGATATGTGCCAGATATTGTTTTCGGTAAATCGGGTGGTCCGCAACATAATCGACCAACGGACGATTTTCCCCGAAAGGGTCTCCTTCATTAAAAATATCCCATTCGTAACTGGCTTCTCCCAATCCGCCGGCACCGAGCAATATTCCGACAAAGGACTCACTTACATCCCAGGGGAGAATTTGAAACAAACCGTTTTCGTGCAAATAGAGATAATAGTTGTGCATGTAAAAACCATTATAGGAATCAAAATTTGCAATGACCGTTGAAGTCGCTAAGTACCACAGTACTCTGTCGATGTTTAAGACAGATTCTAAATCCTCCGGCGAGTTATTAAGGATGTCCATAAGATTGAGCAACTCTGCCCAACCGTTATCGGATTTTAAATCATAACGCTCATAATAAGCGGTACTGTCCGAACCGTACCAAGCTAAATTTGCTGATTTCCAAGCGGTCGAAGAACCGTATTGTGAGTCAGGGTCGCACTTGAACAATACTCCTTTTTTATAATCAAAATGCTTGGTCAAAAATTGCTTATTGATAGCTTCCGTGTTGGGATAAAGACCGATATAGTTTCCTTCGATATATACTTTCAGCCAATTAGCTTTCGGAGCCGGCATATAATTTCTGTAAATTTGAAAACCCAATACATCTCGCAAAGCGGACGGGTCGAAAATGCTGTTCGCTAATTTGATTTTTTTTAAGCCTAACAAATTTTGGTCGTCTATGAAATCATTCATGTCGATGTTGAGCGGTTTTTTGGGATTGTTATTATCATCAGCAAGAAAAAACGTCGCATTTCCTTTGTATCGAACAGCCACACTGTCATAAGTAATGCCGTCCATTTCCAGCGTAGCCAATTCTCGTTCTCCGTTTTGGATAAACCAGTTGTCAGTCAGGGTAGTATTCCAATCAGGATTTTCAAAGTCGAGGTAAATACTCCGAAGCGTATCTGTGTCGTATAAACCTTGAGATAAAAGGTTGGGAATAAACAGGAGGGTCGATGCAGTCAAGAAGAGTATGTTTTTTGTTGTGGTTGTTTTCATTGTTAATGTTTTTTTGTGGCGAACCACGAGTTAATTAAAGTCATTAATCGGAGGTTTGGTCAAAGGCTGAACGAGGACATACCACTCTTAGCTAATAACCAAACATCTTCTGTTCATTTTGATTTTTAAGATTTAGCTTGAAAATTCTTTAGGAAAATGTCAGACCGTTTTGAACTTAAAAACTAAATATGTTTGATGGTGTAAAGATGTGGGTAAGTCGTAGAAATGGCTTTCATCTATTTTACAAAGTCCAGAACATATCTTACAAGAGGAGAAAAAATGATAGGACAAATCTTACAAGGTTATGTAATATACGTACTAAATAACTGATTGTTAGTTATTTAAAAACTGGCTTGGATTCTTTCCAAATTCTTTATGAAACATTCTGGAAAAATAACTGGGGTCAGAAAATCCAACTTTGTAAGCGATTTCAGAGATATTTAATTCCCTTGCTTGGAGTAATGTTAATGCTTTTTGGAGGCGGTAGGAGCGGATAAATTGCGAAGGAGTTCTATCGGTCAGCGCTTTGAGTTTGCGATAGAGTTGCATTTGACTCCGCTGGACACTATCAGCTAATTGAGGCACTCCAAATTCCGTATCGTTGAGGTGGAGTTGAATTTGTTCTTGGAGTTTTTGTAAAAATAAATCCTCTATCGAAGGGACAATAATTGGGGAAGATGCATCAAGGGTGCTATTCACGTAGCGGATTTGTAATTGCTGACGAATCTCTACTAACTTTTGAAGGCGAACGAGCAATTCTTCTTTGTTAAAAGGTTTGGTAAGATAAGCGTCTGCCCCATGTTTCAAACCATCGATTTTGTCAGATTGAGTAGATTTTGCGGTTAATAAAATAATCGGGATATGGCTGGTTCGTTCATCCTGTTTTAAATGTTCACAGACTTCATAACCATTTTTTTCGGGCATCATGACGTCGCTGATGATAATGTCGGGAATCAGGTCAAGGGCCTTTTCGATGCCCAACTTTCCATTATTTGCCGTCTGGATATTGTAGCTATTTTTTAAAATAGATTGGATATAAGTAATGATGTCGGAATTGTCTTCGATGATTAATAAATCAGGGAAAGCAGCAATAGTGGAGATTTCCTCTTCCTCCATAGCTTCCTGTTGAACGTCGGTGAAGTCCATCGCATTGGTCAAAGTTGGATGTTGATATGGCCTTGCAGCATTTTTTCCATTTAAGGCAACCGAAGCATTCGAATGCCTTGTTTCAATGGGAAGATACCAAGTGAATTCCGAGCCTTCGCTAAGTTGACTTTCTACCTCAATCCGCCCGTGCATCAGTTCGACGAGTTCTTTGGTCAAAGACAGACCAATGCCCGTGCCTTCGGAAGGTTTGGTATCCGCTTCGTTCACTTGATAAAATCGGTCGAACACGCGCTCCGTATGTTCGGGTAGCATCCCAATCCCGTTGTCCTTGATTTTTAGTTTCAAAAAAGGTTCTCCATCCTGCACCACCTTGTTCGCGTGAAAAATAATCCTTCCAGCTTTGGGCGTGAATTTCAAGGCATTCGATAAAAGATTATAAACGATTTGCTGGATTTTCTCCTCATCGTAATCCATCCACACTTCCTTTTCTTCGGAGTGAAAAACTAAGCGAATGTTCTTTTGGGTAGCCGTAGAATAAAAGGATTCGGTCAAGTATTCCAAATAAACGATAAGGTCTCGGTGGACTAAATTCAAATCCAATTTACCCGATTCTAATTTGGATAAATCCAACAACTGGTTAATTAGGCGCAACAAGTTTTGGCTGTTGCGTTGAATGAGCTTTTTCTCTTGTGGGTTGTTTTTGAGGTTGTCACTCATGCCCATAATCACGGTCAGTGGAGTCCGAAACTCGTGCGTAATATTCGTAAAAAAGCGGGTTTTAAAATCATTCAATTCTTTCAATCCCTGTTTTTGTTGGCTCAAGATTCGATTGGATTTTTGATTTTGAAGGCTGTTCCGATAGAGTAAAACTGCTATGATGGAAAGCAAACCTAAAGCCACAAAAAATATATAAAGCCGTTGGGTGTTCTGATTAGCCACACGACTGGTCTCTATATCTCGGTTTTGGAGATTTTCTTTTAATACTGCATTGTGAAATTGCTTTTTGTAGAACTGAGCAGTCGTTTGTAGGCTATCTTTCATTTGATAACCCAATGACGCAATCGTTAAAGCACTATCAATTTTATTTTCTGATTGCAGACATTTTGATAAGATAAGGTAAGCCTGATGAATTCTTGCATCCGTAACGCCAGCCGCAATGACGGTGCTTTTTATTCCACTACTATCTAATAAGGCAATCGCCTGATTAGCCATTTTTTTAGCTGCTTTAATCTTGTTTTGCTCAACATACAATCTTGATAGATTGATGAGTACTGCAATTTGATACCTGTAATTATTATACGTTTTAGTGCTTTCTAGGGCTTGCTTAAAATAGGAGGCTGCCAAAACATACTCTTTTTGCAGCAGATAAATTTGCCCTACTCCATTAAGTGGGGCGGCTTCGTAACGTCTCATGTTTGCAGTCCCATAATCTTCTATGGATGCCTGAAAATAATGCATGGCTTTAACCAGGCTATCCATTCTTAGATAGGCATCTCCGACGAGAAAAAGTTCGGATGCCGAATTGGTCAATCCTAATTTTTTTTCTCGGATATATAAGGCTTGTTCAAAATCGTAAAGTTGTAATTCTGAGTCACCGAGGGACGCATTTAAGAAACCAGCGTAATAATGGACATAGGCTTCGGCTATCCATTTTATGTCCTGCGTACTTTTTAGGGATTGGTTGGTCTTGGCGGAATAGTGTCGTTTTTCGTAAGCGGACGCCGATTTTGTGGCAGGAATAGTATTAAGCAATTTTTGTGCTTCCAACAAGTGGTTAAACGCCTCATCAAACCTATAAGTTAACGACAAAAAATAGACGAGTGACGCTTTATGGTCTATCTCTAGAAACGTAAATCCTAGCTTTTTAGAAAGCCTGATGCTTTCCTCTATATAATAAATAGCCAAGTCTGGTTGAAAATCCAAGGAGCGAATCATGAGACCATAAGCTTCTTGCAGTCTTAAGGTATCATTCTCCTCCTCCATCCACTCCATTTTTTGAGTAGGATAATTAAGTACTTCCTGCCCTAGAAGATTAAAACAACAGAGGAAATAAAAGAAGAAACCTATCAAATATCTTTTATGGAAGACTTCTTCTTCTATTTTTTTTGTGGTTCTCATTTGTATAAATTTTTCTAAAAAATGCTATTCCTTTTCATAAAAAAAAACGATTTAATAAGTTGGACCATAATGCGCCGTAATTTTTTCTTCTAAAGAATTCAAAAAATCGTTGCATAACCTTCGTTACGGAACTATTTTTTGAATTCTTTAGAAGGGAAAAGGACAAGCATAATGGCCCAAGTTATTGAATCGTTTTTACTAAGAGCTTGTTAGGAGTTTGGCTTTCTGGTCGAAACGCCGCTATTTTTTTGCTATATTTAGTTGGTACTAAAATTAAGGCATTCCTACGCCATCTTTCCCAACGACAAAATAAGTGGAATTTTTCACACAACAAAACCCGAACAAAAAAACAACTGAAAAAGTAAAAAAAGACCGTCATTACCGCATAAAATTCTGTTTCATCGAGGATGAAAGCGAAAATTCAGGGTTAAGCCA
>JBLHWU010000250.1:0-8588 GCA_047629355.1 Saprospiraceae bacterium | reverse complement strand
TTGAAAACCTTTATTCGATTCTTAGTCCAATCATTGAAGGCATATTCTCAACCCCTTTGGGTCAAAACATAAAGTGCTGATAATCAACAAATTAATTCATAACAATATACTGATGTATAGTAGTATGACTGATGTATAGTAGTATGACTGATGTATAGTAGTATGGAATACCATTAGTGATGCGTCATAACTCAAAGGTATTCAGTTGTTTATGAACAGATGTATCTTCAAATTGTAAATCGGTATTCATAAGTAACTGATTCACAAGGGTTTTGTCAAAAAGGGAGACACTCAAAATCTGTAATATATTGTAGAGGCTGAGGTCTGTTTTGAGTTGTTTTTTGAAAATTGCAACAATCAAATAGGCACAGACGGCAATCCAAATTTGTGTTTTAACCGCATTTTCGGATTCTCCCCAAAACTTTTTGATTTTCAAATGTTGCTTAATCCATTTGAAAAACAACTCGATTTGCCATCTGTTTTTATACAATTCGGCAATTATCAAAGCGTCTACCTGAAAATTATTCGTTAGAAAAATATAGGTTTTCGCTTTTTCAGCATTGTAATATTTGATGCGCCGCAATTTATCAGGATAGCTTTTTTGAGATTTGTAACCTGTGAGTTTAATAACTTGGTCACATCTCAAACCAGTCCTTTTATCAACGTTGTTAGAATAAATTCGCCTGAACGTCAAGTTTTTCTTAGTACGAATCACAAAAAAAGCAAGGGCGGTATTTATTTTAAATAAACGCCTGAAATCGTAATAATCTTTGTCAGTTATATAGAATGCCTCAGGTTCAAAATCCAGTTTATCCAAAACTTTGACATCATGGACTTTACCATCTGTAGTGTCAATAAATGCGGGTATATTACCGCGTAAATCCATTAAAGTATGGAGTTTAACTGCGCCTTTTTCTTTACGAAACTTTGCCCATTTGAAAACGCTCAGGCATAAATCTATTGTTGAAGCATCCAAAGCATAAACGGTGTTGTCTAAATCCAAAGTGAAATCATTATCTTCGAGATATAATGGACAAGCAACCGAAATAAGATGTTTTGCGAAATCTGCCCAAATGTGCCAATCGCGATTTTTATTGGCGCGTGTCAAGGTGGTCGCATCAGCTAAATTTTTTAATCCCAGATGATACGCTTTCTTTTTATGAGCATTTAAACAATTGAAAATATCGCGAATACTTTCTCGATAAGCTAATTGTCCAAAAGCCATGCACAGAAATTGTTGCCAGCATTTAAAATGAACTAAGTTATTGTTTCCTTTATAACGAGTAACGCATTTCTCAAACTCGTAGCGAGAAACGATTTCCATAATTTGGGCGAAAACATATTTGCCTTGATACATAGCTATTTTAGCTACAAGGTATTTCTTTTCAAGTCCCAAAATCCAAAAAAACGCTACAAAACACTGAAAAACAAATAATTACAGCGTCTGTTTTTTTACAGACGCATCACTAATGATTTAAATGCTATATCTATTCTAAATTAATTGCGATTTTGTTATCTTTACATATTCACAATAAATTTGGACAGTTTTTGTGGGATGAAAGTGAGTTTGAATTAAGTCCAATGAAAGTGGCAAAAATCGTTAAGAATAAACTTTCTGAATTAGCAGATGCTCTTTTGCAAAAAGGGAATAAATTAATGCGATGGGTAGATAGAATAGCTAATTCTTTGATAAAAAGAGCTAAAAAGGATGTCCGAAAACCTAAAGGACAACCGCCAGAATTATCATCGTGGCAAATTATTAAGCTGTTAGCCTGACGGCTATGGTTATAAACTTAAAATATCTGCGACTGGGCTAGCGCGGAGCAATCTTTCAGAAAGTACACTTCAAACATCATGAAATTAAACGATAGACTTATGAAGTCACATTATGAAATAATCAAGCCTATATTAACGCTAATAGTAGTTTCCCTTTTCGGGTTTTTTAATACGTTAAACGCACAAACATGGCAGAAGTCATTTAGTGCAGGCACTAATGATTTAAATGGTAAGTTTTTGGGCGGGTCTGAGGTATTGCAACTCGTCAGTCACAAAAAGAAATTATATGCTTCTGTAGGTTATTGGCAGGATGAAACTAATATCTGGTATGGTGGAAGTAATGTTAATATAGGTTGGGGACAGATAATACGTTTGGACAATGCCGATGAAAATTGGGCGGAAGATTTAAATCTTGGAGCAAGTCATCTCCGACCTGAGGTATTGAAACAAGTAATTTTCACAAGGGATGCCCAAGGAGATTTATTGCCTACCCCAGATACGGTATTAATCACAGCAGCTTATTCGCCTAATTTTATTACCAGTACCGTAAAAGCGCGAGCTTTCACAAGAAATGATAGCAATGGTACTTGGGAACAAGCCTTAATTTTTCAAGGAAGTTTCCCAGCGGGCGAAAATTATTCTATTCGTGATATTCAAGTGTATTATGACCCAATCACCAATAAAGAACAAATTTTTGTTTCTGTCGGAACCCAAGGCATTTTTTCTGGGGTCTATAGTCCAAACATTACGGGGAAAATACAATGGAATGCATCTCCTGAATTGGGATCTATAAATATCAGGCCTTTGGGTCTGGCAATTGCGAACAACACCTTGTATTTCTCCTCTGGTAATAAGCTTTATAGTAGAAATAATGGTGTTGAACCAACTTATTCAGTCGCTCATGATTTCAGCGATTTAAGTACAAATATTAACTCTGCAGTTGGTGGAATTAGAGGTTTAACAACCATTCCTAATCCCAATGGAAATGGGGAGGCCCTTTTGTTGATGTGGTGTCCTAATAGTCAGTCAAAAGGTGTTATATATCGGCTTGAACCTGATGATAATGGTGGGTTTAGTAGAGTGTATGAAGCCAAGATTGCCCAATTGATGGAGGACTATCTACCAGGCACTACGGTCGATTATACCATCGGAGCATATAATGAATTTTATGAATTTGAGGATTCAATAACCAATGAAACTTACCATATTATAGGAGTTCAAGCATTGATTTCAGGGGGCAATTATCCCACATGGAATGGGTATTATCGAGGAGGCGTATTTGTGATACGTGATCAGGAAATGGCGTATTCTTTGGAGGAAATAAATGGACCCGTAGGTGAAAGTGATACCGCATTGGTTGCCAATAGATGTTATGTTGCTTCTCCTTTTGAGAATGATGATGGATTATATTTCGGTGGATTTGACCCGAATGGAAATACCTCAACAAATATGGCTTGGATTTTTAAGAAGAGTTGGCAAACTACCTCTACTATTGACTTAGTTGAACCCGACAAGAGGATTAAAGTATATCCAAATCCAGCCAAGAATTATCTTCAAATAGAGATTAATTCCTCTGGAATTGATGATTATGCCATTATTTCAATCACTGGTAAAAAATTGAAGTCTGGTACTGTTAAACCGGGGCAACAAATAATTGATATATCAGCATTACCACCAAATTTATATTTGTTGAAAATTGGAGAGGAAATAATTAAGTTTATGGTTCTTTGACGAATCCAGTGAAGCATAAGGTTGTTCTTGTTTTAGCAAAGGGAGTTTGAGGGAAAATAATGGTTTTGTAAAAACCGTTTTCACCTCTTAAAATCCCCTTGTAAAAATGCAATGAAATTTATTTTACACGGTACTAAGTAACCGTAAAAAAATAACTCCGCCAACTACCAAGTATTTTTTTTGTCCTTATTTTCCACTTTTGAAACAGTCATTATGTAGAGATAATTCCTGTTTAAAAAGTAAACATCTTTTGTCATTTCGACCGAAATGGAGAAAAAGAACAAAATAAACGTTGTTAGTTGGCGGACTTATTACTTTACCGTTACTAAGTCTCTCCAACTCATTCTGATGTCCAGCTTGCCACAAGTACATTTTGATTTTTAGGATACTTTTGTGGAAGAAGTTTGTTGTGAGCAGGCATTATGCGAATCAGTGTATATATCCCAAGTTATTTTTTATCAAAAATAAAATAAAAGAATGGAAATATTTAACAATAGATTGACTTTGATTAAAAACTCAGGATTGTTCCTTTTGCTATTAACTTTTGTATCCTGTGATCCTGCACAAACGATACTAGTGACTAATGAAACGAATGCTGATGCAACGGTTATGGTTGTGTTCAAAAAAGGAGATTATCGTTATAAGTTTATTGAACCTACCGCATCAGATACGTTGATTATTGATTTAGAACCTAAGGGACAGGATTCGCAAAAAATATTTCAATTTGGACTCGGTACTTGGAAAATACAAAGCAGTCTCGATAGTTTAATTGCAGCAGTGGATTTGATAGAAATCAAAACTTCACAATTAAAGGAAACTTTCCAAGGAGAAAAACAGATAAGAGGATTTATCGAAGAAAGAATTACGGGAAGCCGTAAAGAACTAATCGAGATTAAAGTAAGGGAGTAACCCGTTGTCTGAATTGTATTCTTTACATTGTTACACCTACTCAAATGTTATTTGGACTTGATGACAATGCAAATAGCTTAGAGAAGAGGAAAATAGCCCTGTCAAATGCGTAGTGCTTCGCTTCATAAATAACTGACGATTCTAATGATGTTTTAAAGAATGGAGTTTGAGAGATAAAATGGTTTTTCCAAAACTGTTTTATCCCTCAAAAATACCTAGCCTGCCGCCGAAGGCGGCTGGGGAGAGAGGCTTGAGGGAGAATTAGAAGCGAGCAAAGACAATTTTGCGACAAATAGAAAGATATAGCTTAGACGCGAATATTTTATAAAGTATTACTTTATCTTCGGGTTTTAGTAAAAAAAATATTAATTGCTTCCAACCTATAATCAAATGAAATTCAGCAAAGATAATTTTTTTGTTATTACAATTAAACGCCATATTATGAATTTTCCGTTCGCTACAATTCTGCTTATTGTGCTCTTTTCGACTTTAGGTTACAAAGCCGATGCTCAAATAGTTAATGCGCAGAGAACAGGATTTACTTGGATTTCAACAGAAGATGTAACTGACCAGACCTATGGCTCGGGATATACAATGTATAGTGCGGCATGGCCCATATTCAAAAATTATCCTGGACCACAGAATTTTCAAATGGGACTAGGAAGTTGTTGGCTGACAACGCAACTAACGGGTGATGAACCGAATCAATTTTACACAACAATAGAAGGAGGCTTAGGCTGGTGGCACGATACGCGTTTCGGCACAAAAATACCCAAGTATATAATGGGTGGCGTTTCTTTTAATTTTTATGCGTGGGCAAACGGGCCTGGTGCAGGAAAAACGGGATTGTTACCAAATGGACAAAGAGATTGGAGTACACCTGGCGGAAAGTATGGTGTTGCTCAATTGTCAAATAAATTGTTGTTTGCGCCAGATGGGTTAAACATGGCGCAAAGTTTAAATGGCGAAATGCTTGGATACGGTTATACGCCATTGCCATTGACTGATCCAATGTCGCAAACAAATGGTGAAGATATCGAAACAGGAAATCAATGTTGGACATTATTTTTAAATACAACAAACTTTAAAGGACCCGCAACCTTCTTTTTACCAACCTTCTGGACTGAACCGGTTTTGGAGGATCCTTCTTTAGAAGGGTTGTTTTTAGACTCTAGACCTTCAAATCCGAACGTAGGTTTTGGTATCGAACATGCAGAGTCTCCAGCATTAATTTCTGAAGACAGTGACGGTAATTCTTATGCCAAAATAGAAAGATTACAATTTCCGGCGAGCAATGAAGACAATTCCATGATTTTAAATCAAATTTCGGTCTACGCTCAAAATGCACTTTGGAATGATATGGAATCTTGGTTCAATGGTGGAGCTATAGTCCAACCAGGAATAAACGCTGCTGGAACATATGATGTTTCATTTATTAATAATGGTGGTGCCATGGTAGGTGAAATTTCTGGAACGGACTCAGGTGGTATAGAGCATGAAATTGATTTAAATTATATCAATAATGTTCAGCAAAATGAAAACATAATGGGTTATGAATTTGACCTAGAAACTGTTTATGAAGAGGATGGTAAGTTTATTCTTCCTGAATATTTTAAACTTGATTCAGATAGTAAATGGCTGTCAGTAACTGAAGATGTTATTCCGACTGCTACCAATTTGGTAAATACGGAAGTACCTACATCGCCAAGAAGTGAAATAACTTATTTGACACCTTTAGATCCAGATTGTCAATGGCAAGATCCCAATGGTCCTTGGAACAGTCCTGGGCCAACAGCTGGGCCATTCCAAGCTGATTTAGGCGATGGTTCAACAGTTACCTATTATTGGTATCGCTTTGTTGACCAACCTGCAATAATACATGCAAATCTTCCCGCTGATATGCGTGCTGATATGCAAAGTCGGGTGGAGCTCATTCATTCGAATTGGAGTCATACGGATGAGTATATGGCAGCTCCATTGATTGGAGATATAGCTACGATTGATTCAGAAGCAATCGTTCAACCACCTGTGGGCTTAGAAATTGGTTATGTGCCTATTGTAACTAGACAAGAAAAAACCCCAAGTAAAGTCCGCGTTTTTATTTTAGCTGGACAGTCTAATATGGAAGGATATGGTACTATCGAAGATTCTGAGAATGATCCAGGAAGTTTGATTGATGTCATTCAAAATGATGTCGATGGGAATTGGTCGGAAATAGGCGCAATAGGTAATTGGAATACCTTGGAAGGTGCGTCCTTATATTTTGCTAAAAATGGAGATACGATTAGAACAAATGTAACGGTTGGTCAAGGCGCCAATCCTAATTTAATTGGTGCAGAGCTAATGTTTGCACACCAACTTGATGAATATTATGATGACCCCGTATTAATCATCAAAACGGCTTGGGGTGGTAAGAATCTTGCCGTTGATTTCCGTCCGCCATCTGCTGGAGGCGAAACAGGCGCGTTTTACAATTCGATGATTCAAATTGTTCAGGACGTTACGCAAAACTTAGGAACCGAATTTCCGGATATTGGTGTAACTGACTTCGAAATTTCAGGATTTGCTTGGTTCCAAGGGTGGAATGATGGAGAATCTGACCTGTTTTTGAATGAATATGAAAGCAACCTTTATCATTTAGTAAATGATGTAAGAAATGATTTAGGCACGCCAAATCTTCCTGTCGTTATTGCCAATTCAGGTCAAGGAGGATTTGAATTAACGGACGATCTTTGGGTTCAAGATATGCAAAATGTCGTTTCTTTTGCCCAAGAAAATGTAGGCTGTAATGATACCATTTATGGCGGCAAAGTAGGTTTTGTAGAGACAAAAAAGTCTTATTTCAATTTGGCAGTATCACCTGAGAATGCTATTTATCATTATAATAATAATGCACTTACTTTTTTAAATATAGGAAAAGACATAGGTAATGAAATGATCTTGGCAATAAATGACATGGCGTTTTGTTACGGAGATTGTGAGGAACAGATATCACCAGGCATAGTTTCGATTGGAAACAGAGTTTGGAACGACCATAATATGGATGGAATTAACGACCCAAATGAACCAGGTATTTCAGGCGTTTCGCTCGTTATCTGGCGTGATTCAGATGGTGATGGTATCCCTGACGGGTCAGGCTTTGGAGGCGTTCAGGTAACGGATGATGAAGGGTATTATAAATTTTCGGGATTGCAACCAGGAAATTATATTGTCTTTGTATGGAGTGTAGATAATTGGGGTCCTGGTGAGCCACTAGAAGGATTTGAGTCTACAGCTGGCTTTGTATCCAACGCGGACAATGATATTGATTTAGATAACAATGGTTCTGGAAATCCTTTTTCTGATATTATGGCTGGCATTGTCACGCTTACATCAGATGAAGAGCCTTTGGATGATGGTGACCCATTTAATTGTTATTTTGATTACGATGCTAGTGGAAATAATACCATTGATTTTGGTTTCTTTAATCCTGATGTGATTTCTGCAAATGAAGATATTCTTGTCAATGAGAATGGGATTCAAATTTTTCCAAATCCCGTTCTAAATGAGTTGACAATAAAAGGAAATTTGAGTACATCTCAGATAGAAATATTTGATTCTTTAGGGCGCATTTATCGAACAATTAATCCAAGTAAGTCTACGCATACAATCGACACTTCGACCTTACCAAAAGGGCTCTATTTTATAAAGGTTTTGAACAAGACCAATAATATACTAAAGGTTCAAAAAATAGTAAAGCAATAGAGATAAATACCATACGTTTATTGTTGCTCACTTTCGCTCAATTAAGTCCTCTCTCCGCTGCCGTAGGTGGCGGGCTGGGTATTTTTGAGGAATGAATTTGGGCTTACTGCCCAAAGCTGGCTCAATCTTGTGGTGCAAATGTTATTAAGTAACGCGTAGCAATTAATTCGGTAATTTTTAAACGTCTTTTTTCGCTATTTTCCCTTTAAAAATTCTTCAATAACACAGGCTATTCAAGAATTTTTAAAGAAAAACTATCGAAAAAATCTTGTCTAAAAATTTTACCCGATTAATTACCACGTGTTACTTAAGTAAGTGACACTATTTATTGGGGTAATTTGAAAACATCTTTATTCCGCTATTTTCCTCTTAAAAATAGTTCCGTGATGCAGACCATGCAACGATTTTTAAAAGAAAACTATCGAAAA
>JBLHWU010000249.1:0-8591 GCA_047629355.1 Saprospiraceae bacterium | reverse complement strand
AAAAAATCGTTGCATAGCCTTCGTTACGGAACTATTTTTTGTGTTTTTTAGAAGGGAAAAGGACAAGCATAATGGCCCAAGTTATTGAATCGTTTTTACTAATAAGAATTAATCAAAATATTAATCAAAAATGAAGCACTAGACTATTTTGATTTCCAGTTTGATTTTTTTGAAAATTATAAATTTAAGATTTTCATGCAAAAAACAAAAGTAGCAATAATCGGCCCCGGTAATATCGGCACCGACCTAATGATAAAAATAATCAGAACCTCCGACATTTTAGAAATGTCTGTTATGGTTGGTATTGACCCAAAGTCTGATGGACTTGCGCGCGCCAAACGTATGGGTATTGCTACGACACACGAAGGTGTTACAGGTTTAATTAAGATGCCTGAATGGAAAGACATTAAATTCGTTTTTGATGCCACTTCTGCTAAAGCGCATTTGTACAATTGGAAGCATGTTAAGGAATTTCCTGACAAACGGATGATTGATTTGACGCCCGCAGCAGTTGGGCCGTACCTTGTACCGCCCGTTAATTTTGACTCGAATATTGATGTTAGAAATGTCAACATGGTTACTTGTGGCGGACAAGCGACGATTCCTATGGTTGCGGCGGTCAATCGAGTGGCGAAGGTGCATTATGGTGAAATCGTTGCGTCGATTGCGAGTAAATCTGCAGGTCCAGGGACGCGCGCCAACATTGATGAGTTTACGGAAACGACCTCTGAAGCCATCGAAAAAGTAGGTGGTGCAGACCGAGGAAAAGCGATTATTGTCCTCAATCCTGCCGAGCCGCCGATGGTGATGCGGGATACTGTTTTTACGTTGAGCGAACAAGGTGACCGGGAGAAAATTCGGGAAAGCATTCATGAAATGGTTAAGGAAGTACAGAAATATGTACCGGGTTATACGTTGCATCAAGAGGTTCAATTTGAAGATATTCCAGAAAGTGAAGCGGTGTTTATTGAAGGATTGGGACATCGGCATGGGCTGAAAACAATGGTGCTGTTACAAGTTCGAGGAGCGGGGCATTATTTGCCGGAATATGCTGGTAATTTGGACATTATGACGAGTGCGGCTTTGGCGACGGGGGAGAAGTTGGTGGCGATGGCAGCTGCTTAAACACCCTGTAATCTAAGCAAATTTAAATTTTAGAAGCTCGAAAATTGGAAAATTTTCGAGCTTCTAAAAAACATAATGTGCGTTACCGTAAGCAACGCGGGTGAGGTTATTGAGAGATAAAAGCGGTTTTTATAAACCACTTTTATCCCTCAAACTCCCTTCGGTTTCCGTATTAAAATCTCAAAACCTTCCCAACTCCAACAACTACTTCATCCTGATAAATTTTAAAATAATAACTTCCCGTAGCCAAAGCATTTAACTCAATATCCGCATCTCTATTTTCAAAAGAAACATTCATTACCTGCTTTCCTAAAACATCATATAGTTCGAATTGCAACACTTCCTGATTGTCCAATCCTTCCACATTTATCGAAATAAAATCATTAGCTGGATTTGGAAAAACAGTCACTTCCTGCAACTGATTTTTAGGAATTTCCCGCAACCAAGTTGATAAGTAGTCATCGCCAATTGTATGCAGCGTTTCGTTGGTAATAATGGGTGCATTGTTGTCAAAGTAAATCGCAGCGGTGTTGTTAATTTCTGTACCAATCGGCAAATCGTGCGCTTGTTCTATTGTAAATTGCACAAAGCCTTTCGAGCCTTCTTCATCAAATAGTTCAGCAGACAAATTGATATTTTCAAATCGGAAAACGACCACGCCATTGCCTTCCATATCCCAAGTATAAGCATGCGAAGCTGCACCCGGTCGGACAGTCAAAGCACTCAATAAATCAACGGCAAGGGTATCTCTGATTTCTACAACCAAGGCATCTGCTGTCCCTGTATTTTGAAAGCGAATTAGGTATTCTAATGGCTCATTTTGGTCAATAAAATTTTGGTCACCAACGCCCAAAGGATAGCCATTTTTATCATTAGGGTCGTAAGAGTTGGTGGACTCCAAACAGAAAATGTCGTGCCAGCTATCCTCGTCGCCCAAAGGATATTGATTGACAATACCAAACTCAAAATTACCCGTTGCACCACAACCCTCAATCCACGTAATCGGTGTATCAAATCCAGGGAAACCTACAGATTGCATTGCTTCCATTCGATAAAATGAGCCATTGACTGGATACGTTCTTTCCATAATTCCGCCCGCTGGCAATTGAAAAATTTGTTGAGAATGCAACAACACATTGTCCTCAATCACGATGTATTCGAGCGGCGTCAACATATCGCCTATTCCGATATTTTCAATGTTAAATTTAACGCTATCGCCAAGACAATCAACACTCAATTTAATCTCTGATTCGTCCCATTCTTCATCTGCTGAAAAGCAAGTAGAATCCGGATATGCGTAAACTTCCGAACAAAACGTCGCGCCTACTTCAATATCACAAGGTGTGAAAAAATCTATGACGATACCACCGCATTGATTGGATAACAAATCACCCAATTCGAAAGTATAAATATTACCATTTTGCACTGTCCACGGAATACTGCTGCCGTTGAAAATTAAAGCTTCGTCTAACGTGAATTCCAAATACGCATCTTCGGTAGTTTCTCCTCCGATATTGCAATAATTAATATGATATTCTTCCTCCATGCAAGGGCGAATTTCGTCAGTTGCCAAATAGACATCCATGATTGGGCAAAATGGTAAGGTATCACAACTTACGCCGTTATTCACCGTAAAATCAGTGCCTATAAACGGTCCAAGTTCTATTTCTTGAATACAAGGAAATTCACAATTCAAGCCCGTGCCGATTGGTGCTTCAAAATAAACTAAAGCGTTTGCACCATTGGTAAAACCAGTCAAATTGGTAAAGGAAAAATAGCCCGTCGTATCGGTGGTTTCCTGAAAAGTTTCATTGTTGCCATCTTCGTATAGTGTCAAAAATACATTCCAACTACCATAACCGACGGTCTCAAAAGAATCGCGCAGACAATCTTGGTCGTAGTCTTGAAAAACGTAGCCAGAAATGCTGTCCATCGGCTCATTATTGTAAGCAACCACAAACGCTTGATTGTTAACGGTATCAACTGAAGGTAGCACAATATCTAAAGAATCTTGGCAAGAACTCCAGAGAAAATTCGGTAATTCAACCGCTAACTTATAGTTGCCAGCGTTGGTTGGCAAGAAGTAATTCCCCATCGAATCAACAGTTGTAGAAGCCATAGAATAGCCATTTTGAAACGCTGTAACTCGTCGTCCAATCGCTAAATTAATGCCATCTGCCAAGCAATCTTCGTTGTCGTCATTACTCGCCGTACCAGAGATTGCACTTTCCAAGGAATTGCCAGAAAGGTCAAGATGTATCAAATATGGCAGGTAATTTTCACCAACAAAAATGCTGCCTGCACGCCGATTTCTGTATCCTGCTATCACGGCTTCATTGTTTGGTAAAAGCAATAAATCCTGACCAAGGTTGACATAATCCGTTGCAAATTCCTGTTTGTTAAGCCAATTACCTAATAAATCTATTTCAGCGATACCCGCAGATTCATTGGCGGCAATGGATTCGCGGTAAAGTAGGCGATAACCAGAACCGTCTGCTTTTTCACCAATTTTCATTGGAGAAAGAAAATTAGTGGAGCTGTAATCTTCTCGCCACTCTTCCACGCCGTTGCTGCCCATTTTGATAAGGGTCGTAATACTTTGTCCACTAAATGCCACGATTAGTAAGCCACCATCTGAAGTCTGAATGGCATCTCTCGGCAACAATTGACTGGAAGGATTGCCAAAAATAATTTGATTGGTCAGATTTCCGGTGTTGTCAAATTCATTGATAATGGTTTTGTAAGGTCCAACATTATTAATTTTTGCATAGCCAAAAACCCATGCACCGCCATTGGTTTGTGGTAAAATTTTGGTCGGATAATAGTACTCAAACCCATCGTAAACTGGCTGGCCGATAGGTTGACCTTGCGCATCTAATTTTTGTAAAAAGGAGCTGGCTGGAAAATTTTCATTTAGTCCTGTCAACCAAAATTCGCCATTGTCCGATTTCGCAATGCCACGCGGTTGTTGTAAGTCAATATTGGTTTCAACAAGTAAATTGTAATCGGTATCAAAGCGAAAAAAATTGATACTGGCAGTGTTAGTTGCAGGGTCTACAATTTGAGAGAGTACCACCAATTCATCGTTAGCAGTGGCAATCATATTGATGGCACTTTGATTGGGTGCAAAAATGCTGGAAGATTGCACGATACCAAAGTTGCCAATTTTTGCCAAAATATTTTCGCCACCCGTTAGCAGGACGTGGTAATTGTCATTGTCAGCAGGCAAAACGCGTCGGGCTTCTTGGGTGTTACTGTCCTCAAAATCAGTAATCAGGCGTTCCCAACCTTGTGCGGTCGCAGTTGTTCCAAAAAGGAAAAAAAGGCTCGTTAAAAATAGAAATATGTTCTTATTCATGTCTGAAATAATTTTATTTTTGATAGAATAATTTGTTCGCGTTCGCGCTCTTCGTTGGTCAATTTCACTTTGTTTTGAACTTATCATTAAATAGCTGAAAAACGTCTTTTTAACCATTCAAAAACAAGTTTCGAGAATTCCTACCACAAAATTACTGCTTGTTTCTCCTTTTCTAATTACAAAAGTGTATATTTGTCACAAAGTAAAAGAAACAAAATTTATGATAAATGATTGATAATAAGTTGCTTACTGTTTTTGAATCGTTGACTGGAGTGGAGAAAAAAGAATGTACAAAGTTTTTAAAAAGCCCATTTTTTAATCATAAAGACATTTTATTGAAATTATGGGAATGGTTGCTTGCCGCAAAAAAGCAAAAAAAGAAAGATTTGTTGCCTCCAGAAAAGGCGTTTGCCTATGTTTTTTTCGATAAAAAATTTAATGATGCCAAGTGGCGGCATTTGCAATCGCAACTATCTTTACAAATTGAGCAATTTTTGGTGGAAAGAGTTTTACAGAAAAAACCTTTAGAGCAGGATTTGCATCTTGTGCCCGTTTTACGACAAAAGAATTTAAATTCCTCTTTAAACCGAGTGTTCATTCGTGCCGAAAACCGTTTGTCGAAGTTACCTCGCGACCGTGATTATTATCATTTGAAATATCAAATTGAATCCGAGAAATATGCGGCAATTGATTCCATGGAGAGAGTCGGAAAAAAGAATTTGACCCACATTGGAGAATCATTGGATGTCTATTTGGTGTCGAGCAAACTGCGATTGGCTTGCCTTATGGAATCACATCGAGTGGTTTCTAATATTGATTATGATACCACGTTTTTACCAGAAATTTTGGCATATATAGAAGAAGGCAGTACGATGCTTGAAATTCCAATTATTGCGCTTTATTATCATTGTTATAAATCCTTGATTGATGGAAAAGAATCGAATTTTCGGGCATTTAGAAAAGTATTGCAAAAAGAACAGCAGGAAATTTCTTTGGAAGAACGCACGACATTTTTACTGTTAGCCATCAACTTTTGCATCAAACAATTGAATACGGGAGAAGAACGCTACATTCGAGAAAGTTTCGATTTATATCAAACTGGTTTGGCAACCAAAGCGCTGCTATCTGACGGTCATTTGAGCCGTTTTGCCTTTAAAAATATCGTTGCCTTGGGGCTAAAATTGAAAGAATTTGGCTGGGTAAAAATGTTTATTGGGGAATACGCTGGTTTTATTATAGCAGAATATCGAGAGGCGCACCGAAATTACAACCTTGCTCGGCTCTATTTTACGACAAAAGAATTTGATAAAGCCATGCCGATGCTTGCACAGATTGACGATAGTGATTTGTTATTGAATTTGGATAGTCGCGTAATGTTGCTGAAAATGTATTACGAAATGGGCGAATTGGAAGCATTGGATAATTTACTGGCGAGTTTCCGAATTTTGCTGTTGCGTAAGAAAAAAATCATTGGTTATCATCAAAAACACTATTTAAATATGCTGCGGTATATCAAGAAGTTGGCGAATTTGAATCCTTACGACCGAGAGGCGGTGAAGAAATTTAAAATGCAGCTAACGAATGATTCCGAAGTCGTAGAACGGGAGTGGATTTTTGCGCAGATTTGATTATTATTAGGTAACAAATAACCATTTCGAAGCGAGTGTACCGCAAACTTGTTAGTTTGCGCCCGTGTAATAAGTTGATTTAAAAGTTGAAATCATAGAATAAGCGCAAACTAAAAGTTTGGGGTACACTCAAAATAAATTCACTCAAAAACGAAAATAACTCCCTCAAACAAAATATCTTTGCCTGAATCATTTCAAAATTGAATAAAATGCAACACAAACTCTATATCCAAGACGTAACCCTTCGCGACGGCATGCACGCCATCCGCCACCAATATACCAAAGAGCAGGTCATGGAAATCGCAATGGCGTTAGATAAAGCCAAAGTCGATGCCATCGAAATCAGCCATGGCGACGGATTGATGGGCGGTAGCTTTAACTATGGTTTTGGAGCAAATACCGATTGGGAATGGCTCGGGGGTATTGCCGAAAAATTGACGCATGCGAAGTTGACAACCCTACTTTTGCCAGGTATCGCGACGATTCATGACTTGAAAAAAGCGAGAGATTTGGGCGTAGAATCGGTACGAATTGCGACGCATTGTACAGAGGCAGATATTTCGGCGCAGCACATCGAAGCAGCGAAAAAGATGGGAATGGACGTCGGCGGCTTTTTAATGATGGCGCACATGAATGAGCCGAAAAAATTGGCAGAACAGGCGAAGAAGATGGAAGAATACGGCGCAGATTGTGTCTATATCACGGATTCGGCGGGCGCGATGATGATGGATGATGTGATTGATCGCGTGAAAGCGTATCGTGATGTTTTGAAACCAGAGACGGAAGTTGGGATTCATTGTCATCATAATTTATCGCTTGGTGTGGCGAATAGTATAGTAGCTTATCAGCATGGCGCGAATCGGGTTGATGCGTCGTTGGCAGGTATGGGCGCGGGTGCGGGCAATGCGCCGCTGGAAGTATTGATTGCTTGTTTAAAAAAGATGGACGTGCATCCAAATTGCGATTTGTATCAATTGATGGACTTGGCAGATGATGTGATTCGACCGTTGCAAACTCGGCCGGTACAAGTGGATAGAGAGACACTTTCGTTGGGTTATGCAGGTGTTTATTCGAGCTTCTTGCTGCATTCTGAACGGGCAGCGAAGCGGTATGGACTAGATACGCGGGCGATTTTGCAGGAATTGGGAGAGCGGAAAATGGTTGGTGGACAGGAGGATATGATTGTGGATGTGGCGTTGGATATGGCGGGGAAGAAGTGATTTGTTTTTTGATTAAAAAATTGCACATGGCAACCATTCAAGGAGATTCCCAACAAGTTCGGTTTCAGAAATTGCTTAAAGAGGTGGCGAATTTGCAATTGACTGATGTAACTTTGAAATGGTATGATTATCATAGACCGTATGAAGCCAAACATGAAAAAAATATCTAACAGGTTGTAGAGTAGCAACAGCAATTATCAGAGCAAAAGAATTAGGATATTTTGTTGATTTCGAATTACTTAAATTTGATGATTATTTTGGAATAAAATCAGATGATTTAAATTTAAAGTGTGCGCAACAGGCTGTTGAGCAATTTGAAATTTATCAGGCAATTAAATCAAATGTCAACTTATGGAACAAATCTTTTAAACCTGAATTTTGAATTAAAATAACCATTTCAAATCCTTGGCCTCCCTTTCCAAATACGCCAAATCTCTAACCCCAAAACTGGCACAAAATGCATCGCCGCCGCTTTCCAATGATAATGCACCAATGCCCAATGCACGAAAGTCATCACCGCTGCCAAATAAACCCACTGTTGCAACTTTTTCCAAGTCTCTTTCATACACTTAACCGCTGCGTCATTACTGGTCAAGGCCAAGGGAACGAAGATAAAAAAAGCTATCCAACCCGTCAAGATAGCAACTTGAAAAAAATCGCTCATCATTTGTCCAAAAGCAATTTCGTTTAGATAAAAAATTGTGTGTACAAGTGCATACACGAAGGTAGCTACTCCAAAATATCGCCGATTCTTGACTAACCAGCGGGTTACTTTTCCATTTGGGAAAATCATGGCTAATGGCGTGGCAATTAGCGTGATAATAAGCAAACGTGCAGAGAATTCACCGGTGCCATTCATGACTGTTTTATAGGTGGTAATATTTAATAGGAATCGAATTGACATGGCAGTTCCAGGAATGGCGAGAATAAACCAAAGGAGATATTTTTTTAAAATAATTCTGTAGGATTCTTTCATTTTTTTAATATTCTATGCTAAATTCCATCGGTGTATTTTGCAACGGTTCAATAAAAGCCGAATCTTCCAAAACTACCTCGTTCAGCTCGTTTCTGATAGTCCAATAAAATTCTAAATCTTTAATCTGGTAATACGATTTTAAATAAACAGTATCTGTATTATATGCGAATTAAGCGTTTAAAAAAGAGTTTCCCAATGTCATAAGAAGTCTTAATTTTGGATTAGGACATTCAAAAAAAAGCTTAAAATGGATTGGGAAACAAAGCTCATCAAAGTTTACTTTT
>JBLHWU010000248.1:0-8592 GCA_047629355.1 Saprospiraceae bacterium | reverse complement strand
ATACCTAAGAAAACAATGTATCTTTGCCTTATGTATTCAAAAGAACTCTTAAAAGGAACTTTGCAAACCATTATTTTGAAGTTACTTTCAGAAAATGGACGCATGTATGGTTATGAAATTACGCAAAAAGTAAAAGAAATAACCGACGCCGAATTGGTACTAACCGAAGGCGCACTCTACCCTACCCTCCACAAATTGGAGTCCAAAGGGCTACTGATCACCGAGAAAGAAGTCGTCTCTGGTCGCACCCGAAAGTATTACGCCTTGACGCCTGCTGGAAGTGAAGAAACCGTGTCCAAGTTGGCAGAATTTGAATCCTTCATCAAGGTGATGGGTTTAATTTTAAATCCAAAATCTGCGACCAATGCTTAACGAAAAACAATTTTTATTTGTCCAAAATAAATTGAATAAATCACCTTTGCAAAACGCGCCGCTGAAAGAAGAATTACTCGACCACCTTTGCTGTAACATAGAAAATCAAATGGCTACTGGCGTTCTTTTTCACACCGCTTCTCAGACTACTTTCGATACTTTTCAAGAAGATGAAATGCAAGACATTGAACAACATTTTTTTAATTTAAACAATCGTAAACAATTGATTATGAATAAAGTATCTATTTTAGCATTAGGTTTGATGTTTTTAGCAATTTCGTTTTGGGCTTTTTTACCCAACCCTACGAATGAATTGCCTGTAGAAAATAAATTTGAAACGACCGCTGTTTTGGAAGTAAAAGCAGACCCTCCGAGTCGGTCGCCTTTAGCGGAAGGTTTTGAAATAGGTTCTGGTTTTGGAAAACGGCTACACCCGATTCAAATGACAAAAAAAATGCACAAAGGCCTTGATTTTGTAGCCCAGATTGGCACTCCGATTTACGCGACTTCTGATGGAAAAGTTATCAAGTCAGAAAAGAGTTCAAAAGGCTACGGCAATTACGTTCTCCTGCAACACGACACCAAATTTTCAACGATGTATGCGCACATGTCGGAGATAACAGTTGGCGTTGGACAAATGGTAAGGAAAGGAGATATTATTGGTTTGGTTGGCAGTACTGGCGCATCTACGCTTCCACATTTACATTATGAAGTACAAAAAAATGGAGAAGCGATTGACCCTTCTCCATTTTTGAAACCATAAGATTTGAGCGGTCAGAAGTCTGACCATTTCATTGTCAGAAATTACAAAAGAAATTATTTCATCTTCTTTTTGGACGAGTCTTAAAACGCTCGTCTTTTTCTCTGATTTCTGACAGCGCAGCGTTCTGACTTCTGACCGCTCTGTCAATCCAAATCATCTCGCTCAATAATAAACGTCAATCGACCGCACTGTCTTTCTGCCGCAGAATAATCTTTTTCGTAGCGATATTTAGAGGCGGTATATTCTGCATCTTTCAATAATCTTGCATCTGTCAATGTCGTCATTCGCTTATTGACTTCTGAAAAAATGACCGAGCCATCTCGATTCACACAAAGATTAATCACCAGTCTTCCTTCTTCTTTAATTAAGCTTTCCACATTGGCACGCCGAATCACTTTTCGAGTCAACAAGCCGTCACCTCTAAAATCATCGCCACCACTGCCAGAGCCTTGTCCGTTCAATTTTGACTTACCCGTCGTAGATTTTCCAGAGGTGCCTTCGCCTGCAGTTTTAGATTTCCCGTTACCATTCGCGTTGGATTTTCCAGAGCCAGTTGCTTTGCCACTTCCCGTCGATTTGCCTTTATTCTTTTTAAAATAATCAGACAATTCATCATCTTCGCTATCAGAATCACCGCTATTGGATTTGCTACTTGATTTTTTAGCCGCCTTCTTTTTAGCCATCTCCTTCATCATTTCATCCACCGTCATTTTCGTTTCAGAATTGTCGTTGGTCGCAATTGCTTTTTCCGCTACAGGTTCTGGTTCATCTTCGACAATTGGCTCTTCGATAGGCTCAGTTTCTTCCACAAATTCCTCCGCAGCTTCTTCCACAACCTCCTCCGTTACGGGTTCTTCAACCGTTTCTTCTACGACTTCCTCTACCGCTTCTTCCCCAGAATCTCCACCCGTAGGTGCAGCTTCTGCCGATGATTTATCCGCCGAAGCTTGGGCTTCAAAAAACTCCTCATCAAACTGAATCATGATGACTTTATCGTATTTTTGAACCGTTTCTAACTTTGAACTAATGAAAGGAAAAAGCAGCACTGCTAACAAAAACAATAAGAACAAGAATGCCATGAAGCGTGCTCTATTTTCGTTTTTGCGCTCTTGCTGCCGCTGTATTGCTTGTGTAATAATCATCGCTTAAAACAGTTTGGTATTGTTTGTAAAATTAAGTGGGTGACCTCGGTTTTAAAAAGAAGCAATTTATTTATTTTTGATAAAAATCCTTGTTCGCGCCGTTTCTTCTCTTCTTAAGTAACGCGAATGAAATAAAGTTACTTTTTTGAGCGCGCGTTTTCGTTCCTATTTTTTGCTTTAAAAGTGCGATTTATGTTGATATAATGAGCATTTTTAAACAAAAAATATCCTCTGTCAAAAGTATCGATTATTTAAGGTCACTTACTTAAATATCCGCTCAAAAAAATAAAATTATTTATTTCGCGTTCCTAAATGTCTTTTCCTTAAAAAATAACGAAGGTCACTCATTTCTAACGATTAAAAAACCGCGAATGTTTCACTGTCTTGATTTAAAATTAGAATATCCACTACCTATTCAAGTTTTGTATCCTTTGATAGTGGAAACTCTAAGTACTCCTTCTCAATAACGTCGTATGAATGTAATTTGCTCAGGATTTCCACGATGAGACAAATTCAGAACTAGCGTATCCCGATCTAGCCGTTCAATAACAGTGATGAATTTAGTCTCATCCGTTTTTGTAAATTTCAACTTATTCTCAATAACCGTAAAATGCCCACGCTCGGGATCACTGCCTAAATCTCCCAAATACTGACCATCTGGACTGAATCGCAAGATGACACTGCGGGCCGTCTTACTCGACGGCGCATCATTAACTGTCCAGACAATTCCTCGCCAATCGCCAGTCAAAATTGCCATCTTATCTTTACTTACTTCTTCCTGGCAAGCAGAAAAACTCAAAGCTATCAATACTATAATCGAATAAAATTTCATTAGTTGTCTTAATTTAAATTATTAATTTTCAATATGTATCCTATTACCAAAATGACACCAAACTTATCGATAAACACAATATGTCTTCGCCATTTTATCATGTAATGCTTGCTTTTTCGAATCAAAAACGACAAACATCACCGATATCATCATCGGAAAATTGGCAAATGCGCCTACGGAATCTGCCCGACTTTCTTGTAGAATCACCAACTCTGATAACGTCTGTACCTCGGCAAAGTCCGCATCCATAAATAGGTAATAATTCACCATCAATGTCCCCATATAGCTCAAAAAATATAAAGAGAAACGCACCAATGATTGCTCTAAAGTCATACTGTCCCCCGATTCGTTGACTACTTTAATTTTCATCGCCATTTTACCTAAAGTCGCCTGATATTTCCACTCCATGAATACTTTATAAAACATCCACGCGAAGGTCGTCAAAATTTCCAGACCTAATAACTTCCAGGACAATACGTTTTGAAAACTAATAATAATCACTGGGATAAAAACCAATGAATCAATTATTGATGCCCACGCACGTATCCAGAACCCAGCAAATACTGGATTTTGCATGTCGGTTTTAAGTGGTTTTAAAAATTCGTTGTCTAATACTTCTGGATTCATATTTAAAAAGAGTTCACTGTTTTTTAAAATGGCAAAGTTATACAACGAATGTATTATGTGGGAAGTTTTTGCTCATTTAAAATCAATTTGGTAATTTTCCATTTTTTATGTAGCCGCGACTTTAGTCGCCAAGCTTTTTATTAGGGAATTTGGTAATAGACTTGTTACCAATTCCCTTACGCTAAGTTAGCAGCTTGCCAACTGAAGTCGCCGCTACGAGAACCAACATATATGAAACGTTTTTTACTATTTATTGTCTTGCTAGGAATCGCCTATTTTATGACTTCCAATGCTGGACAATTTAAAAAAGCAACCAGTTTTCAAGCCAATTTATTGAGAACAGATACCGCTCAATTGACGCGTATTTTGATTATTCCAAAAAATAAGGTAAAAACAGAATTAACCTTTAATCGGGAAGAAAACGGGTGGATTTTAACTCATTTAATCAAGAATATCCGCGTAGAACCAATAACGATGGAAGCTATTTTGACCAGTTTGACCGCTATCAAGCCCAATCGCGTTGTTGCCAACCAATCAGAAGATTGGGCGACCTACGGCGTCGATGTTTTACAAAGTACAAAAGTATCTGCTTTTGTTGGGTCAGAAAAAGTAATTGATTTTATTATAGGAAAATCTAAAATGAGTAAATTTAAAGAACGAATGACCTCTTTTATTCGGATTGACAATGGGGTCGAAGTTTATGAAATAGATGGTATTTATTCACTTTTTAACCAGCAATTTGACAACTATCGAAATCAAACCATTTTAAAATTAGACCCAAGTCGGGTACAGCAAATCAAGTTACAAAATGATGAAGTACTCCTTGATTCCATTACCAAACTCACTTATTTTAATGCCATTTCAACGCTTCAATCCCAAAATTTCGCCGATAACTTCGATGAAACCGCCGCCGTTGATAACTTGTTAAAAACCCTAACAATCCACCTCGACGATACCCCCAATCTTGTTAAAATATCCTTATTTTATGATTCTATGGCGGTTCAACCTTTCATAATTCATTCCAGTTTGAATAAAGATACTTACTTTGCCAGCGATTCTGCGGGATTGTATGCAAAGATTTTTCAACCGTTAATAACTTTGGATTCAATTCCCGAATAGAATTTGGTAGCTAAAATATACACATTCGTAGATTTAGCATTACCCATTTTAAAAATTAACATTTAACTTTGCTGTCTACTAATAAAAATTGCAAACAGCAAATTCTCTTAAAACATAAATTTCAAGAATGAAAAAATTACTGCAAATTAGCTTCCTTTTTATCTTCACATTCGCGGCTTTGACCACTTTTGCTCAAAAGAAAATCAGCAATGGCAAAGTTCAGTTTGAAATCACAGAATTGGAAGGCGACAGTCCACAATTGGCGATGTTGAAAGGTACCCTTATCAATATGGCGTTTTTGGGGGGACAACAAAAAATGGACTTGGCGGTCATGGGCGGCTTAATGCGCGTACAGACAATTATGGATGCCAAAAACCCAAAAAATCCAACAATTTTGATGGATATGATGGGACAGAAAATTCACATCACGGACGCAGGCGAAGAGTTTGCCGATAAAATGGGTGCTGGGATGATGTCTCAAGGAGAGGGTGAAACGCCTAATCTTAAAATTACGTACGACAAAAAAGATAAGAAGACAATTGCGGGTTACAAGTGCATCAAAGCGAATGTGCAGGGGGAAAATGGTCCTCCGATTCAGATGTATGTGACGAAAAAAATCAAACCAGAGAATTCTCAATTTCAAGAGATGTTTAAGGATTTGGAGGGTTTCCCGATGGAAATTATGATTAAAACGCAAGGCATCGGTGTTACGATTGCGGCGAAGGAAGTTAAGAATACCATTGATGCGGCAAACTTTGACGTACCAAACGGTTATACAAAAATGACGATGCAAGAGTTTTCCGAACAGATGGGTGGAATGACACAGTTCATTGAACAGTCTCGATAGTTCTGCACGGCGCACAGTTGTCGGCTTACGGCGCACGGGCGTGACGGGAATTAAAACATGGTGATTTTGAAAATCACCATGTTTTTTTTTGCCAAGTTTACTAAACTTTGAAAATTAGACTTTATGAATGGCGACTCTGGATAATTCGCAAACTATTGATTATCAATTATTTGCAATTCTAAAAAAGCTACTCATTCATAAAGTCTATTTAATAAACTAAAATCCCTCCAAAGGATTCACTTTCTTCAAAGGATTCTGCCGCAGTAACTTCACCGTCTTTTCATACAATTCCGGTAACTCTGTTTTAAATAAAACTGGCTGCTCAAAAAACGCCTCTACACATACTGCAAACATTTCTTTCCGATTCTTTCCACCGTATTTTTTCAAAAAATGATGCTTTCCTTCTTGAATTTCTTTCATCGTAATATCCGCAGCTTCCTGCCATACTTTCAAATTCTTTTCAATAAAGATATCCTCAAAATCGGTACTCAGTTGATGTTCCATTTCCCAAGCATGGGCGATTTCATGCAAAGCCACATTCACTGCGTCGTCAGGAATTTCGAACCCTTTTTGCACATCTTCCCACGACAAACAGATGACTTTTGCTTTAAAATCCACATGCCCAAAAAATGGCTCATCATAGTTGCGAAACCGATATCGCCGAGGCATGACGTATATCTTAGTAAAATGCTTGAATAGAAATCTCGAATGACCAAACGTCATCTGAATAATAGCACTTCCAATAACAATTTTCATCTCAGGAAGAATTTTCGGAAGCCCATTGGGGACAAATTCCATAAACTTCAACAGTATCGCCAGTCGTTGCAAAAACCGCTTTTTATTAGCTGTGGACAAGGTTCGATAATAATCCGAATGTTTGAATAAGATTAACTTCCAATTGGAAGGAACCGTTGTTGGGAAAATTTGAAACCATATTTTATAAAGGCGTTGAAGCATGTTTAATTTTTAAAATCGTTTTCAATAACTCTTGTCTTGCTTGACCTTAACACATTAAAATTCAAACACAGCAACACAACAAAAGTTAACACCGCGCTGACTTCCGCTTCTGCCCTACTCTATCTTTGTCGATTACTTTTTGAATATACGCGATTGCCAAGAGTACTTTACAAGCCGTTCTATTCATTTCAACTAAAACTTTACCGATGTTCGCACCTATACCCTGCGCTTTTTTCGTCAATTCTGCAATATAACTACCGACTGCAATCACGAAACCATTCATCACATATTTTACTCGATTTTGCGCACCGTGAATTTCCTTTTCTACCCTATCCAATAGCTCGCTGTATTTGGCAATATCCAATTTCGCATCTTCCCGAACGCCCGCGTAATTAGACAAGGTTGCCCAGCTTGCAGTCGCCATTCCTTCTTCTTTTGACTCAATCCATTGCCTGTCCCAAACCAAATATTACCATTTCCGTCTCCTTGAATCAATCGTATTTGGCTGTGACTCAAACCATCCTCCATGGAAAAATAAGTATAGGATTTTCCATCAAACCGACAAACGCCTTCCCGGTCACTGCCAAACCACATATTTCCATCACTATCTTCAAATATAGAATAAATCATCGTGGTAAAATTCAATCGCGACGCATTATTACTCCCGATTTCACTCGCTTTGAGAATTTTACTCGACGATAGTTTTAGTGGATTTTGATTGGAAACATCCTGATTGGTGCAGGAAGTGAAAGCCAATACCAAAAAGATAAAAATGAAACCAAAGTAACGGTAAAAAAATAACTTCCCCAACACGTATTTCTTATGGTTCAACACATCATTGGTCAGTAATTCAATGATATTAATTACATCAATCACTTTCGCATTAGAATCCATGTCAATCATTTTATCCAGTGTCATTTTTCCAAATTCCATATTGAAATAACGTGAATCAACTCAATATCTACCTCCTGAATCGTCCCACTAATTTTCGCACTTTCAAAAGCAATATCCTCAAAATTAGTCAGCCCAACGCCTGTCCACCCCCTTTATATTTTGGGGTCTAAATTTGTCATTTCCATAATAAGGCTTCAAAACATCTTCTTTGGACAAATCTTGTCTCAAACTATCAAAACTCACCTTTATTATATTGTGATACTCAACCATTTTTGCCAAATTATCCTTATTAGATTCCAGTTCCTCCACAATGTATTGCATGAATTTCTCTATGTTCTCTGCGACCTTTTTTTTAACTGCGCCACTCACTTACGTAAATGCCCAGAAAGACGCCAAACGCCACGATTAGGAACTCAATGATATACTTGAGAATGCTTTTCGTTTGTTCTTTCATTTACTTCTTTTATAATAAATCCACAATCTTCTCTGCTTCCCGAAGGCCACTTAAATAAGCCCCATGAACCGTTCCTCGATAATCCTTACTCGTATGTTCCCCACCAAAAAACACCTTGTCATCGACCGCTTCTTCAAAAGCTTCAAAGTCAGTACTCCGCGTGCCATTCGTCGCAAAAGAATAAGCACCGAAAGAGAACTCATTAGCCCCCATTTAGTCCTCAAAAAACTGGTTGGGTTTGGAATATTATCGCCATAAATGGATTTTAAATGTCCCATAATTTCGTCAATCACCTCCGTATCACTCATGTCCTCCGTAGATTTGGAATAGTCTCCAAAGGCAAAAGCCATCAATGCATTGGCGGTCGTAAATTTGCCGACATTGATAAAGTAATTGAACTTCCCTTTCGTCTCGGGCGTGTAACCAATGTATTGTAAATCAGTGTCCCAAAAAGGCGTGTCCCAAACGCATAAAAACTTATTGATTGCCCCCATTTCCAACTTATCAATTGGCGATTGCAAGCGACTCGGAAGCGCGGGTGTAAACGAAATTACTTCCTCTTTTAAGACACCCAACGGCACCGTC
>JBLHWU010000247.1:0-8610 GCA_047629355.1 Saprospiraceae bacterium | reverse complement strand
ACTTTTTCGCCTGCTTTTTTCAAATCAATTTTCACCACTTTTGACTCCGAAGGCATCGCTATAGTTTGGGTTGGAATGTGGTCGTATTCAATCAAAATTAGCTTTTTAGTATAAGATTGATTGCCAATTTTTACAATCGGAGAAATCAAACCTTCCGCCTGTCCATCCGGTGGCGTCAGTGCAAATTCAACAACTTGTTCTTGCCCTTTCAATTTCATATCTACTTCCACAAATTCAGGCGAAATCGACCAACCTTTTGGATGTGCTAAAGTTACGGTTCCTTGAATATTCGGCGCACCAGCTTTCACAATTACTTTCACCGTCTTGGCTGCCTTTTTTTCAAAAATAAAAACATCTTCCGCGATGTTGGCAAACACGGGTTCTGTAATTTCAAATGGTCGATAAACTTCTCCATTGACTCGGTCTGTATTTTTATAAACAACGGCTCGTTCGATGCTCATCTTTACATTGTCAATCATTAAATCAAAAACAACTTTGACCGCTCTCGGTGTTTCTGGCAAACCTCTTAATGATTGGTTGTCAACCCGATACATGCCTAGTTCGCCTTTTTGATTCAACCAATAAGGATTGGTTACGGGTGTATTTTTAGGAATGGTTAGTTGCTTATAAAATTCATAAGATTGGTTGTTGTCCAATGCTAAATTTAACGTAGAATCAACCCCATTCGGTACATATTTTACCGCATTTAAAACCGCATTCGTTGCCGTTCGATTGATAACCTCCATTTTCAATTCAACGTTCTGATCCGCAGTTGCAGAATAGTCATCTGCCGTCGCTTCCAAGAAAATTCCAGCTGCATGCAAGATGATATTTTGCACCTCTGCCAACTTCACATTTTTCCAATAACCATCGGGTAGTGCCTGAATCATTTCCATCACTTTCAACAAGGCTGAAATACTCGCCGCAGGGTTTTCTGCTTTAAAATTCTCATCAATTTTAGCAACTACTTTACCAATTGGCGCACCACCTTTTACTCGTCCCCAAGTCACATCAATGCCATCAAAAAGGTCTTCATTATTCGTTGGTACATCTCCGTGGATAACTTCTAAATATTCTGTTTGAGAACCCCGGCGAGGCGTATTTCCCATCCCTTGACAACGGTGTTGACTTCGACTATACGCCGCAATTTCGTTATTTGACAAGCCTTTCATCGGATAATAAACACCAATATCAACCGTCGCCATTTTCGATTTATCCACCGTTGCAAATTTCTCTCGGCTACCATATCGCCACCAAGAAGTATTGTAATATAGGCGTTGCGGCTGCCAAGCATCTACATATTTTAGTTGTTCTGGATAAGCATTTTTATCGCCTACCAACGGCCATGCAGCATCCGACAGCACTGCCGAAGAAGTATGATGTCCATGCGTCTGTCCTGCCCGTCCAACATCAAAACGATTGATAATCACATCGGGTCGCCATTTACGAATGGCCCAAACCACATCTGCCAAAACTTCGTCGCGATTCCACATCTTCAACGTCTCGTCAGGGTGCTTAGAATAACCAAAATCATTCGCACGCGAGAACAATTGATTACCGCCGTCAATGCGTCGAGCTGCCAATAATTCTTGCGTTCGGATAACCCCGAGCAATTCTTTTATTTCCGTTCCGATTAAGTTTTGTCCACCGTCACCACGCGTGAGAGAAAGATACGCCATGTTCATTTTTCGCTCATTGGCGAGGTAGGAAATCATGCGGGTATTTTCATCATCTGGGTGTGCCGCTACGAAAAGCACGGAACCCAAGACGTTGAGTTTTTTGATGTTTTCGTGCACTTCGGATGCACTCCATTTTTCGGGAGCTTGCGCATTGAGGTTTTGAAAGAGGAAAAAACAGGAAGTGAGAATCATTAGTCTAAAAGTGGTACGCATAGGAATTTCTATTTTTTATAAAAAAGAAGTCAGAAGTCAGACCGCTTTGCTGTCAGATGGTGCAGTTTTTCAATTGCTTGAATTTTCTGACTTCTGACAATGAAATGGTCTGATTTCTCAATAGTTGCAAATATAGAAATGCCTGAAATGGTATAAGAGTTTAATTTGATTTAAAAATAGATTTTAAGAAAAGTTTATTTGAGAATGGCATATTTAAGTAACGCGTAGTAATTAATCAGGTAATTTTATAAACATCTTTTTCCGCTATTTTTCCCTTAAAAATTTCTTCAATAACACTGGCTATTCAAGAATTTTTAAAGAAAAACTATCGAAAAAATCTTGCCTAAAAATTTTATCTGATTAATTACTACGCGTTACGTAACTAATTTCGTGTACTTTTTGATTAATGTTTTTTGTTCTAAACTGATACTTTTATTGATGCTATTTTTAGCTAAAATTAACACGATTTTTTAAGTGTCCACTTAACCTGATTTAATAAGTCTCAAAGTTGACATGATTTAATAAGTTTCCACAATAATCAGTTTTAAAAGAATTAAATTTCATAAAATTATTGCAGGTTAATTTAAATTTGTTCTTTCTTATGAAAATCGACTATTTCTAAAATCTTCTGAGTTTTCACATACTAGGAGTAATTTATAAAAAATACGTTAGTCCTTATTTTTTCACTCATCTATTTTAAATCCCCAAACATCTACCAAAATCCCCCAAACGCCTATTCTTTCAATATTCAACCTTAAAAAGTCCGAACTTGCCATCGAATTATCGTTTATCTGTATTTCTTAGCGAATAATTATAATGGAGCGTACTACTGTATTTCAGTACGCTCCATTTTTTTTTGGTCAAAATTGGGTAAATTGTCTTCCTAAGTTTCGATAGACAATCCCCAAACATCTACTAAAACCTACCATTCGCCTATTTCTTTTCAGTCAACTAAACCGTTCTATCCGTTCAAGTGTCTTTTGGGTGAAAAGTTTTTTTTATCTTCGCGCAAATTTTACGGACAAGTAAAATCAAATTTATAAAAAACAGTCGATTATTAGTTATTATAAATTGATAATCAACACTTTACTCCATCAACCAATGACTTAATATACTAATACACCAATTTCATTATTATGATAAAAGCACCAAAAGGTAAATTAGGCGTTTTGACTCCCGGAATGGGGGCAGTCGCTTCTACTTTTTTTGCCGGCGTAATCGCTGTCAATAAAGGCATTTCAAAACCTATCGGTTCGTTGACGCAAATGGGCGATATTCGATTGGGCAAGCGTACCGACGACCGACGTCCACTCGTAAAAGATTTTATTCCATTGCAAAGCCTTGACAAAATGGTTTTTGGCGGTTGGGATATTTTCGAGGACAACATGTACAAAGCGGCAAAGAATGCAGGCGTTTTGGACCGTTACACTTTGAAAAAGATTAAGAAGGAATTGAAGGCCATCAAGCCGATGAAAGCAGTTTTTGACAAGAAATTTGTTAAAAATATCGACGGCGTGAATGTGAAGAAAGAAAAGACCAAAATGGACTTGGCGAAAGCACTCATGCAAGACATGAAGGATTTCAAAAAGAACAATGGTTGTGACCGTTTGGTAATTGTCTGGTGTGGTTCAACGGAGATTTATGTAGAACCATCGGAGGTTCACAGCACGTTGAAAAAGTTTGAAAAAGGCTTGAAAGAAAATCATGAGGAGATTTCTCCAGCAATGATTTATAACTATGCTGCCTTGAAAATGAACGTACCCTATGCGAACGGTGCGCCGAACTTATCTTGTGATGTTCCTGCTTTGGTAGAATTGGCGAAAACGAACAGAGTGCCGATTTCTGGTAAAGATTTCAAAACGGGTCAGACCTTGATGAAAACAATTTTGGCACCAGGCTTGAAAGCACGTTCTTTGGGTCTGGAAGGTTGGTTCTCTACCAATATTTTGGGTAACCGAGATGGGGAAGTATTGGACGATCCTGCGGCATTTAAGACCAAGGAGGTGTCTAAATTGAGCGTTTTGGAAGAAATTTTAGAACCAGACCGTAACCCTGATTTGTACAAAGACTTCTACCATAAAGTCCGTATCAACTACTATCCACCGCGCGGAGATGCGAAGGAAGGTTGGGATAATATCGACATTTTTGGCTGGATGGGCTACAAAATGCAGATTAAAGTGGATTTCTTGTGTCGGGACTCGATTCTAGCTGCGCCATTGGTTTTGGACTTGGCTATCTTCATGGATTTAGCATCGCGCGCAGGTATGTATGGCATCCAAGAATGGTTGTCGTTCTACTACAAATCGCCACAAACAGCGGAAGGTTTGCCAGCACAACACGATATTTTTATCCAGTTGCAAAAGTTGCAAAATACGCTTCGTCACATGCAAGGGGAGGAGTTGATTACGCACTTGGGCTTGGATTATTATTACTAACGGTTGACAGTAAACGGCGGGTGGTTGACGGACGCTTTTATTGAAAATTAGTGGTAAATATTAAAACATGGTGATTTTTAAAATCACCATGTTTTTAAAATAGGAAGGAGATAAAAAGTAGTTTTTATCTCCTTTTCTATATCTTGGAGCAAGAGGAGTTTGAGGAGGAAGAATGATTTGCAAAAATCATTCTTCCTCCTCAAAACCTTACCCGCGTTGCTGTAAGCAACGCGCACTATTATACGGTATTCAATTTTAAAAAGATGAACTTTCTGTACAAATTTTTTGCAACAGGTTTTGGAAGTGGATATTCGCCATTTGCACCAGGGACGGCGGGGACGATTGTGGGGATTTTGATGTTGATTCCATTTATGTATTTCGAGGCAACTTTTTTTGACATTAGTGGTGATGCAGCTTTAGGAGTTTGGCTATTAATTGCCACCATTATCTTCTTTTTTATCGGTGTAAAATCAGGGAACGAACTCGAAGGCGAATGGGGACACGATGCACAAAAAATTGTCATTGATGAAATTGTCGGTGTTTGGGTAACGATGCTTTTTTTTCCATTTAATTGGTTGACGTTATTGTTAGCGTTTATTCTTTTCCGAGGATTTGACATTTATAAACCATTGGGTATTAGGAAAATGGAACGATTCGGTGGCGGCTGGGGTGTGATGTTGGATGATGTTGCGGCAGGTGTGTATGCTTGGATTGCTTTGAAAGTATTGACGTTGATTTGGCCAGTAATCTTGTCATACTAACCGATTTTTTTTGTCATTCTGACCGAAGTGTAGGAATTTGGCGGGATAGCCATCCCATTTCTTGGCTATGCTCGAAATGACAAAAAAAATAAAATAAAAAGAGCATGAAAAACGACGAAAAAACATCTTTTTTTACTTCTTTTTACCGCTCTCAATTCGCCTCAATCATCGCCACTGCCGCTGATTTTCTCGTCACTATCTTTTTTACTGAAATTTTCAAAATCTGGTATGTTTTATCAACTGCTTTAGGCAATCTAACAGGCGCAGTTATCAGTTTCTTTTTAGGTCGAAATTGGGCATTTAATCAAAAGGAAGGTGCATTGCATTGGCAAGCAGTTCGATACACGATTACGTCATTGGTGAGCATGGGATTGAACACGGGCGGCGTTTATTTATTGACCGAAAATTTTGACATTTCCTATGTGATTTCTAAAGCAATTGTGGCTATTTTAATTGGGGTGTCGTTTAATTTTTTGATGTTTCGTTATTTTGTTTTTAAATAATTTCAATGAAAAAAATCCACTTCATCGCCAACCCATTTTCGGGAAATTCCATTGCGCAGACCTTGCCCGCATTGGTGGCGAAGCATTTTGATGAAAAGGAATACGATTGCGTGATTAAGCATACGGAATACGCAGGTCATGCAACGGTCTTAGCAAAAGCAGCAGCGAAGGTAAAAATTGACCTTGTCGTCGCTGTCGGAGGTGATGGGTCGATTAATGAAGTGGCGCGCGGATTGATTGGCAGCGAGACGACTTTGGGGATTTTACCAGCAGGTTCGGGTAATGGTTTTTCGATGCATTTAGGGATTGGGCGGAATCCGGAGAAGGCAATGGAATACTTGAAAAATGGGGCGATTTTGGAGATGGATACTTGTAAAGTGAATAGCATTCCATTTGTGAATTTGGCGGGCGTAGGTTTTGATGCGAATGTAGCGCGGCGGATTAAAGGCAGCACCTTACGTGGTTTCAAAGGCTATTTGACCTACAGTTTAAAAGAAGCAGTGGATTACCAAATGCAGGATTTTGAGATAGAAATTGATGGCAAAAAAATCAATCGAAAATGCTTTTCTATTGCCGTTGCCAATGCGCCGATGTATGGCTATGGTTTTGTGGTTGCGCCGTCTGCGAAATTGAATGATGGCTTATTGGAAGTGATGATTTTAAAAGCGGCATCTAAGTGGCGATACATTTTTGAAGGCTGGCGTTTTTTGAATAGTTCTTTGAATGAAAGCAACTTATCTGAACGGTTTGAAGCCAAAAAAGTGGCTATTCGGGCGAAGAAAATGCCGTTGGCGGTGCATTTTGATGGAGAGAGTATTTTGGTGGAGAAGGACGATTTGGTTTTTGAAATAGTGGAAAAATCTTTGCGGGTAATGTGTCCGAAAGGGTATTTAAAATAATTTTCTAATTGAAAATTAGTTTTCAGGGTGAATAGGACGAGCGTTCTGTTCACCCTTTTTTAATTGCTATATCTTTTGTAAAAAAGATTAATTACTACGTGTTAAGTAGGTGACCTTAAATAATCGACACTTTTGACAGAGGATATTTTTTGTTTAAGAAATTTAAAAAATCCTTTAATAGTCCTTCTATTGAAGGCGTTTTTAAGTTTTTTAAACGGAAAATAGTCCTGTCGAAAAGTGTCGATTATTTAGGGGCACTTACTTGCTTATCATCATTAGGAGTAAAAAACCATTGCGGTATAAAAGTCAATCAAAAGGAGAAAATAATGAAGCAGTTGAGGTTACTTGATATTTTATTCAAATTAGCGAAAAATAAATATATTATTAGACAATTCTCCTTCATTTGACCTTACTATCGGCTGCATCTTTGTGACATCTTTTTACACTTATTTAGTTCGCGTTCCTCAAACTTCTCTTTCATGAAAAATGTCCAATTGATTGTCTGTATTCTTTTTATAAGTAGTTTTTATTCAACGGTTTCTGCGCAAGGTAGAAAGTGGGAGATTGGAGGCTCTTTGGAAATATCCAGTTATAATATGGATCAAAAGTCAAACTCCGTTGTCAGAAAAGGTGATACAGATGGAAGTATGATAACCACCAATTTTTTTGTTTCCAGAACAATATTGCCACAACTTGATTTTGGTGTTGGTGTTGGTACTTCTAATTTAAGCTACGAATTAGAAGTTGACAAAACGACGCATCAATTGGATGAAACGCTTCAATATTCTGCACGCCCAGATTTCTCTAAAAGACCACAAATACTGGATAAGGCATTATATAATAATGATTATCTAACCGTTCCCATTTTTATGAAATTCAAGTTTAACAAGAATAAGGAGAAGGTATTTCAGCCATCTTTTGGTTTACGTGTTGATAACTTTTTTCTGCAAAAAAGTAAAATTAAAGCTGATTTTGACCGTGGTGATAACGCATTTATAAATTTCTTTACTGCGTTTTTATTTGGTCAAACTTCTAATATAGATTGGGATATACTGACCGCTTCTCAGCGACAAGAATCTGAACAATATTTTGAAGAAAAAAATAAAAAATTTGCTATGAATGTCAGCCTTTCAATTCGGTTGGATTGGCGATTTGAAAAAGTGGTGTTCGGTATTGAGCCTTTTTTTAGCATTGCCGAGAAAAAAATAAATAAACAAGTGGATGCACAGGACGGTGTTGGAATGCGAATGTCTTTTTCCGTAAGGTTATAATTAGGAATATAAGTACCTGGACACAATTAATCGAACATCTAAAAGTATCTTTTTCCGTTATTTTCTGCTAAAAAATACTTCAATAAAGGGATTATTTAAGAATTTTTTAGAGAAAACTAACGAAAAAATCTGACTCCTTTGATTGTTCGATTATTTATGTTCAGGTACTTACAAAGTTTTTCAATAAATCAAAAATGAGATAATTTTTGAGGCTGATTGAACTGATTCTTATGATTTTCGCTGATTTTAAAATAGGTTTAATGGCTATTTTTAGTAAAAGCGACACGGGCGACGATTCAGGTTTCTAATACAACTGGACAAGTGTTACAAAGTCAACAATTAGAAGAAGTATCTGGTACCGCTATTCGCCTACCAATCAACCAATTGAAAGAAGGTTTGTACTTCCTGAATATTGAAGTGGAAGGCTTCCGCGCAGTCACCAAACGTTTTGTGGTTGCGAAAAGCGGAAATTAATTTTTTGATTAAAAATTAATTTTTGAGGGGTGAATGGAACGAGCGTTCTGTTCATTCCTTTTTTTATTGATTAAAATTGATGGTAGTAATATATCTGCACATCTCATTAAAAATCAATAGTCTAACTCAATATGAAGAATTAAAAATGAACAATAATTCATTCAATAATTCGTGGTGAATTTTAAAGTAATTCATCGAGAGAAAAACTTTTAAAATTAACCATTTAATTATAACTAGCTGTTTTACAGTGGATTAATGAGGTTTTTTAAATTTGAGAAAATAGTTCAAATTTGATTTTTAATTATTTGAGGGTATGGGAATCCCCCACACATGGAAATAATTAAAACTAGTCCATATAAACTACGGTAAGACCGT
>JBLHWU010000246.1:0-8623 GCA_047629355.1 Saprospiraceae bacterium | reverse complement strand
TTGTCCTATAAATTCAAGTTTTTAAAATTGGAAACGGGCGTGAATAATTTGCTCAATCAAAACTATTTCACCCGCCGTGCAACTGGCTATCCTGGTCCTGGAATCATCCCTTCCGCACCGAGGACGGCTTATCTCACCTTACAGTTTCAGTTATAATGCAACCTACGTGGTGGGTTCCACTCACCTTCTAGGTTTTACTGAAAATCACTTAATTTTTTTATCTAAAAAGCTCTAGTTTTTTATCTAAAACCCGCACAACGGACAAGGTGGGCAGAACCCACCGCGTCCGACGAAGCACATCGCTTTCCAACAGAAATTCAAAATAATTCCTTAATTGTTTCCAGAAATTTGTTTATTTGCATTTCAGCTTACCGTATCTTACTTATTTATCATTTTACTCACTTGATTTTTCAAAACGAAAATCCATGTCTAACATTTCTATCAGTTCAAAAAAGCCCCGCTTGTCTATCGGTCAAATCTGGAACATGAGTTTCGGGTTTCTGGGCATTCAATTTGGCTTTGCCTTGCAAAATGCCAACGTCAGCCGTATTTTTCAAACCCTCGGCGCGAATATTGACGACCTTGCAGTTCTGTGGCTAGCTGCCCCCGTGACAGGTCTAGTAGTACAACCCATTATTGGCTATTTCAGCGACCGTACTTGGAGTGATACGTGGGGACGCCGCCGACCATTTTTTGCTGTCGGAGCGATTTTGGCGACGATAGCGTTGTTATTGATGCCGAATTCTACGACTTTGTGGATGGCAGTGATTATGTTGTGGTTGATGGATGCGTCGATTAATGTGAGTATGGAACCGTTCCGCGCTTTTGTGGGCGATATGTTGCCGAATGAACAGCGGACTACGGGTTTTGCAATGCAAACTTTCTTTATTGGAATAGGTGCGGTAATCGCTTCTGCCTTGCCGTATATGTTTACCAATTGGTTTGGTGTGAGCAATATTGCGGCGGAAGGTGTGATTCCAGATTCGGTCAAATGGTCGTTTTATGCAGGAGGAATTGCGTATTTCTGCGCCGTGATGTGGACGGTTTTTACGACTAAAGAATACCCGCCAGATGATATTCAAGCCTTGAAAGCGCAGAATGCAGAAGAGGGAATTTATGATGGATTGATTGAATCTTTCAAAGGAATTTTTAAAATGCCACGACCGATGGTCCAGTTGTCGGCGGTACAATTTTTCTCTTGGTTGGGATTATTTGCTATGTGGATTTATACAACTTCTGCAGTGACGTCAAGGGTTTACGGGACGTCTGACCCAACTTCTGCTGCTTATAATGATGGAAGCGAATGGGTTGGAATTTGCTTCGCAGTGTATAGCGGAGTAGCGGCATTGGTCGCCTTTTTATTACCACAATTAGCGAAAATAACCAGTCGTCGAATGACGCATTTAATTGCCTTGTTTTGTGGCGCTGCGGGACTTTTTTCCGTCTATTTCGTTAGTGAACCCAATCATTTATTATTCTCCATGATTGGTGTCGGTATTGCTTGGGCAAGTATATTATCTATGCCGTATGCGATGCTTTCAAGTATTTTACCAGCCAATAAAATGGGGTATTATATGGGCGTTTTTAACTTCTTTATCGTTATTCCTCAGATTATCGCAGGTTTATTCTTGGGTTTTATATTGAAGACCTTTTTTGAAAATGAAGCGATATTTGCGTTGGTTATTGGCGCTATTTCTATGATAACAGCAGGGCTGCTTTGTTTGAAAGTAGAGGACAATGAAGAGACGTCAATTAGGTAGGGTGGTTGAATGGATTTAAACGGATTTTTATAGGTTTATTGCCTTTTATTAAGTGGCAACAGACTTGTTTTGAAACCCGTTTTAATCCATCAAATCCGTGATTTAATCTTGTCTAATTTGAAAACAAAATAATACAAAAGAATGATTGTAAAATTAGCTGAAGGAAATCTAAAAACGAAATACGGTACCTTCCAAGAATGTCTCTACTATGATGGTCAAAAAGAGTCCATTGTCTTTTTTATGGGCGATTTAAACGATGCCGAAAATGTATTATGCCGCGTACATTCCTCCTGTATTTTTGGTCATTATTTTAACAGCATTGAGTGTGATTGTCAGGAACAAATGGATGTTTCGCAGCAATTGATTCAGCGAGAAGGGCGGGGGATTATTATTTTATTAGACCAAGAAGGTAAGGGGAATGGTCACTTTGCGCTGTTAAATAGTGTGGCACATAAGCGAAAAGGTGTGAAACAAGCAGACGCTTACGAAGCGGTTGGTTTTAAAAAAGATGCGCGGGATTTTCGGAGTGCAGCGAAGGTTTTGCAGGATTTGGGGGTGAAATCTATTCGAATGTTGACCAATAATAAGGATAAGGTAAGGACGTTGAGTGAATTTGGAATTGAGGTTCTGGGGATGAGGGAAATTAAACTTTAAGGGAAATTGAAGGATTTACTATCATGAGTTATTAGGTATTCAAGGCGCATCGTGCCGACACTGTTTGTAGAAAATTGAATTTATGTTTTTAAAGTGGCATCGCCACGACAGGAATTTAATTAACCGTACTTTAATTAACCGTGCCGCCGCGATGCCTTTAAAAATTAACGAAACTTACTTTGACTGTAAAGTAAGTTTTACCGCATTTTAAACCAACGGAGTTTGAGGGAGAAAAGCGGTTTGCAAAAACCGCTTTTCTCCCTCAAAACCCACCCCGCGTTGCCGTAGGTAACGCGCACTGTATTTTTTGAGGCGAGAAAATCGAAAGATTTTCTCGCCTCATTTTTTTTTAAATAAACTTACTTTACAGTGTGCTAAATTTTGGTCAACTTATCATAAATCCCTTCAGGATTTATTAGATTAAAAAAAAGGTAGTTTATATGGTAATTACTACGCGTTACTTAACCCTCAAATATTATTGTAGATTTGCGCTATCGTAAGTAGGTGACCTTAAATAACTACCTATCTAAAAAAAGGTAGTTTGAGAGGTGAAAATGGTTTTGTAAAAACCGTTTTCACTCCTGAATATTATTTAAGGGTTGTTGCACGAGCTCATTTTTTATAAAAATAAACATCAAGCATGATAGCAAAGTGGAAAGCGAAAGCCATTGTTCAAAAAACGATTTCTTACCTTCCAAAAAAGGAGAAAATCAATTATCTATTTCAAAAATATGTGACCAAAGGCGTGTTTTTAACAGATGAATATTTTACGTATAAAATTACCCACGCTTGTGACCACATCGCTTATTTTAAAAAGTATTCCAACAAAGATTTTAGCGAAAGTAGTTTTTTAGAATTGGGAACAGGTTGGTACCCAATTGTGCCTATTGCGATGTATTTGAATGATTTTAAAGAGATTATATCTATTGATATTCAATCTTGGATGACGAAGGAAAGTTTGTTGACGACGATTGAAAAATTTATTGAATGGCGAATGAATGGCCAATTGAAGGACTTTCTACCATATATCAATGAAGAAAAATGGGCAAATTTGGTCAATATTGTAAAAGAAAATGATAAGTTGTCTAAGGACGAAATTAATCAAATTTTTCACATTCAAACATTCATTCAAGACGCTCGAAATACCAAATTCGCAACAGGCTATTTTGATTTTATTTGTTCTAATAATACCTTTGAACATGTGCCAAAAGCAATTCTAATTCCTATTTTAAAAGAGTTTAAACGCATTGCTAAAAAGGACGGAATAATGAGTCATTTTGTGGATATGTCTGATCATTTTGCGCATTTTGATACGACAATTAATATTTATAATTTTCTGCAATATTCGCAAGGAAAGTGGGATAGGATAGACAATTCGATTCAACCACAAAATCGGATGCGGTGGAAGGATTATCGTGAAATTTATCAGGATTTAGGTATTCCAATTACGGATGAAGAAGTGAGGAAAGGAGATTTGAAAGCTTTGAAATCAGTGGAATTGGCGGAGATGTATCAATCGTATTCGATGGAAGAATTGGCGATTAGTCACGGGTATTTTGTTAGTAAAATGTAGTTTAATATTATGAAAATTGCAATTATAGGCGGCGGTGCAGCAGGTTTTTTCTCAGCAATTCATGCCAAAGAAAATCATCCTGAAGCCGATGTCGTTATTTTAGAAAAATCGCAGAAATTCCTGTCCAAAGTGAAGGTTTCTGGTGGTGGTAGATGCAATGTCACCAATGGCTGTACGGCTATCAAAAAACTTGCAGCATGCTACCCGCGTGGAGGCAAAAAGCTCAAAAAGGCGTTCCGAATCTTTAGTACGCAACATACGATGGACTGGTTTGAATCGCGGGGTGTTCCGCTGATGATTCAAGAGGATGGATGTGTGTTTCCGGTGGCGCAAGATTCGCAGGTGATTATTGATTGTATGATGAAAGAAGTGCGGCGATTGGAGATTGGAATTGAGTTGGGTATGGGCGTGAAAGTTATTAAAAAAGTGGAGGACCATTTGCATTTGTCTTTTCTAAAAGCAGGGATTTCTTCACGGACTTATGATAAAGTTATTTTGGCAACTGGCGGTTCTCCAAAACGCAGTGGCTTAGAGTGGTTAGAGGAGTTAGGACATAAAATTGCTGACCCTGTTCCGTCGCTTTTTACCTTCAATATGCCTGCTGAAAAGGTACGCGAATTGATGGGCATTGTCGTTGAAAATGCGTTGGTTAACATTCAAGGAACAAAGTTAAAATCAGATGGTCCGCTGCTGATTACGCATTGGGGCATGAGTGGTCCTGCTATTCTGAAATTATCGGCATTTGGGGCACGTTTATTAAGTGAAATGGGCTATGAATGCAAGGCGCAGGTCAACTGGGTTAGCGTTGTGAATAACGAGGAAGTAGGACAGGAAATTTTAAAAATAGTAGAGGAGCATCCGAATAAGATTTTAGCCAATTTTAGACCCTATTTATTGCCGGAACGGTTGTGGCACTTTTTATTGGATAAATGTGAATTGCCCCGTCAAAAAAAGTGGTCGGAATTGGGTAAAAAAGGCGTAAATAAATTGGTGACAATTTTGACGAATGACGTTTATGATGTGAAAGGAAAGACGACGTTTAAGGAAGAATTTGTGACTTGTGGCGGTGTGAGTTTGGAGAGCATTGATTTTAATACTATGGAAAGTAGAGTAGTGCCAGGGCTTTATTTTGCTGGAGAATTGATGGATGTTGATGGAATTACGGGTGGGTATAATTTTCAGAGTGCTTGGACGACGGGGTTTATTGCTGGGAAGTTGCAATAAAATAGCGGTTGAAACCTTCCTAAAGAGCCTCAACCGCCATTTCCTATTAAAATCAGTTTTTTTACTTCCATCTTGTGTGCTGTCCTTCTTACTTTCGATAAAAAACATCATCCAAAACATCCTGTTTAAAATTGCCAACTGGTTGATTATTCGCATGCTGATAAACTGCTGCTAAAAACACCGTTTCAGCAGCAGCCGTGGCCACTATAATAGCCAAAAACAATGCAAACCCAACAATAACACCTGCTATAGGATGAACGACATAACCCAAGATGAAGCCCGATGGAAGGGCAATCAACAAAATACCTAAGAGATTGAAAATCCCCAAGCTGAAATTCGCGCCCAAACTCTCTCCCCATTTGTCTTTAATAATCTGAGACGACCGCTTCACCGCTTCAAATGGACTCACGTCTTCATACGCCAATATTGGCACCACAAAAAACGTCGCGATACTCCAAACCATCCCAATAATACTGGTTATGATACCACCCAAAGCACCTGCTCGTTCTTGAATAGATTTCAAAATCATACCGACCGTTGCTGCCAATAATGCCCAACTCGCAATCGTGCCTATCCGCGTCGCAGCATAGCGCAAACCTTCGTCAAAACTGGTTTCTTTGTCTTCAAAAATCATGCGGGCGCAATGCACCAAACCGACATTGAAGAAGACGATGACGAAGTAATTGATGAAATAAAAGCCAAATCCAATCAGGTACAATACCCAGTCATTATTGCCTGCACCGTCTAAGACAGCATCCAAGTTTGCTCCGAATAAAAAGTAGCCGCCACCAAAAAAGCTGATGGCTAAGGTAATCAAAGAAATTCCTGAAATGACGGGAAATAGCATCAGCGACGGATTTTCGCGGATGGTTGATAAGCTCATTTTACCCAATTTCCAGCCATTAGCAAGACGGTCAAATAGTTTCATTTTGAATTGATTTTTTAGAAGCCTTGATGGAACTTCTTTGTGAATGAAAAAAAAATAAATAAATGTAACTAAAAAGGAAGAGGAAATACCAGTTTTATCGACAAAAATCTTGGGAGAGTCGGCGAAGTTGGATGTGGAAGTAAGTTCTTAGACATAAATAATTAAAATAAATCCGGTAAGTAACGCCCGCGCTAATGACCTGGTGTGACGTCAGGCACAGGGAAAAGAGTATAGAAACGTGCATTTATTTTATGGAGTGGTTAAAAAAAAATCTTAATTCGAAAATTTAACCCTTTGTTAATGAATCTTCTTTCGACAAAAACCGTAGTTTTGCACTCGTTTTTCAATAATTTGAGATAAGACAATTAAAACAATATGATTACAGTTACTGATTTGGGTTTGCAATATGGCAAACGGGTGTTGTTTGATGAGGTTAATTTAAAATTTACGCAGGGCAATTGCTACGGTGTGATTGGCGCGAATGGTGCAGGGAAATCAACGTTTATGAAGATTTTGTCGGGTGAAATTGACCCGAACAGAGGCTTTGTTGCGATTGAACCGGGCAAGCGAATGGCAGTACTAAAGCAAAATCACTTTGAATTTGAAGAGAAGGAGATTTTGAATACGGTCATCATGGGGCATAAGGAGATGTATGATATTATGGTGGAAAAAGATGCCATTTATATGAATCCTGATGCAACGGAAGCGGAAGGAATGCGTGCGGGAGATTTGGAAAATACCTTTGGGGAAATGGGCGGCTGGAATGCCGAAAATGACGCTGCGGAGTTGTTGTCGAATATGGGCATTAGCGAAGATTTGCACACGAAGAAAATGAAGGAATTGACGGGTTCGGAAAAAGTGAAAGTGCTGCTGGCACAAGCGCTGTTTGGTGACCCAGATTTATTGCTTTTGGATGAGCCTACGAATGATTTGGATGCAGAAACGGCGACTTGGTTGGCAGACTTTCTAGCGGATTTTAAAAATACGGTAATCGTTGTTTCTCACGATCGTTACTTTTTGGATATGGTGTGTACCCACATTACGGATATTGATTTTAACAAAATTCGAACCTATACGGGTAACTATACTTTCTGGTACGAATCAAGTCAATTGAAGACGGCACAGATGGCGAATAAGAATAAGAAAGTGGAGACAAAACGTAAAGAAATGATGGAGTTTATCCAACGTTTCTCTGCCAATGCTTCTAAATCTAAGCAAGCGACTTCGCGTAAAAAAGCCTTGGAGAAATTGAATGTGGAAGACATTCAACCGTCTACTCGGAAGTATCCGTTTATTCATTTTCAATCAGAACGTGACCCAGGTGACCAGATTCTGCGCATCAATAATTTGAGCAAGAAAAACCAACAAGGAGAAACGCTTTTTGCTAACGTGAACATCATCATGAATCATGGGGAGAAAATCGCTTTGTTGAGTCGAGATACTGCTGCAATTACGGCATTTTACGAGGTTTTAAGTGGGAAGACAGAAGCAGATAGCGGTAAAATAGAATGGGGACAAACCATCACTCACGCCTATATGCCGAACGAAAATAACGAGTTTTTTAGCAACGAGCAAGATGTTGAATTGATAGATTGGTTGCGACAGTATTCGGAAGATAAAGACGAGCAGTTTATTCGTGGTTTCTTAGGTCGAATGTTGTTTTCGGGCGAGGAAGTTTATAAAAAATCGAGTGTCCTTTCGGGAGGAGAAAAAGTGCGGTGTATGATGTCGAAAACGATGTTGTCACACCCCAATTTCTTATTGATGGACGAGCCAACGAATCACTTGGATTTGGAATCTATTACTGCCTTGAATAATGCGATTAAAGAATTCAAAGGCAACTTGATTATGACTTCGCATGATCATCAATTGTTGCAAACAGGCTGTAATCGAATCATCGAAATTACACCAAATGGGATTATTGACCGTTTGATGGATTACGATGACTATATCAAGTCGGATGTGGTAAAGGCGGAGAAGGAGAAGTTGTATGGGAAACCGGTGACGGCGTAAACGACTCACGGTGTGAGGTGCGAAGAAAACTGAATATTTTATAAAAAAGGGCAGCGAGTTATCGGTGCCCTTTTTTATGTGAAAATTGACTGTTTACAACCGGTACAAAATCCCTGACCGAATTCTAATTGACCACGGGACATTACCTTTAAAAGTAGGGTGTTCAGTTTAATTATCAACGTCCGTACAACTTATTGAATCGTTTTTACTTATGGTAAAAAAGGTAAAACATCGTTGTTTTTTTTTCCTATGTTTTAAATCTCGGCGCGAGCCCTGTGTAGATTTCTATGTTTTAAGTTTCCAAACCATAGCCGTCAGCCTAAAGAATTAAATTATTGATAATCAATGATTTAATAATATGCTTAAATCTAACTTATCAAGATTTTATAGTTCATAAATGCTTAATTTTCAATAAAAAAATCATTTTTTTTATAAAAGCCCCTTAGCCTGACGGCTATGGTTTCCAAACTT
>JBLHWU010000245.1:0-8683 GCA_047629355.1 Saprospiraceae bacterium | reverse complement strand
TGAAGGTCTATATAATCGTCGCAGATTTGGCGGACGAAAATTCTCCAACGACGAAATTAGTGATGGAAGATATCACTGCGGCCAAGCGAATGGAAATCAAATCAGACGGCGGATACTCGGTGACTGTGGGCAGAAATAAATGGGCAGGCGGGCAAGTCGTCATTTACATTTTAGGATATGGCGAAGGCAAATTGGCAGAATGTGTGCGGAAGAATTTCCCTGGAATCGCCCAGAAATTGAATGAAGAAAATCGCCCAACACTTGTAGGGAATGCTTACCAAGCTGGTGAGAATACGTCGATTGAAAAAGAATTATTGGAGAAAATGGGCGTCAAACTTAAAGTTCCTGGCGATTATTTGAAAGCAATTTATGATGAAGAAACGCAGACGATGTGGTTGCGGCGCGATGGGAAAAAGGAGAATTTTAATATTTTAATTCATAAATTGAAATATACGGATGAAGAGCAATTGACCAGAAAAGGACTCAAAAAAATTCGTAATTTTTTAGGAAAAAAATTCGTGTCCACAACTTTGGACAGTACTTATATGCACATCAATGATATCGATTTGCCGATGTTTGTGGACCCGATTATGTTTGATAGTTATTATACTTTGGAAGCGCGTGGTATTTGGGAAATTGTGAATGACTACATGGCGGGACCTTTTATGAGTTACTTGATTCATAATCCAAAAACGAATGAACTGCTTTTTGTCGATGGCTTTGTGTACGCGCCCGGTGAGACGAAACGGGATATGATGCAGGAATTGGAGGTAATATTGGCGACTATAGATTTTTGAAAATTCAAGGTTCAGCGTTCAAGAGTTCAGGGTTTTCACAACTCCGAACTCTTGAACTTTGAACTTAAAACCCATCAATAAATTCGTCTTCTCCATCTCCTTCATCCAACTCTGGAATCTCTTTAAATTCAATCACTTTCTTATCCTTATCCAACATCTGCGCCGTCCCAAATTCCTTAATCAACTTCGCTTTAATTTCCCGTTTTCGATGCTCACTTTTTTTGAAAGCTTTCGTCACACCGTTCTTATCCGTTTTATAATCAAAATCATCAACGGTACCATTGACGTTAAAATAAAGATTAAATAACCCTCGTTTTTTAGACTTGATAGGGTCCAATTTTTTATTCTTCTTTTTAAACTTATTCATCAGAATCTGTCCAGCATTGACCTGAATATTATACTCAATTGTTTGAGCAAAAGAATGCTCGCCACTCAGTGTCAGATTCATCGCATTATTTTGTAAAAACATCGTTGGGAAATAAATTTTCTCCCGCCGAATTTCCAGCCAATTTTGCATATTTGTAAATTTAATATGCCGCAAATCATCCATTTTTATATAAGTCGAAAAATCTTCTAACATTTTAAAATTCCGCAACTCTCCATCGTGAATTCCAATACCTGCATAAACCCGCAATTTATCATATTGAAAATAGCCAGCCTCATTCCAAAACGTCTGAATGTGAAATTTTCCATTCATCGAACCCCGCAGATTTTTAGCGGATAAGAACTCCTGTCCAAAATTGTCTGTTTGGTTAAAAAGGTCATTCACATTAATTTCTACACATTCCACATTGACGACCAAACGCGGTGCTTTTTCAAAATAGTAAATGCCGTCCAAATCCATAAAACCTTCCATTGCATTGGTTTCACCCTTGATTTGCATGGCATTGTTGTCAAAACGAAGTTGCCCCGTGAAGTTTTCTCCTTCTACTTTTCCGTAAGAAAATTCATCGAAAGTCGCTTCAAAACGACCATTCAATAAGTTAGTCAATCGCTCTTGGTCGATACCTTTTGCCACCAACATCGAATCATAAATTTCCTTACCAACTGCTGCTTCCTCCACCTGGATATTGGTCATATTAATCAGTCGTTCGATATCCAATTCGCTGGCATGTAATTTAGCATTAAACACCAATTCTGCATTTTTGGTATTCAAAGAATCGGCAAATAAAACGGGTAATAAATTTTCAAAACGGCCATCAATTTTCAACTCACTGCCAACCCCTTCGATTTCAAAACTCTCAATCAATAAAAGGTTGTTATCCAGTTTTAAACGACCTTTGTCAAACGTAATTTCTTCATTATTAAAAGTTAATTCGGCATCGTCAAAATTGATTTCTCCATCCAGTTTTACCTTATCAATTTGCCCCGGATTTATCATGTCTTCATAGCGGCCGCGCAGTCGAATTGCCTTGAATTCAATCTCTCCATCTCCGTCCGTAACCGCAGGATTATCAAGCAGACCGTAAACCGTTTCCACATCAATTTTGCCATCAATATTAAAATCAATCAAAGGGTTTTCAAAGTCTTTAATTGCTAAATCCATCTCTACTAAATCCCGGTTGAAATAGCCTTTAAAATTTTTAATATCGAAAGTTGCGGTCTCAATTGAATGCTTGTTGCCGTTGGAATAATTAGCGATAAAAGATACATCTTTCACCGAACCATCCATCTTGTCGCTCGTGATTTTGCCGTCTTCTAATGTTACTTTTATATCAACTGCGGGATTGGAAGTTGCATTCAATTCGCCATTGATGGAGGCATCAACCGATAAGGTTCCATCGCTTGAAAAATCACCGTATTCCTTCAATTGTTCAGGCGGAAGCAGTTGTAAAAGCGAGTTCAAATCAGCGTCTTTACTTTTAAAGGTCAGGGCAAAATCTGTTGCATTTTTGAAATTAGTCAGAAAACCTTCAACGTTAAAAATGTTGTCTTCCACCATTAATTTTACTTTCCGAAATTCATTGGCGCCGTTGGCTTGGTTCACAAAAATCGCGGCATCATAGCCCAATTTTTTACCGACCAAATAGCGCGCCTCGCCAATTTCAATAAACCGCGATTTAATACTTGCTTTGCTGATTAATTCGTATTGTTGATTGGCGAATTCCCCCGCAAGGCGCATATTTTCGATAGTTAGAACGATTGTTTCTCTTACTTTTTCATTCTCATAAATCAACTCCATATTTGTTAAAATCGCCTCTTCTAAAGAAAGACCTAATCCCTCACTTTTCGTTGGTTGCTTTTTCATTTTGACGGGTTTGGAAATGTCGTAATTCTTTCGCCCTTTCTTATCAATTTTAATAAACAACGACCCGTCTTCGATAGATATGGTATGTATTTTAATTTTTGACCCAAATAAGCTGAATAATCCAAATCGAAAAGATAATTCCTCCGTTTCCAGGAGAACGCCACCGAAGGCATCTTCTAAAACTACATCGTACAAATTGACGGATGCTTTTGGAAAACCAGAAATTAAGGAGAGGTCAAAATTTTTAACCTTTAACTCGGACTTCAATCCCGCATTGACTTCTGTAATCAGCGCGCGACCGATTTTTTCTTCAAAAACAGAGGCGACAAAAATCGCTGCTGCCAAGAGTAAAATGATGAGAATAACAAGACCAAGGAATAATTTTTTTAATGCTCGCATACAGGGAGAAATTTTTATAGAATTTGTTTAAATAGGGAATGATTAAACGGTAGCAAGAGTTTATTTTATCCTGTGGTATGAGGTGGGTTCTGCCCACCTCATACCTTTTACTCTTAGGCAAAATCGACGAGGTGGGCTGAACCCATTGCGTCGGGAGGACTTACAGGAATTTTTGTTACACGGTAATAATGTTTTAGCTCAAATAGAACACATTAAAAGTAAAGATAAAGCAATTGCTAATATTGTTCAATCAGGAAAGGAGTTTTTTTAAAATAGGCATAAAAAAAGCCCTCATGTTTGTACATGAAGGCTTAATATTGGTGGGCAATGAGAGACTCGAACTCCCGACCCCCTCGGTGTAAACGAGGTGCTCTGAACCAACTGAGCTAATCACCCAATCTTGCTTTGACAGAACTTCAATTCATTTATTGAATAACGTTCTTTTCGTAAGCGGTCGCAAAAGTATAGGAATTTAGAATACAATGCAAGTTTTTTCGAGAAAAAAATTAAAAAAAGTGATTTTTTTGGTTTTAAAGAAAAGTATGAAAAGTGATTTTTGAATCATAATTAGCTAGTTATCAAAGAATTAAACCATTAATTTAGGTTCAAAAAGATAAATTAAATTTTAATATTTTTTTTGAAAGTAATGTGAAAATGCTCCAGATGACTCATTTTCTATTTTGAAAACCCCTATTCATTTCGTAAACTATCTACAGGGTTCATCCTCGCCGCTTTCAAGGATTGAAACCCAATAGTTCCCAAGGCTACTGTAATTGCTAAAATTCCTGCAATTCCATACGACCACCACGGCATCTCAATTCGGTAATGAAAGTTTTGAAGCCAATGATTCATGCCGTACTAAGCAATTGGTGTAGCCAAGATGAGGGCAATAATGACCAAATTAACAAAATATTTGGACAGCATACTGACGATATTGAGAATGGATGCACCGAGTATCTTTCGGATGCCAATTTCCTTTTCGCGACGTTTGGCAGCAAAGGCGGCTAAGCCCAAAAGTCCGATGCAGGAGATGAAAATTGCCAACATTGTTCCCCAAGAAATCAAGGAATTCATGCGTTGGTTGGTGGCGTAATTTTTTTGCAACTGAGCATCCAAAAACTGATATTCAAAGGGCACTTCAGGGTTGATTTTTGTCCACGTTTGTTCGATGGATTTTATCAATGTCGTTAGATTTTGCATTTCTACAGAAGCAATAACAAAATTGTTATTCCAACTGGGCTGCCAAGCAAAAATTTGTCCCTGCATGGTATAATGTAACGACCTGGTATGAAAATATTTTACGATTCCGATGATTTCTCGTTCATAGCGGATACCGTCCCATTCGTAGTAGACCTTTTGGACTAAAACATTATCTATATTAAAACCCATTCCGTTCATGGTTATTTCCGAGATAACTGCAGTTGTTGCGGTATCCGCCAGTCGATTTGCATCAAAAAATCGACCTTTTAGCAACTCAAAATCAATCATTTTTAGATATTCTGGGGTGATGTAGGTCGTCAACGCATGAAATCCTTCATCGGGGGTTTGTCCTTCTTTAAAATAAAAATAGGATTCCATATTTGAGCCATCGGGGTAGTTGGAGGTAGTGGAAACTTCTTTAATTTGATTATTTTCTAGCAACTCATTTCGTAGTGGATTGATTCGTTCAGACACCTCATAATTACTGATGGGCAGGATGAGCTTTGCCTCTGGATTGAAACCCAAATTATGTTCGCTAATAAAATTCATTTGCTCATTAATGACCAAAATTCCTTGAATCAAAGCGATGGAAATAATGAATTGAAGGACGACCAACCCTTTCCGAATTTGTGAGGAAGACAGTTTGTTGCCAAAGTCATTTTTGAAAATTTTGGAAGGGCTAAATGACGAAAGATACAAGGCCGGATAGCTACCTGCTACCAAAGTTACCAGTAAAATAAAACCAATCAAACAACCCAAAATTGTTGAAGTATTCAAACTTTGAATTGTCAAATCTTTATCTACCAGTTCGCTAAAAAGTGGCATCAACAACTCTGAAAAAACGTAGGCAAAAACGACTGCCAAGGTGGAATATACCAGTGCTTTACTCATAAATTGCTTAATTAGCATGCCTCGACTCGCGCCGATTACTTTGCGAACACCTACTTCTTTTGCACGCAAAGTTGCTTTAGCTGTTGCCAAATTCATGAAGTTAATGCAGGCAATCAAAATGATAAATGCCGCCACCGACATTAGCAAATACAAAAACGTAATGTTGCCTTTATCACCAAACCAATTGCTGCTTCCTGTGTACAAATAAATATCAGTAATTGGGGTCAGATAATGCTCTTTGTGCATACCAAGTTCTCGAAATCGCTCGCCAGCGTGACCTTCTAACCAGTCGGAAATTTTGGCTTCAATTGCCTCTTTTGTTGCACCGTCTTGCAATTGAATATAAGTGTAATAAAGGTTGTTGCCGCCCCACTCTGATAGCCGATAAAAGCGTTGTCCGATATTGCCACTCATGCCCGATACATAGAAATTACCTGCTAAATGCGAGGCATATTTTTTACGGTTAAAAACACCAGTGACCTGATATTCGTTTTCGCCCCAACTGCTGCTGATTTCGATGGTTTTACCGATTGGGTCCGCTTCACTGAATAATTTTTTTTGCAACTTCATTGGATAAAACAACTGAAAATGGCTGATTCAAAGCCGTCATTTTATCACCTTTTAAAAAATCAAATGTCAATATATCAAAAAGGGTACTGTCTGCAAAAATGCCGTTTCTTTCAAAAAATGCGTGGTTTTCGTATTTCAATAGTCATTTGCTGACATCAGGTACTTTATAAACGCGCGCCGATTTGATAACTTCTGGAAAATCTTATTGCATCACTTTGGCAATAGGAGGGGGAGTCCTGGAAGATTTAAATTGCTGGTCGTTAATGAAAAACTCGGTATCTACTCGGTAGATATTTTCGGCATTGTCGTGGTGTTGGTCAACGATGAATTCAGTAATGACAAACTGAAGAATGAGCAAACAAGCAGTCACGCCAATTGCCAGACCACCAATGTTGATAGCAGTATATCCTTTGAATTTTAATAGATTGCGGAAGGCGATTTTAAAGTAATTTTGTAGCATAGTTGGATGGTTGACAGTTTATTGCATACGGCACACGATGGATAACTTCTTTATTGAATCCAATGGATATGCCAAATTCTTAAAGTATTGATATTCAGTAATTTATGGGATTTATTCTTTTTTTGGTTTGTTCAGATTTGGACGAAAATTGTTTGGTTTTGAACGTTTTTTTTAATAGGTAGGTGACCTTAAATAATCGACACTTTTGACAGCCGATATTTTTTGTTTAAGAAATTTAAAAAATCCTTTAATAGTCCTTCTATTGAAGGCGTTTTTAAGTTTTTTAAACGGAAAATAGTCCTGTCGAAAAGTGTCGATTATTTAGGGGCACTTACTTAAATGCGAATGAGCAGGAACTTTTTAGTCAATATTGGAATTAAACATTTCTAAAAATTAATTAAGTTTAAAGTAAACACAAATTAATTAAACTATGAAACTGGAAAATTACAATGAACAACAAGCTCTTTTACCCAAAAGAGGAAAACACATCGTCGCGCAAACGGACGACGAGACAATAATAGTTTATTAAGTCTTTTAAGAAAAAATTGTGACGTATGTGGCGGCGAACCAACGTTTTGATGGCTCGCATTATTTGATGACGCGAATGACTTGGATTAAGCCTAACTTTATGTGGATGATGTACCGTGCAGGATGGGCGACGAAGCCTGGGCAGGAACACATTTTAGCCATAAAATTAAAGAAATCAGGTTTTGAAGAAATTTTACGACAAGCGGTGCATTCAACTTTTAAAGAAGAAAAATACGGGACGCGTGAAAATTGGAAAACTGCATTAGCCAATTCCAGTGTGCGTTTGCAATGGGACTCTGACCACAATCCGACCGGGGAAAAGTTGGAACACAAAGCGATTCAATTGGGATTGCGTGGGGATATTTTACAGCGATTTAATAAGGAGTGGGTTGTTGAAATTGCGGATATTTTTGAATTTGTAAGAGTGCAAGTAGTATTTGTCAAGGGCGATTTTTCTAATTTAGAAGTACCATTTGAGCGAGTTATTGATTTTGATGAGTAGACAGCTATTATATCAAATCTTGGACTGACGCTTCTAAAATAACCGTTCCTTTTAGCTATTTTTAACAGCTCCAATCAAACATTTTGCCGTTCTACTCCTTTTAATATCAGACTTTATTTAGGTAAATAGTAATTGCTTTCACGAAAGTAATTACGCAAAATACATTTCAATTATGGGAATTAGATTAGGAGACATTGCACCAGATTTTATCGCTGAAACCTCACAGGGCGAGATTAATTTTCACGAATGGTTAGGCGATAGTTGGGGCATGCTTTTTTCGCATCCAGCAGATTATACGCCCGTTTGTACCACAGAATTGGGACGAACGGCTGCGTTGAGTGGGGAGTTTGAAAAACGAAATGTCAAGGCGATTGCGGTCAGTGTTGACCCGATTGAGAGCCACGAAGGTTGGATTAAAGACATTGAGGAGACGCAAAATGTAAAAGTAAATTTTCCAATCATTGCAGATAATGACCGCAACGTAGCGGAGTTGTATGACATGATTCATCCGAATGCAGATGCGAAGGCAACCGTTCGAACTGTTTTTGTGATTGGGCCGGATAAAAAAGTGAAATTGACGCTAACTTATCCACCTTCGACGGGGCGGAATTTCTTGGAGATTTTGCGCGTTATCGACAGCTTACAGTTAACTGCTGATTATAGCGTTGCAACGCCTGCAGATTGGAAACATGGGGAAGATGTAGTGATTTCGCCATCTATTTCGGATGCAGATATTCCTGCTAAATTTCCGAAAGGGCATACGGTGATTAAGCCGTATTTGCGAATGACACCACAACCGGATTTGGATTAATCCGAATCGTGTAAAGATTGTAAAAGTGACTGGTTTTTAGCAATTAGTTGTAAACTAAACGCACCAAGGTTGTTATACTTTGGTGCGTTTCTTAGTAAGGAACGTGAAACGAATAAACTAAGAGCTTGTTTGGAAATTTTATAGCCAAAGAATCTATTTTTCAGAATATAATTTTGTTTTCAATTAAATGATTCTTTTGAGACAAACAACATTTGGGGTACATTTTTGATTGAGTTAAAATAAATATACATCAAATAAAAATTGGAAATATGATTCT
>JBLHWU010000244.1:0-8726 GCA_047629355.1 Saprospiraceae bacterium | reverse complement strand
TTGTCCTTTTCCCTTCTAAAAAACACAAAAAATAGTTCCGTAACGAAGGCTATGCAACGATTTTTTGAATTCTTTAAAAGAAAAAATTACGGCGCATTATGGTCCAACTTATTAAATCGTTTTTACTTAAGTAACGGTAAAAAAATAAACTCAGATTCTTAACAGGATATTTTGTCCTCATTTTTCACTTTAAAACTGCTCATTATATCAACATAAATCGCACTTTTAAAGCAAAAATTGAGAACAAAACCTTACTCCCAAGAATCTGAGTTTATTTATTTCGCGTTACTAAGCTTTATGCTAAAGAACTTGCAAACAATAAGTAATAACAAATTTTGAGAATTAGTTTGGTCTTTTTCTCCACTTGGGTGTACGAAAAACTGCACGCACACGTCAACAGTTTTTTGTAAGAGATGTACTTGTTTAGAAATACAGGCACAGCGTGCCAACCCTCTTGGTAAAAGGGTAATATTCTCTATCTTATAGCCACAGCGTGGCGGTACTCTTGAACTTTTGAAGAGCAAAGAGTACGACCACGCTGTGACTTTGGAATATTTTCATCCTACTATTACCAAGAGTGCCGGCACGCTGTGCCTAGTGAATACGTGTACGTGCAGTTTTTCGTACACCCCTCCACTTCGGTCGAGATGACAAGAGATATTTACTTTTGAAATGGGCGTTATGTTGATATAATGAGTATTCCAAAAGTAAAAAATAAGGGCAAAAGAGATAGCCAAGAATGTAAATCTATTCTTTCATCATTCCTAAGGAACTTTTGCTCCCTCTAGCCTTTGAAACCTTAGTTCCCCAAATTTATTCGTGGTTTCGCCTACAATAAAGATACCCATCCTGGGCAAACACAAAACATCAGCCTTCACTGCTAGCAAAATCTGGTAACGCGAAGACGTTCTCTGTATTTAAAGATTAAGGTCATTAGAAAATAACCAAATCAATAAATGCAATCATTAGCAAAGCAGGGATTTAAGGGATTAGTTGAAAACTGGCAAAGCGATTTATTAGCTGCAATTAGTGTTGCGTTAGTCGCCATGCCCTTAGCACTCGGCATAGCAATTGCCTCTGACGTACCACCAATGGCAGGCATACTTTCAGCAGTTAATAGGAGGAGTCGTAACGACTTTTTTCAGAGGAAGCCATTTGGCGATTAATGGTCCTGCAGCAGGACTTATTGCAGTAATCCTAACTTCCGTGGCTGCGTTGGATCCCGAATCAGGCAGAGCATTGAATTATGTTTTTGCAGCAATCGTGATTTCGGGAGCGATTCAAGTTTTGCTGGGTCTATTCAAATTAGGGAAATACGCAGATTTATTTCATAAATCTGTAATTCATGGGATACTTGCAGCGATTGGCGTCATCATTATATCCAAGCAAATACATATAGCTTTAGGAACGACTTCTGAACCTTCAGAAATAGTTGGGATCATAATTGATGCGTTCAAACAAATCCCGAATATCAATCCATTTGTAGGAATCATATCTCTCATAGGACTTCTGCTATTGATTTTTCAGTCCCACATAAGTTATAAACTTTTTCACCTCATTCCCGCACCTTTATGATTATTGATTTTATCGATACCTTTTGTATTCGTTTTTAACTTTTTTGAGCCACAAACCCTAAGTTTCTTAGGCAAGAATTTCAATATCGGACCGAATTTACTCATCAGTTTACCTGACAACCCTTTGGATGCCATTCTATTTCCTGATTTCTCAAAAATTAATACGTTGCCTTTTTGGACCTCCGTCCTTTCCATTACGGTAATCGCGAGTATCGAATCATTAGCTGGTAGTAAGGCGGTTGACAAACTAAATCCTTATAAAAGGAAAACAGATTTGGACAAAGATTTAACCGGGATAGGACTGAGTACAATGGTTGCAGGAGCGATAGGAGGCCTTCCAATTATTACGGTGATCGTCAGAAGTAGTGTAAATGTTCACAACAATGCCAAAACCAAATGGTCAAATCTTTATCGTGGTATTTTGCTCCTACTCTTTATTTGTAACTACTCAGGTACTTTAATTTATTGATTATCAGTTATTTATAGTTTTGTTTAAAAATTATATTTGTCTGATTTTCTCAAATTTTTGACAAAAAATCATTTTTTTTAACATTTCCGTAACTTAAAATACATTATTTTAACTATTTTTAACTAAAAATAGACTAAAAACCACCTGAGTAGTTACCTTTATTTTTATTTTGACCCCTTTTATTAGGATGGTTCCTCTTTGTACATTGGCGATTTTGCTTGTTTTTACTGGCTATAAATTGGCATCTCCGAAGGTATTCAAACATATTTACAGCTATGACCCAGAACAGTTAATATTTTTCACTGGTACTTTAGTTATTACCCTTTACACGGATTTATTAATTGGTATTTTCGGAGGCTTGGGTTTAGCCTTGTTGGTCCACTGGTTGCTCTCGATGGTACCACCTAGAACTTTCTTCAGAATGATTTTTGATTCTGAGTCCCATCTTTTTACAAATAAAGATAGATTATATAATATGAAAATCAAAGGTATTGCCAATTTTCTAGCGACCCTTAAAATTGAAGATTTGATGTCTCGTATAAAACCAGGAACTAAAGTCATTATAGATCTTTCAGAAGCTAAATTGGTCGATCATTCAATTTTTGAGAATTTGTACGATTTTCAGAGAAGCCATTCGGATACTGGCGGAAACGTCTTTATTACTGGTTTGGAAAAACATGCATCTTCCTGCAATCATAAATTGGCTTTGAAAATTCTACCGCAAAGACAAAATGTAACAAGAACTCAACGACAGGTTCGCTTAACTGAAATGGCAGACGGTCATAATTGGAAATTCGAAACCGCCCACTTGAATGACTCGAAATATTTTGAATCTTTCAATTTTTTCAAAACACGTCCGATTGAAGTCCAATTGAATACCGTCAACGCCGAAGCCCTAGAAAGCAAGTGGAAAATCTGTGATATCCACTTCGAAGAAGGTGCTTATGCTGCCGCAGATGAATATCAGACAACCGTATGTATCGTCAAATTTTCTCAACCGATTCCGAAATTTGTCATTGAAAAAAAGAGCTTTACGGACAAATATTTAAATACCTCTTGGCACAAAGATATTGACTATTCTTTGTTCAAAAACTTTTCGAAAGACTTCATCGTCAAAGTACCAGATTGCCAAGAAATGACTGATTTCCTGACTCCAGAAATTCGTTCTTTTATCGAAAATGGAAACATTCACCACCTCGAAAGTAACGGAGAGACCATCATGATTTTTAATGATAGGTTGCGATTGGCACAGATTTCTGATTACTCTGAAACCGTGAAGTTTGCGGAGGAATTGGAAGGATTAATTTGAGGAAGAAAATGAATTGTACGAATCTTTCCTGCCTAATTCTATTTATTTTCTTAGGAAAATTACCGTAAAACAGGAAAATGCAATTCAATACAAGTACATCAAAGATGTTGTATAATGTCAAAAAATTAGAAATTTTCGACATTAAGTAACGGTGAAATAATAAGTCCGCCAACTAACAACGTTTATTTTGTTCTTAGTTTTTACTTTTGAAATAGGAGTTGTCTCTACATATCTCTACATAATGACTGTTTCAAAAGTGGAAAATAAGTACAAAAGAAATACTTGTTAGTTGATGGAGTTATTTTTTCACCGTTACTAAGTACGTGACATTATTTATTAGGGTAAAATTTGAAAGCAAGATTTTTTCGATAGTTTTCTTTTAAAAATCGTTGCATAGTCTACATCACGGAACTATTTTTAAGAGAAAAATAGCGGAATAAAGATGTTTTCAAATTACCCCAATAAATAGTGTCACGTACTTAAGTAGGTGTCCCCAAATAATCGATACTTTTAGACAGGGCTATATTTAAGTTTCTTAAACAAAAAATATCCGCTGTTAAAAGTGTCGATTATTTAAGGTCACCTACTTATGCAGCTGTGTGAGATCGAAGTATAGCCTATTTTTTTTGGAAGAAGCCTGAGTTCGTGGGCTAATTTGGCACACTGGGTACCTACTCAACTAGGAACGTGAAATAAATAGATTCAGATTATTGACCCATACGGGCAGGCTACGGTACTTTGTCCTCATTTTTCGCTTTAAAAATGCTCCCATATAGGCATATTTCCACAAAAAAAACTTAAATCCAGTTTATAAGACCAATCTACACACAAAAAGCCCTCGAAGAATCCAAAAATTCTCCGAGGGCTTACAGGCTTAAATCATGGTAATTTTAAAAATCACCATGATTTTTTTCAACAGAAATCCTTACGGCTGAGGCTCATGCGGGCACCCCTTGCAAGGGTCAACCCGTGGCGAACTCAATCCACTTGAATTAATCTCTTTAATTTCAATGATTTTGCTAATCAAGGTAAACTCGGTACGACGATTCAATTGATGTTCCAATTCAGAACATGGAACGCCGTTCCCACAATTGTTAACCAACTGCGTCTCCCCCAAACCAACAGCAACCAAGCGATTTTTATCCAATCCATTGTCCACCAACCATTTCACAACGGCTTTTGCACGACGGACAGATAAAGTTTTGTTATAACCAGTTCTACCACGTGAATCGGTGTGTCCACGCAATTCAGCAGTATAGTTAGCATTGTCCATTAATATGCGTTTCAAGCCTTGCAAATCAGCTAAAGATTCATCCAAACGCAAGCTAGATTTGTCAAAATCAAAGTAAACGTGTACCAAACGCATCGCTGGTGTCAATTTCAAAGTAGTCGAAACATCACCATTTTTGCAACTTTCCAACAAGTCTTTCAATTCAACGGTATCGCGAGAGAAAGATGCTTTTTCCGCAATGATTTTAAACTCATGCGAGCAATCAATTTCAAAGTCAAACTTACCATCTTTATCAGAAAAATACTCGATTGGGTCGCCGCCTAAAGTTAGATTATAAACCAATACTCGTGAGTCGACAATTGGGTCATTCGTTTCAGAATTAATCACCACACCATTCAAATTACGTTTCCAAACTGTTCGTTTCAATGGAATGGTATATTCTTCGTTTTCTGCCAATTCCAAGGTTGTTGGATTGCGAATCTCGGTAGAATAATTTTCTTTAGATGCTTCAATTTTGTACTGACTTTCTGGATAGACCTTAAAGACGGTTTTACCATCTGCATCCGTCATTCTTTCTGCTGCTTCACCAATTTTCACCTCTCGGTACAATTCATCCAAAATATTACCATAAGCCGTCGGCGTAATCATCACCTTCGCAGATTCCAAACGTTCTTGTGTATCTGCATCAATGACTACAATAGTCGCTTCCACCGGCTCTGGGTCATATTTCCAAGTATAAATGTCATCAGAACCCTTACCGCCTTCCCGTGCTGAAGCTAAATATCCTTCCGTTCCATCTGCATTGGCAACGAAATTTATATCATCTGCACCAGAGTTGAATGGTGCGCCAAGGCTACCAAACATTGTCCAAACATCGGCTTTCATTTGAGCGATGTAAATGTCCAAATTTCCGCTTTTATCAGAAGAATAAAAAACGTTGTTGTTCATATCTGCATATGGAAAAATCTCATTGCTAGCCGTATTGATTGCTGCGCCGAGGTTCTTAGGTGCGCCCCAAGTTCCGTCGGTATTTTCAGAAACATACAAATCCATTCCACCATAACCGCCCGGTCTATTGGAAGAGAAAAACAACCATTTGCCATCTTTAGAAAGGGCTGGATGCGTATTGGAAAAATCGTCGCTATTGAATGGCAATGCTTTTTCTTTACCACTATTATAAGTATCGCCTGTAACGTCTGCTTCGTACAATTTCAAAACGATGTCATTTTCCTGATTTCTACCATTCAAGTTGGTACGACTATAAATCATTTTTTGACCCCCATCCATGAAGGTTGGCGCACCGTCGAAAAATCGGTAATTCACATCACCAGACAATTTACTTTCATTGCCAAACATTCCGTCCGCCCCACGCGTAGCCGTGTAGACATCGGTGAAACGATTCGTTCCATTCGACAATTTTGGTCCAAAAATCTTATGCTTTCGCGTTGCCTTGGTGTACATCAATTTGTTACCATAAGGCATCGGCGCAAAGTCTTCATACTCGGAGTTCAGTGTCTCCAAGTTTTTAAGATCTACCCCTTCCGTGCCGCCATCTTGAGCCATCAATTGCCCGGAGAACAACAGCAAGGTGAAGAAAAATATAGCGTTGATATATTTCATTTTATTTAATGTTTTATTATTAGTGGTTGATACCTCCGGTCTGTAGCCTTCAGGCTACGCGAGTATAATTCAAGCGTAGCCTAAATACTACACACCGGGAGGAGAAGAAACACATTAGAAGTAACGAAGATTGACAATGTGGCGAATTGGTGCAGTATAACCGACCAAAATCTCCCAACTACCAGTCGTTGCTTGACTCAATTCAGAAGTGGTGAAATCAATTGCCAAACCTGCACGGAAACCATTGTTAAATTGGTATTGAATCAAGCCATCCACAGAATCTTCATGTCGGTAAGTTGCACCCAACATAATTGCATCCAAGAAAAGGAAGTTGGCGTTGATGTCAAATTCAAACGGCAAGTGTGGGCCGTAACTCAATTGCAAATTTGGATAAAACTTCACTTTGCCACTCTCTCCCAAAGGCGCAATAATACCTGCTTGGAAGTAATACGCGTTCACATCTTTTTCAAATTCATCACCATCATAATAAAGGCTATTTTTCAAAATACGTGGAATCGACAAACCCAAATAAAAGTTAGGATTGGTGAAAAACAAACCAGCACCAACATTAAATGCAGTTAGACCTTCCGTATCTCCAGTATTCTGCTGGTCAGTTGGGTGACGAAGATTCGCTTTGGTCCAATCTCGACGAACGGACTCGAAGCGTGGTCCGAGACCAGCTGCCAGCGTATTTTTATCATTCAGCTTCATACGGTATGCATATTGCAAACCGACAGAAATGGTTTTGTCCATTCCGATATCATCAGAAATTAAGGACAACCCTACCCCATTTCGACCATCGTTACCAAATGGCGAATGTGCAAATACATTCAAGGTTTTTGGATGTCCTTCTACACCCGACCACCATTGGTTTCTATAAATTGCAGCTGCATCCAAAACAGTTTTTGCACCTGCGTAGCCCGGATTGTAATTCAGCCGGTTAAACATAAAATGCGTGAACAATTGCTCACTTTGTGCCCACAAGCCGACTGTAAAAAACAGCATTGTGAGGGATATTATAATTCTTTTCATTTTATTGAAATTTATTTTTTATCAAATGATTTTCAATTAGGAATGAGATTAAATCATGGTGATTTTGAAAATCACCATGATTTTGAACGCATTCATCATTACCGTGAAACGGTCACATAACCTACTTTCAAATTCTCTTCACCATCTCCACCGCCATCACGCAATTCAATCATGTAGAAATAAGTACCGTTTGGCAAATCTTGAAGGTCAGAATTGAATCCACCCCAATCATTACCATAAGGTGCTTGTTCGTAAACTACATCGCCCCAACGGTTGAAGATTTTCAAAGTATTGGTTGGAAATTGTCCGCCACCAGGATTGTTCGGTCCGCTACCTTCCAAACAAGGTACAAAGAAAACATCATTATCACCATCACCATTTGGTGTGATTGCATTGAAAATATTATCACATGAAGGTACAGAAATAACAATCGTTGCAATTGCAGAACTACACTCCTCTGGACAGTCTACACTACAAATCGTATAAATGAAACCGTCTGTTCCGACAAATCCCTCATTTGGTGTGTAGGTAAAAGAACCGTCTTCATTGAAAGTAACAGTACCGTTAGTTGACTCAGTGTCCAAAGTTGCGGTTACGCCAGCGGGTAGGCTAGTTTGGTCGTTATTGGTCACATTGTCATTCAATTCCGTATCAAATTCAATTTCATAGGAATCATCAACGGCAACTGGTGCAGCGACTGCACTTACCGTAATGTCAGTAGAAGATTCAGAACAACCCATTAAGGTAACAGTCACGGAATAAGTGCCACCTTCTGCGCTCATCACCATGAAAGTTAGATCATTGCTTGTTCCTAAAGACACCCCATTTTCAAACCATTCGTAAGTTACGCCCGCTGGCATATCATTCGTTATGGTCAATTGCAATTCATCACCTGGACAGATAATATCTGCAGAAGCTGCCAACATTGGTATCGGTACTTCAATCAAGGTAATCGTTTGCGTAGCAGAAGCGGCACAGCCATCTTCAGAAGTCAATGTGAAGGTATAAGAACCCGCAGTATCTTCAGAAGTAGTGACATCAAAGCTAATCGTTTCGTTATTAGTAGAGGTACCACTCTCGTCTAAACCAGGTCCAGTCATTGTCCAGTCAACCATCGTCGCGCCGTTCAAATCAATTGTTCCAGCGAGAGTTGTGACATCGCCTTCACAATATTCTCCACCACCTGTGAACTCGGTCACGATTGGGTTTGGATTCACTTCAACCATCACACACATTTCATCTCCACCACAACCTGCCATTGAGGTAATAGTCAAGCAATATTCACCAGCGTCGTTCAATTCCACATTTGGAACACTTGCCGTGAATAGTCCATTTCCATCAGCCATTCCTGTAAAGATAAAGCCATTTGGTCCAGTCCAGGTATACTCAATCATACCGACGTCTTGTACATCATTACTGGCAATCAAGTTGATGGTTTCACCTTCACAATAAGGGCCACCACCGTTGATATCAGAAATTGCAGGAGTCGCA
>JBLHWU010000243.1:0-8740 GCA_047629355.1 Saprospiraceae bacterium | reverse complement strand
ATGACTTGTTACGTCAAAGACGTGGAAGATATGGGTTTGAAGTTGGAAACTTCAAACATCTCACACAGGGCTGGCGCCAAGCTATTTTGTATGTGTAGTACGCTGAATACTGAACACTTCAGACATCGGGTTGCTAAGGAAATGCTTTGTGTTGAAATTGAGGGTGGAAAAGTTGACTAGCCACTTTAAGTAAAAGTGGGTATAAAAAAGGTGAAAAAATTATAATTAATTGATTTTTAGCTTGTTGAGTGGAGTAGTAATGGGTAGTCTGATTTTGTAATTTTAATAGGAAATTGGACGTTAAAATAATTTATACCCAACTTTTACAAAGTACGACCTACCTGTACCAATTGGCAATCCGCCACTACCTGTGTGTGCGCTACCACCTGCACCTGTAATATTCACTTGTTGGACATCCAAAAGATTTCTGATACCTGCGGTGATTTGTAGTCGATTATTAAAAAGACGCTGCAAAAATGTAGCATCCAGAATAGAGAATCCATCGGTAATGATTTGCGCTGCGATGGTCTTTCCTTCGTCATTGAGGGTAGGATAATAGTTAATTAAACGGTCGTTATTTCGGTAAAATAACGAAATATTGGTTTGAACAACAGGAACTTGATAAGTGATTTTCCCATTAATTTCGGTGGTTGGCGTAAATTGGTCAACAGTTGCATATTCTTCACTTAAAGGATTGAATTGGTATAACCTTGAAACACCTGCTTCTATAGACAAATCGCGCCATTGATAACTTGTATTAACATTCAAGCCTCTAATTTTGGCATTTTCAATATTGAAGTAAGCATATTGAGACGACTGATTTGGGGAGATGGGTTCATAGCTGCCATCTTCTCGTTCTACGAAAGTAAATAAACCAATTTGGTCTTGAATATCATTGTAAAAAAGGTTCGTCCGTATTTTTATTTTATGATTTGTCCACTCTTCTTGATAATTCAAATTAACTTGAAAATTATGAGAATTTTCTGCTTTTAAGTTAGGATTCCCGACAATGAAATGGTTGATGTCGATGAAGGAAATATACAATTCTTTCAAACTTGGGCTGCGAAAGCCCTTGGCGTAAGAAGCGCGAGCAGTTAAGTTTTCAAGGACTTGATATTTTAAATTGAAGGAAGGAATTAACGGTGCATCATAGCGGGTATTATGCGCTGCTCGCAAGCCAATTTCTGTCAATAGATTCTTAATCGGCTGATAGCGCAAACTACCAAAAATGGCGTAATCGCCAATACTACTTTCGTTTGATGGGTCATTGGTATCATCTAAAATGCGGTCTCCCGCTCCTTTCTCTTGTCTAAAATCTATCCCCAATTGAAAATTAACTTTACTATTTAAAAATTGACTTCCTATCACCGACCGTGCCATCCACGCATCAAAACGGGTGGTGTCACTACTCAAAATCCACGAAGAATCTTTTTCTATGTCTATTCTGTCCGTGGAAGTTTCTCGGTCAAAGTCATTATAACCCAACGTATTTTGCCAATAAAATTTCTGTAAGACTTTCCCTTCGTGACTCAATGCGTGGTTCATTCTACGGGTCTTATAAACATCATCAAAGGCATAAGGCTTGAATATTGGACGACGAATTTCGCCTAAATTTTTAACTTCTTCCGTAAAATAACCGCCCTGATACATTATACGGTGGTCGTTCGCAAAATCATAGCGCAGACTGACATTGCCATACCATTGTTCTTTAGGATTCCAAAGAGAAGCCCGCAAGGTATCGTTGCTAAAACCAGTAAATTTATCTCGTCCAAGATTGGCTCTTAGTAGTAATTTATTTTTAAACCTAATGCCCCCATCTATGGTAGAAACCGTTTCACTTCTTGTTTCCAATTGTTGGTTCAGGTTTAGCTCAAAAGTATTTAGTTGGTTCTTTTTGGTTATCAAATTAATCACGCCACCTAAAGCATCTGTGCCATAAGCGACGGACATTGGGCCTTCAATTATTTCAATGCGTTCTACATTATTTAAATTAATTTGACTCAAATCAATGCTACCGTCCAATCGACCAATAACGGGTACGCCATCAACCATAATCTTGATGTTTTCTCCATCTGTACCCAGTAATTTTAGGCTACTCCCCAGCACCAAATCCTGTTGAATGCAAATGCTTAAATCTTGCTGAAGTAGCTGTTCGAGATTATTTGCCCCTTGTTTTTCGATGGTTTCCCTATTGATAACCCGAATACTTTGTAGCGCATTTTTAGAATCAGTCGGTGCATATTGAGCCGTGACGACTACATCATTTAAGTCAATGGTTTTCCACAAACTATCTAATTCCGTTTCACTAAATGAACCTTCCTGACCTTTGGCAAATGGCAGCAAATGAATAAAAACTATGGTACATAAGATTAATCTCAACATGGTTCTACTATTTTGAAAATTGCTAAAATGAATGCTCTTGTCCCCAATCGCTAATTTCCATAAACGCCAATTCTGCATCTTGCATCATGGATAAAATTGTGGCGACTTCATTGGTCGAAAACAGCAAAGACATTCCTTTCGTTTGCGTATTGAACGTGATGTCTTTTACGTTTCGATGTTCTGGAAAGTGCTGTTCTGAATTGTGTTCGTAACAATCATAAATGGTATTTTTGAAGCCCTCAAATCCATTTGGGTCAAAACTCATCAACACATTATTAAAGAGCAAACTATAGGTTTCACATTCGTGACAATAGCGAATCATGCCATTTGGTTTTTTAGCTAAAATACTGTATTTGCACATGGAATAATTATTTTTAAAATAAGTCTTTTAGCCATTTCCCTAAGCCGAAGAAAATAGCTATCCAGACCAATCCTTTAATGAAAAAAAACAAAAAAGCTCCCCAACCTAATTGTTGAATCTGTTTTCTCCAGTTGTTATTTTCTGTTGTTTTTGTTTCCATAATTTAAGCTAAAATTTCAGCGTTTGTTAAGTTTTTAACTATCGTTCTCCACTGCTCCAATTCAGGTTTGCCAGGCTTCCGCGCACCAAAGAAATACACGATGAGTTCACCGTTTTTGTCAAATAATTCTACACTTGTTACAATACCATCATTCGTTGGTTTTTTGACAATCCAAGTTTCTGCTACGCCGTCCAAGTTGAGGTGGAGATTAAATTTTTCATCCATAACATTGTACCAACTTCCGTAAGTTTTCAATTGATTCACTTCGCCTGTATGGATTTGAATACATCCTTTACTGTGGACAAAACACATAATCGGTACTTGTATTTCGCTCGCTTGTGATAAGGTGCGAATGACGGCTTCGTTATCAATTTTTTGAGTAAATCCTCCGGGTGCTAATCGAAAACTCTGCGTTCTGGAAAGATTATGTTTTCGTAGTAAACCGAAAAAATCATGAGTATCTTTCAAATTGCGCCACGCTTCTTGAAATTTAGGAATGTCAATCTCCGAATCTTTTGCAAATTCTTCTTTTGCAACAGGGCTACTATCAATATCTATAATGGGTTCTTGTACGTCAGCTATAAATAGGTTGACTACTTTTTGATAGGCTTCCAAATCGGAAGTCGAAGTAGTATAAACCTTATGAACTGCTTCTCCTCGTGCATTGAAAAACTGGAAACCGTATAATTTACCCATTTTCCCTCTGTCCATTTCTACGGCAAAACCATATTTCCATTCATTCATAAAAAAGCGAAGGTCGATGTCAGGATTGACTGCAACCCCCATATTGTGTCCGCCGCCATAAAATTTGATGTTGTCATAGACCCCTTTTCGCTCATGTACGCAGTATTCATTTCTAGTCAATCCCATGACATACCCTACATCCTTTAGGTTTTTTAAAAGGCTTTTCCAGTCTCCAGATAATCGAGTCACATTTTCACCAACAGAAAGGGAAATTAATTCACCTTCGCTAATACCCAATTTTTGAGCTAAATCTCGCGCTCTTAATTTTGGTTCGTTGGCTTTTAAGTTGGTTAATTCCTGTTTTAAGTTAAAAATATCTTTCATCGTTGTATAATTTTTAAATGGTTGAGTAGGTATGATTCCTTGTTTGATATTTTTTTGGAAGTGTCGTAACATAAGGACATCCAAAGACTGGATGCGGTTGAATAATCGTATGAATATCGAAAGTTGCCGCCAACTTTTCCGTCGTCAAAACGGCTGCGGGGCTACCCAATTCTTTAATTTTTCCATCTTTTAAAATGATAATTTCATCAGCAAATTGAGCCGCTAAATTCAAGTCATGTAAAACGGCAAACACGCCAATATTTCGTCGCTTAACCAGTTTTTTAATCAACTCAATAAAGTTGTATTGCTGTTCAATATCCAAACTCGCCGTCGGTTCATCCAGAAATAAATATTTGTTGACATCTGCCCAATGACAGCAATTGAGTTGTACAATACATTTTGCCAGCAAGACCCGTTTTTGTTCTCCACCTGATAACGTGGTAAAATCTCTTTGAGTAAATTTGGTCATATCAACTGTGTCCAAAGCATGATGAATAAGGTTATCGATTTTAGTTTTCGACAAAAATTCATCTGCCACATAAACACCCATTTCAACCAGTTTTTCAACCGCAATAGAAAAACTCGTGCTGACCTTTTGAGACAAAACCGCCCTACGTTGTGCCACCTGCTGCATCTGCATTTTAGCCAACGGTTGATTGTCCCATTGGATTTGACCTTTTTGTAAAACATTACTACCCGTCAAAGCTTCCATTAAGGTAGATTTACCCGCTCCATTTTTACCAATGACTACGGTAATTTGCCCAGAACGAATTTGAAAACTCGCATTTTCAATAATTTGTTTACGTCCTTTTTGCACCGATATGTTGTTGACAGAAATCATACAGAATAATTTTTTTGCTTATTTTGTAGCAATAACCAAAGGAAAAAGGGTGCGCCAACCAATGCTGTTAAAATACCAATTGGTAATTCGGCAGGAGCAATAATCGTTCTTGCTAAAGTGTCTGTAAATACTAAGAAAAATGCACCGACCAAAGCCGAACTTTTTAACAAATAGCGATAATCTGTCCCTTTGAGTAATCTTAAAAAGTGTGGAACAATCAAGCCCACAAAGCCAATTAAGCCACTCATAGAAATGCAAACTCCGACAATTAGAGCCGTTATTAGAATCGTGCGAGCTTTAATTTTTTCTATATCAATGCCTAAATAGCTGGCTTCTTTTTCCCCTAAAAGAATGGCATTTAATGGCTTGGCATAGCGAATGAGTTGCCAACTTCCAAAAACGACAACAGGCAAGGTAATCAGGACTTGTACCCAACTCGCGCCACCCAAACTACCCATACTCCAAAAGGTAATGTCTCTCAATTGTTGGTCGTCTGATAAATAAATAAAAACACCAGTTATCGCTGCGGCAAAAGCGGAAATAGCTATCCCTGCTAATAACATGGTCATAACCGAAGTTTTTCCGCTTTCCTTTGAAAGAGAATAAACTAAATAAGTCGTTAGCAGTCCACCCAAAAAGGCAGCAATTGCAATGGTTGCTTGTTGAAAAAAAGCAGTAAAAGTAGCCAAAAAAGACCCCATGAAAACGATGGACAGCACCGCAAACAACATTGCACCACTTGACACACCAATGAGGGTTTGGTCTGCCAATGGATTCCGAAATAAGCCTTGGATAGCTGCTCCAGAAATTGCCAAACCAGCACCGATTAATCCAGCTAATAGGATGCGTGGCAACCTAATATTGAGGATTAGAAATTTGGTAGTATCTTGACCATTTTGAAAAAAAGCTGCCCAAATTTCTGATACGCTAACCGAAAAAGCCCCAATAAGTAAGGACAATAGGATGGACAGTATCAGCAAGATGCCCAAGGATGGAATTTCCAGCAGGTGCTTTACTATTTTCATTTGGTTTGATGAATTTGATTGGCTAATTCCAAAGCCGCTTGTCCCGCTCTCGTCCCAAATGCTGTCAAATAGTGTCCATCCATCGCGATGATGCGGTCTTTTTTGAAAGCAGCTGTTTGAGCAATTCCAGTAATTTGTGCCAAGCCTTCTTTTCCATCCATACTTTCGAGTCCACTTTCAAACATCAAAATCACATCGGGAGCAGCTTTCAATAAAGCTTCGGGCGTTAAGGCTCTAAAGTCCTCAAAAGATTGAATGGCATTTTGTCCACCTGCTTTTTGAATGATAGCTGCCGCCGAAGTATTGCGACCTGCCACCATCAATCGACCTGCACCTCGTGCATAAATGAATAAGACTTTTGGTTGATTGTTGGCATCCATCAATTTACCCGCTAATTGCAAGCTGTCTGATTTTATCTGTTTCGTCAATTGCGCAACTTTTTGTTCATCCGTCGAAAGATGTTTGCTAATGACGTTGGCTGCGCGAACTGCATTATTCAAATAAGGAGCAGTCGGAACAACTATTAAATCAATGCCAGCATTGCTTAGTTGGTCAAAGACAAGCGACTGATTGATTTGGCTTTTTTCAACAAAAATATGAGTCGGATTTAATGCCAAAACAGCTTCTGCATTCATTTGGGTGACATGCCCCAAATCAGGTAAATTAGCCGTTAAACCTTTTGGAAAAGTACTGGTTACGTCTCTGCCTACCAATTTTTCACCATGCCCCAATTCTGCCAAGACTTCCGTTAAAAAGCCACTCAAAGAGATGATTCGTGGTATTTCTTCGACTATTTGTTCTGGAGTATTGGAAGTCTCTGATTGACAAGATGCCAACCAGAAGATTCCAAAAACAAAAGACAATTGTATGAAATTATTTTTACTCATTTTAGCGAATAATTAATGGTCTTGTAATGACCTCATTTTGAATTTGTAAGGAAAGATGATATACGCCAGCAGGTAAATTAAAAGGAATTTGCTGAATATTTAGACCATTTTGAATAGCGGTAGTTTTTTGTAAAACCGTTTGACCTAATTGATTGGTAAGGCTGAGAATGCCCGTTTTATCAGTAGTTTCTAATTCAAAAGCAACATTCACCAAATCGGTAGCTGGATTTGGAAAAATATTGAAAGACTGCAAATTTTCAAATTCATCTTCGACATTCACCAAGTCAGAAACAAATGTTTTTTGAATAGAAGATACGCCCGTTGACGAACCTTCAAAATCAAAAAACCACAATTTCCAAAGTTCATCGTTGACTGTTTTTACGAAATAAACTCTGTCAGCTACGATTGCCCATTGAAAAGTTCCTAAATCAAAATCTTTCCAATCAAAGCCAATTTCATCCAATTGGGTAGTGTAGCTATCCTCGTAATCTTCGGAGTCAACATCTTCGGGGTCAACACCATCTGCTTGCGCCACTTCTACACCCGAATTGTGCAAAACACCCGTCAAAGTATAGTCCAATATTCCACCCGTTCCATCAGGCAAAGGAGTCACGTAACGTGTAAATACTAAGTCCCAATTTTCTGGTTCTAAATCTAATGCTTCGCTATTTTCCATCGAGAAATAAGCCAAGGTTTTATCAGTATAATCGCTTTTATCAATACTGATACTTTCTTCATTGTTTCCATCTAAATTAGCATATTGGAAAGTATAAATTCCGTCAGAAAGTAATTCAATTTCGAGCTTTTTGATTGAGCCATTTCTTAATTTAACGGCAAAAATTCGTGTCCCAGTTACTGAATTATTAGAAGGATTATAGCTTCCCCATCCGAGGTCAAACGGGTCTGCATCATCTTTTACGTGATTAAAAGCACCTTCTGCCCAAGAAATTTCATTGTTATAAATGCGGGTCATGTCAGCGGTATCAGCCGTTTCAAAGTCAATTGAATTGGTCAAGTACAACTCAACCGCAGGTAGTGGTGGTCCCATTGCACTCGCGACAGCTTCATTAACGAAAATGCTCGAACCTTGCTGCCCAACATTGAACGCAATATCCCAAGCAGTATGCGAATGAGATACCGTTTCACCGTCGTTAATGTTATAATATGTCATATTGGAATAACCAGCACCTAAAGCTGGTTGGTCTATTTGGGCACTAATGCTCCAACTGAATCCAAGTATAAATAATGTAAGAATGTAAATTTTTTTCATTGTACTGTATTTTTGAAATCAAGTAATTTTTGCGCAAAGGTAGGTGGAGAAAACAGTACAAAACAAGTTATTTAGATTTAATCTAAATAAATACCTAATGAAATTGTGAGACTACCGAATGTTTGGTAGTTTGTGATAACAATAATTAGTTAAGATTTTTTGGAAAAATACCAAGACTACCCACTTCTACTAATAGTGGGTAGTCAGCGCAACACCCAGTATATTTAATAAAATATATAAAAATTTGATTAACAGGTGTTTTCCATTTTTTGAGGAAAGTCAATTCTCCACCCAACTACCCATTACTCTTGGTATAGTGTTACCTAACCAAATCCCAATAAAATCAAACCATCCTCACGGCCTTAGCCAAACTCAAATTCCCCACTCCCATTTTCCATCAAGCATTTTCAAAGCACGAGCGAAGCGAGGCGGCGACAGCAGCGGCACGTTTAGGAGCGGGAAGCAAAGCCTGTTTTTCATAAAGAACGAACCTTCAATTTAGCAGAATCGCGTGTTTGGTGTGGCGATGGCTTCAGGGCAGCTGGCAATGGGTTGGGTTTCGCGAGTGGCTGCCTGCTGGCGCGGGAGGGGAATGGCGGCACATGGGGGGCGTTGAAGCGTCCGAGGTGCTGCCATGCCACGGGGTTCGTCCATCAATGCAAACAGAATGCCCGCTGAAAGGCGGGCATTCTGGCGGCGACAGCAATGGCACGTTTAGGAGCAATGAAGCGAAGCCTGTGTATTTA
>JBLHWU010000242.1:0-8755 GCA_047629355.1 Saprospiraceae bacterium | reverse complement strand
GCCGTAATTTTTTCTTTTAAAGAATTCAAAAAATCGTTGCATAGCCTTCGTTACGGAACTATTTTTTGTGTTTTTTTAAAGGGAAAAGGACAAGCATAATGGCCCAAGTTATTGAATCGTTTTTACTAATAGTGAGAATAACGCGTTGTGGTATTTTAAATTTATTTTCGAAGCACACACTCAAGACCACTTGATAAATCTTTTAAACTGCATGATGGAGAAAAGTTATTTTAAATAAAAAAGTTCTTAAAAAAGAAAATAATTCGGTGGCAACCCCACCAATATACAAATAAAATTTATACAACAATATACTAAAACTATGCGTCAATTAATAGAATGCGTCCCCAACTTCAGCGAAGGTCGCGACATGACAATCATCAAACAAATTACCGATGTAATTGAAAGCATCGAAGGGGTAAAACTTCTCGACGTTGACCCTGGAAAAGCGACCAATCGAACCGTTGTTACTTTCGTCGGTGAGCCAGAACCTGTAATTCAAGCGGCGTTTTTAGCCATCAAAAAAGCGTCGGAAATCATCGACATGAGCAAGCACTCTGGTGAGCATCCACGGATGGGCGCGACCGACGTTTGTCCACTCATTCCGATTGCAAATATCACGATGGAAGAGACGGCAAAATGGGCGCACAAACTCGGTGAATTGGCAGGACAAAATCTCGACATCCCATTTTATATGTACGAAAGTGCAGCGACAAGACCGGAATGGGGGAATCTCGCAACGGTCCGCTCGGGGGAGTACGAAGCCTTGGCAGAAAAATTGACAAAACCAGAATGGAAGCCGGATTATGGACCTTCAAAATTCAATGCAACCGCGGGTGCCACGGCAATTGGTGCACGAGATTTCTTGATTGCTTATAATGTCAATTTGAATACAACTTCCGTACGTCGAGCCAATTCTGTAGCTTTTGATGTGCGAGAACAAGGTCGTGCGAAACGGGAAGGAAATCCAATTACAGGTAAACTAGTGCAAGACGAAAATGGCAATCCAGTTCGGATACCTGGAACTTGTAAAGCGGTCAAAGGTATTGGTTGGTTTATTGAAGAATATGGCGTAGCGCAGATTTCAATGAATTTGACGGATATTAATGTAACGCCTTTGCATGTTGCGTTTGAGGAGGTTTGTAAGAGTGCAAATAGCCGTGGTTTGCGAGTGACGGGGTCAGAATTGGTAGGGCTTGTTCCATTGAAAGTAATGCTGGATACGGGGCGTTATTTTTTAGAAAAACAGCGGCGTTCCGTTGGTATTTCAGATGAAGAAATTATCAAAATTGCAGTCAAATCCTTGGGCTTGGATGAGTTGGGCGTATTTGACCCACAGCAAAAAATTATTGAATATCAATTGGCCGCAGCGGAACCGACGCCTTTGGTAGAGATGAATTTACGAGAATTTGCGAACGAAACGGCTTCGGAAAGTATGGCGCCTGGAGGTGGTTCGATTTCGGCTTATGTCGGTTCTTTGGGGATTTCTTTGGCGACGATGGTGGCTAACTTAGCTTCGCATCGAAAGGTTTGGGATGACCGTTGGGAAGAGTTTTCCGGATGGGCAGAAAAAGGACAAAAGCTCAAAGATGCCTTACTTCGCTTGGTCGATGAAGATACAAATGCGTTTAATAAAATTATCGAAGCCGTACGAATGCCAAAAAGTTCAGATGCGGAGAAAATGGCTCGAAACGATGCCATGCAAGCAGCGACAAAGTATGCGATTGAAGTTCCTTTAAAAGTAATGGAATTGTCGTTACAAACGTTTGAAGTCATTCAAGCGATGGCGGAAAAAGGTAACCCAAGTTCGGTGACGGATGCGGCAGTTGGTGGATTGTGTGCGCGGGCAGCAGTACATGGAGCATATTTGAATGTGAAGGTGAATACAGGTGATTTGGATGACAAAGTATTTGTTAAACAGGCGCTTGCTAAAGGTTTGAAAATGACGAAGGAGGCGGATAAATTGGAAGCAGTGGTGTTGAAGATGGCGCATTCGAAGATTGAGAAATAAAGGAATTCTAAAGGTATCGGATATTTAGGCTTAACAAAAGCAGCAATATTTAAAATAGCTGGAATTTTGGAAGGTGAAGTATCTGATATCTTTTTTTCAAATCTCTTACTGAATTAAATGTAAATATTTTTCTTTTAACACGTAGCTCACAATAGCTGAAACATAGCCACATAGCTGATTTTAGCTTTCCAAAAAGCTATGCGCTACATTTTATAAGAAATTGTAAAAAAGATGAAATTTATATTTTAAGTAGTTGATTGTCAATGGATTAATTTTTTTTAGCTACAAAAAGCTATGTGACTATGTAAAATCACAATATGAGCTATGTGTTAAAAACTGAATTATAAGTACCTCACTTTACCCTTTCACTAAATTTACCTTCTCCGCCACGACTTTCTCTCCAAAAAATACCGCACCACGCGCCTCAAAATCACCCGCATCTCCCGAAGTTAAAAACCGTCGCGCTCTATTTTTCGAGCATCGTTGGTCCATTTTTGGATGCCTTTCTAAATAATCTTTTAAACTTTTCGCAACAATCTTCCCTTGCTCAACCACTTGAATGTGTGGCGGCAAAACCGACCGAATAATGGGCAAAAGCAACGGGTAATGCGTACACGCCAATAATAACGTATCAATTTTAGGGGATTGTTTAAGCAGTTTAGTTAGGTCTTTTTCCGCAAAATAATAAGCGCCTTTGCTGCTGTGTTCTCCCGTTTCAACCAAAGGAACCCACATCGGACAGGCTTGTTGATAAGCAGTAATTTCAGGAGAAAATTTTTCAAGTTCTATCAGGTAAGATTTTGAATCAACGGTACCATTTGTACCCAAAATACCGATGTGATTGGTCTTTGTAAACTGCCCAATGACCTTTGTCGTTGGACGAATCACCCCAAGCACGCGTTTCTCAGGTGCAATACAGGGCAAATCCAATTGCTGAATGCTGCGTAATGCTTTGGCGGAAGCCGTATTGCAAGCCAAGATTACCAACTCGCAGCCTTGACTAAACAAGAATTGAACGCATTCCAAGGTATACTGATAAATGGTGTCAAAAGACCGCGTACCGTAGGGCGCACGAGCATTGTCTCCCAAATATAGAAAGTCGTATTCTGGGAGTTCAGCGGTGATTTCTCGCAAAATAGTGAGTCCGCCGTAGCCGCTGTCGAAGATGCCGATTGGTTGGTGCATTGGATTTGTTTTGGTGCGAAAGTAAGGAAAATTTGCTTTTAAAAGAGGACAGAAGTCAGACTATGTTCATGGTCAGAAGTGAGAAGTCTCTAATTTTAAAAATTAGCAGTAAGCAATCTGACCCCTGACTTCTGACTGCAAAGCGGTCTGACCATTTGATTCTTTTTAGGAATAAAATGGTGATTCATGCTTGTCAAGCTAGGAATGTGATTGCCTCAAATTGAATTTTAAAAAACAATTATTAAAATTTTGTAATAAAAAACTACCTCATAATCAAACTATTACTAAATTTGCAGTCAAATCTCCCTATCGTTTAAGGTCAAAAAGAAAAGAACAAACTACCGTTTAAAAAATCGAATTACTCATAATTCCCTTGAACAAATTCACCATGAAAAAACGACAGTATATTGCACTGATCTGTATTTTGGTATTCTTCGGCATTGCCGCCGGGATGGAATTCTTTTTGACTAAAGATTGGAATTTAGCCAATTATGAACAGCGCATCGAAAATTATTTACACGAACAAGAAATAGTAGTTAGCGCGATTTTAGCTGACGAATCCTATCTGGGACGTCAGATAAAATCGAAGGAGGCCATGGATTCGGATTTGCGAAAGCTTGACCTGCTACAACTCAAAAATCTTTCTACTCAAAGTTATAATATTTCCCTATATCAAGGCGATTCACTGGTTTTTTGGACAAACAATCGGGCATTTGTCAAGAAAAAGGACTTGCCGCTTTCATCCGAAAAAGAAGAGCAGGTTGGATTTATACGTTTAAAGAATGGTTATTACGAATACATTTATAAGCTTTATTCAAATATTTGTGATGGTTGTTGGGGCGTTGGTTTGATTCCTGTAAAAAATGAATATTCGCTGGAAAGTCATCATTTATTAAACAAATTTTTGACGGAAAATTTTACGATTCCCCAAGAGGTTTTTATTTCAAAAAAAGAGACAGTATTTGCCATCAACTCCGTCAATGGCGAGGTATTGACGTGGATTGATGCGAGAAAAGGAATTAAGGATAAAACGCAGTTGAAATTGCTGTTGATGATATACCTGATGGGCTTTATTGCAATGGCTGTCTTGGTGAATGATTTGGCGATTTTATTGGTCAATCGCTATGCGCCGTGGGCTGGGGCGGCGTTCCTAATTGGAGTGATATTTTTGCTGCGGTATCTGACGATGGAGTTCGGGTTTTCCGCCAATTTCTCTGATTTACACACCTTTTCAGATACTTTTGAAAAACCCGTTTTAAATAGTTCGAGTAGTCTTGGCGACCTCTTGATTAACATTGTTTTATTGCTGTGGATGATGGTCTTTTTTCATCATCAATTTCAGGTAAAAGAGTTGAATAATGTCTCCTTGCCAGTGCGTTTTAGTTTGGCCGCGCTCAACTATTTTTCTATAATTTTGGGCATTCTGATGATTTCGGGTGTATTCAAAAGTCTGGTCATGGATTCGGACATTACCTTTGATTTTGACAACGTTTTTAATCTCAATTTTTACAGTTTCCTATCTATTGTCGGGATTATATTGCTGTTATTTGGGCTGTTTTTATTTAGCCACCGCATGATGACTTCGACTTGGCAAGTAGGGCTGACACGTCCACAACGGCTGGTTTCTTTATTGGGGGCATTGGGGGCTTCAATGATTGTGATTCAGTTCATGGACCTAGATTTTTCGTTGTGGATATTGCTGTTGATTTCATTTCTCTATATCGTAGCATTTGATATGTTCATTGAAGAACCGTTGCCAAATTTATCTTGGTTGGTCTTTTGGCTGGTTTTATTTGCTGCTTTTTCTGCGTCACTTTTATTTAAATATAATGTTGATAAAGATTATCAATTGCGGGTGGCATATGCCGAAGAATTAGCGAATTTTCGAGATACGATGGCGGAGACAGGCTTTGAAGCATTTCGGTTAGAACTGTTGAATGAATCCTTTATAAAATCATTAAGTTCTGACACCATACTGATTGCTAAAGACATTTTAGAAAATGAAGTTGACCTCAATTTTTCTAATATCAAATATCTTTTTCACAATTATACTTATCAAATAAAAACCTTTGATAAAACAACAGGAAAAAGCATCTTTTTGGGAGGAAAGGAGTCATTGGATTCCATTCAACGGAATTTTAATAAAGGGAAACAATTGGCAGTCACTGGTTTGAAATTTCGTTTAAAAGAAAATTTAGAACCCATTTATTCCATGAAAATGGAAATTGCTGGCACTTATCCATTATACCTATTTTTAGAATTTGAAAGAAAAAAATCTAATCCGTCTAAAGTCTATACCGAGCTATTAATTGGGCATCAATATAAGGGCTTAGCTGAATTGGATATCTATGATTATGCGATTTATCAAGATGGAAAACTGATAGAAGAGCAAGGGAATTATGGGTATGAAAAGAGTATTGCTGAAGAGGAATTACCGCCGATAGGAATGGTTGAAAAGGTGGTTTCTACCAGTAAACGCTGGGAATTGCTTTATCATGCACCCGATAATAAAGTCGTGTCGATTGGGCGAAGTATTGGGGGTTATATCAAACCGATTTCCTTGTTCTCTTACCTTTTTGGATTGTTGGTGGTCACGGTGATTGTATTGGCACTTATCAATTCGGTTACAAATGCATTGCCGAGTGTGCTAAATTTTTCGATTACGAAAAAGCCTTCTTTGCGGAACCGTATTCAACTTGCGGTCATCGTATTGATTTTAATTTCTTTCTTTTCAATTGGAATTATTTCGGTCTGGCATTTTCAAAATCAATCGACCAAGTATCATTCTGGACGATTGGATAGAAAAGCAGGCGCAGCGAAGAAAAGTGCTCAACGAGAACTGGATTTAATGTTTTTAGAAAATCCTGGAAATGTTAAGTTGGAAAACTTAATCGAACCAACTTCTGAAATTCATCGTTTGGATGTCAATTTATTTGGAACGGATGGAAAGCTGATTTCTTCTTCTGAAAAAAATATCTTTCAAAAAGGGATTGTGACTGATAAAATGGGAGCATTTGCCTATTTTTCAAATAATGAAAAGAGTAGTGACATATTGGTGCAAGACGAGTCCGTCGGTGACTTGAAATACAAATCGGCTTATGTGCCCTTGAAAAATTTGGAAGGAAAAAATATCGCTTACCTGGGGCTCCCATATTATTCGCAAGAACGAGATTTGAAGGGCGATGTGACAGAATTTATGGGAACCCTGATGAACGTTTACGTTTTTCTATTGCTCATCGCAGGGGCAGTGGCAATCATGGTGGCAAACTCAATTACCCGACCGATTTCCGATATCGGAGATAGCATGAAACGGGTGAAACTAGGGAATAATGAACCGCTAAAATGGGACAGCGAAGACGAGTTGGGGGAGCTAATCAAGCAGTATAATAAGATGATTAAAAAGTTGGAAGAAAGTACCCATCTGCTTGCCAAATCCGAGCGCGAAGGGGCGTGGCGAGAGATGGCAAAACAAGTAGCGCATGAGATTAAAAATCCACTGACCCCAATGAAACTCAGTATTCAGTATATGTTACACGCTTATCAGAGGAGTCCCGATGACATTGAACCGCTGTTGAAACGCGTATCGAAAACCTTGGTTGAGCAGATAGATTCTTTGGCGCAAATTGCCAATGAGTTCTCCAACTTTGCGAAGATGCCCGTTGCCGAAAGCTCTAAGTTTGTCTTGAATGAGTTGACGGCTTCGGTACATGCTTTATTTGTCAATGAGAGTGATGAAATGGATGTGAGTTTGAATATTCCAAACTCAAAATTTATGGTGTATGCCGATAAAAACCACTTGACGCGGGTACTGAATAACTTGATTAAAAATGCAATTCAAGCGATACCAGATGATCGCAGAGGTGATATTAATGTATCCTTATATCGAAAAGAAGACACTGATGATACCGTAATAATTCGAGTAAAAGATAATGGAACCGGGATTTCAGATGAAATGAGAGAAAAAGTATTTGTACCGAACTTTACGACGAAAAGCTCAGGAACGGGACTTGGCTTAGCGATTTCCAAAAATATTATGGAATCTTCAAAGGGGAAAATTTATTTCGAAACAGCGGTCAACGTAGGAACCTCATTTTTTATTGAGTTGCCAATAGTAGAGGTAGTTGGATAGAAATCTGAAGGAATTTGGATGAATTGCGGTGTTTTTAATTAGAAAAAACACCGCAATTCATCGTATACATTGAATGGTTAGTCGTTCGTGCAATACCGTGTACCGAAAGCCGTCAATTGTGAGTCGTTCTTAGGTAATCTGCCCTTGTTGAGCAGCCATATTAGTCAAGCTAATTGTTCCTCCTCCTAAAATGAATGCGCCTAAAGCAAAATATAAGATAATCATAATGTGATAGTTTTTAAGAAGTTTTGTCTAAACTTCTAAAATGGTTTGATTTTTTTCTTTGAGACTATAATTTGTTAGGAATCTTCATTTTCAAAAACATATAAACACGGAAATCCCATGACAACATCAACGTGTAGACTACGACGATAAGGAGGCTACCAAACTAATGGCAGTTATCGTTTAAGTTCACGAAAATTAATGTTGCATGGGATATCTAATGTTCCAATAGTGTGATAGTCTTACAAATATTTAAATATCCCATTAGTTAAAATAATTTGTTTACAGTAATTGATAACCAGTTAGTTGTAAAGATTATTTATTCGATATGAAATATATTTTATTTTAAATATTGTTTAAAACTACAATAAGTAGTAGGCAAGATGCGTGCCAAAAAAATATATGTGTTTGGGGGTAGAATTAGAAATTACTTCAAAATTTTACCGCAGTGCCAAAATTAACACTAAAAAAGACGCTTAATTATTTGTAACACACTCATATTAAGTAAGTGTCATTAAATAATCGACACTTTTTTATTTTCAAAATTGATTGAAAAATCAATTCCGAATTTGATTAAAATATTGTCAATAGCGGCTTCTAAAGTTTTCAGATTTAGGTAGTCATGTGGTTTAAGCCATTCGTATTTTATTTTTCGCCAAAGTGTCTCAATAATATTCAAGTTGGGACTGTAACGTGGCAAATAAAAAATGTCGATATCAAGCTCTTTCCATTCTTCAATTTTGTCATGAAATTCATCGCTATGATGTACGGTTGCATTATCAATAACAATCACAGTTCTTTGAGTCATTTTTTTTACAAAATCATCAATAAAACCAATAATCATAGCAGCCGTAGCACTGCCCCAAAAAGTGTAGGCATCCAACTCATTTTTTCGGGTCAATAAACCAAAAGTATTTAATCGCTTGCTTCTTGCGGTTTTAATGCGAATCGGTTGATTTACTGGCTGCCAACCATATGGAATATCAGGTGTCAAACTAAACCCACTTTCATCTGCGAAATAAACTTTTATAAATCCTTGATTTTCAAGAAATAACAATTCTTTTAGTTGTTGTAGCTTTGTTTCATATTCCTCTGGAAATTGAAGACATTTTAGACACTTTCTAAAGCGTCGCCAAGTGCATATTCCACCGCTACTGGGGGGGCGGGGGGGTGGTGGGGGGGGGGGGGGGGGGGGGGGGGGGGGGGGGGGC
>JBLHWU010000241.1:0-8759 GCA_047629355.1 Saprospiraceae bacterium | reverse complement strand
ATTTATGCCTCACAAAAAGCCAAAAAACGAGGAATTGACAAAGGAGCAAAAGTTTGAGAATTACTTGATTTCTGGAGTAAGAATAACGGTGGAACACGCTATTGGCGGGGTGAAACGATGTAGAATCACGCTTGAGAGAATGCGAATCTACGCAAGAGAAAAACGTGACAGGGTCATTGAGATTTGCAACAGTTTGCATAATCTGAGGGTGCATTTTAGAAATGAGCGTAAATTACATCCAATTTACAGAGCTGTAGGTTTGTAAATAAAGTCTTTTGTTGAGGTTCTATTTTTTGTAAAGGAGCTGCAAAATTCTTTAAAATCTGAATCTATTTATTTCGCATTCCTTAATAAAAGCCAAATGAATTTTTTTTGAGTTATTATTATACAAGGGTAGTTGTAGTTAAGCGGCTGCCCCTTTTTTTGTTTATTTTGGCTATTCTCCTATTTTCTGCCGCATCAAAACATCAGTTTGCTGCTCTTCACCCAACACAAAAACATGCTCCCCAAATGCCTCAAAACCCATCTTTTCATAAAAGCCAATCGCCTTCGGATTGCGTTCCCAAACCCCTAACCAAAGCCATTCCAGATTCTTAGATTTTGAAAACTGAATGGTCTCTTCAACCATTAATTTTCCAATTTTCTGTCCTTGAAAGGCTTGTAAAACATAGATTCTTTCAATCTCAACGCCGTTTTTAACTGGATAATCAGTCTGTGCTGCTTCCCAATTTAATTTTAAATAACCGCAAATTTCTCTGTCCTTTTTAGCAAAGAAAAACGCCGATTCTGGATGGTTGAATTCCGTAGTTATTTTTGTCAAATTGAAATTGGCAGTAACGTAGTCGTTGAAACTCTTAGGGTCGTTGAGGTGGGCGTAGCTATTAATGAAAGTAGATCTGGCGAGGTCTAAAAGGAGGAGAATATCGGAATTTTGAATAGGAATGAGTGAGATGTTGTTCATTTTCTTAAGGTTGCTTTTTGAACTTTTTAAATGAAAAAAGTCGTTTTTTTCGCATACTTAGCGTAACGTTATTGGAATTAATTCCAATTTTCTACCATATAGTTCACATAGTCACATGGCTTTTTGTAGCTTGAAATTAGCTATTCAAATTCTTTAAAAAAAATGATAATTAATGGTTTATAAAAAAAGAGTCTAAATTTAATACATTATCAATCAAATTTCATTGCATTTTAAGTCAAGGGAGTTTGAGGGAGGAAAGCTCTTTGTAAAACTGCTTTCTTCCCTCAAGAACCCGCCCCGCATTGCCGCAGGCAATGCGCATGGTGTTGCATGAAGCTCGAAAATCTTGCGATTTTCTCGATTCTTATGTGAATTTACTGTGCGCTAGGCGATAAAAAACAATTGGAATTCATTCCAATTAAAATATTACGTCTCCAAGTTATCCGTTACATTCTCCAATTTCTCCACCAAATCCTCCAAATTCCAAGCATTCTCCAAGTGATACTTCCCAATTTTCGTCCGTGTCAATTCCGTCAAATAGCCACCCGATTGCACCGCCTTTCCAAAGTCGTACGCAATAGAACGGATGTAGGTGCCTTTACTACATTTTATTCGAAAATGCAACTTAGGAACTTCAACATTGGTCACTTCAAAATCGTAAATAGTGACCGGGCGAGGCTTAACCTCAACAACGATACCTTGGCGTGCCTTTTTATACAAAGGTTGACCATCTACTTTGATGGCAGAAAACATTGGCGGATATTGCTCTAAATCTCCCAAGAAAGTCTTTCTCGTATACTCAACCAACTCATTATCAATGTGCCCAGTTGGATAAGTCTGGTCGATTTCTGTCTCAGCATCGAAGGACGGAGTAGTTGCACCTAACGTAATTTCACCCGTATATTCTTTGGAGAAGACTTGAAAATCCGCGAGTTTTTTCGTGAATTTTCCCGTACAAATAATCAGCAAACCCGTCGCCATTGGGTCGAGTGTGCCGGCGTGTCCGACTTTAATTTTTTTGATTCCCAGGCGGTGTTTTATTTTGTAGCGTAGTTTGTTAACTACATCAAAAGAAGTCCAACCTTTCGGCTTATCGACGAGTAGGGTGGCACCGGCTTGAAAATCGTATTGGGACAGCGGGTCTTCGCTATTCATGTATTTTATTTTGATGAAAAAATATATTTGGGATGACAAAAGTTTTTAAAAAAAAATGACTTTTGCAAGTAAAATCAATTTTTTGAATAAATAAAGTATGTCCTTAGACATTTTAATATTGAAATTTAACTAAATCAATTTGCTAACCAACTGATGATATTATCTGTAGGGAGTACCTTTGTGTCCGACCAATATGTTGATAATCAAGACATTGGTTGACCGCAAGCGTGTACCTCTGCGTCAAGAAGGGTTTAGTTAAAACAATATTTCAAATGTCTATTAACCTAAGGAATAAACTGCGATTGAAACGATGGCTACAGCAAAACAGTAAAAAGAAAAGTATTTCAATTGACTATTTTTAACCAATCCAATCATCCACTGACAAGCAACTAATCCAGTTAAAAATGCGGCAATAAAGCCCACAATCAACGGCGTCATTCCTCCAGTATATGCGGTAAAAGCGCCATCTAAAATGTCTTTGGAAATTTTACCAAAAATCAAGGGAACGACCATTAAGAACGAAAACCGTGCCGCTCGCTCTCTATCAATACCCAACAATACGGACGTTGAAATCGTTGCTCCAGAGCGGGAAATTCCTGGTAAAATTGCAATGGCTTGTGCTATTCCAATGATTAAAGCAGCAGGAAAAGATACCGTTTTCTTACTATTTTTTGCGCGGTCTGCTAAGAAGAGTAACAGCCCAGTAAGAATTAGCATAAAACCAACTAGCAATATGTTTTTGTTAAATAATTCTTCGATTTCTTTTTCAAAAAGTAACCCGACAATTGCGGCGGGAATCATGGATAAAACGATTTTTAAAGAAAACCAAGTTTCATCATTGACTACCAAGGAACGCCCACCAACATAGTGGAAAATATTGCCAATAAACTGCCATAGTCCCGTCAAAATCTCGACAATTTCTTTTCTAAAAATTACGATGGTACTAAGTGCAGTTGCCGCGTGCAAAAACACCGTCATCAACATACTATCTTCCGCAAGGCTGTCGTCTTGCATTATCCATTTTGCCAGCTCCAAATGACCGCTACTACTTACGGGTAAAAATTCCGTTAACCCTTGTACAATCCCCAAAACGAGGGCTTCCAATATTTCTTTCATGGTATAAATTTGAAAAAATTTGTGTTTTTTTTGGAGGAAAAAGTAAGTGCTTATTTATGTAAATGTGGACAAAATTAGTATTGTCTAAGAAAAAATTACTTGAATGCTATTCTGTGGTACGCGGTGGGTTCAGCCCACTTCGTACCTTTTGTTTTCAAGTAAAACCGACGTGGTGGGCAGGACTCACCGCGTCGGGAGAACTTATACCTTTTGTTACACGAAATTAGGGGTTACTATTTAAAGCAACCCCTAATTTTTTAACGACCTTATCACTGATAATCTATCGTTTGAAAATGGCATAAATTTCAAGCACCAAACCTCCTAAAATCAAAATTGGTGCCACCACCGTAATTCTTGGATTGTAGATGATATTTTCATCCCAAACGTCTGGCGAAGGCATCGAACCGCCGGTCATGCAAGCCAAACCGATAAAAATTAAGCCTAAGCCTGCCAACATCAAAATGTATTGTTGCTTACCGAATACCAATTCTTCTGAATTATGCACTGCCGCAGCGGAAGATTTGAGTCGGGAAGCAGTCGTTGCCGTGACTTTCTTTTTCGATGATTTTGTAGCAATCACCACTTTCTTTCTCTCTGGTTTATTTTTACTCATTGTCATTTTTTTCTTAAAATACACCCTTTTAATAAAGAGGTTCAGCGCAAAGGTAAAATTTTTAAGGAAAAGGAATAAATTTAATACAAATCATCTACGCGCATTTTTAAATATTTTTTCACCACATACCAAGTGCTGGTCGTCGTCAACAATACGCCTAAAACAACCAAAATAATAAACATCAATAAGACATTCCAGGTTGGGTTCATTTCGTTTAATTCTGGAATTTCGGTATAAGCCATCACCAATAGTATCATTAATAAGCCAATCGCAATTAAGGCACTCAAAAAGCCATGTTTGAAGCTACGGAGCAAGTAAGGACGGCTGATAAATTCCCAGGAAGCACCGACTAATTCCATATTTTTAATTAAAAAGCGGTTGGCAAACAGAGATAGTTTTACGGTATTGTGAATCAAGGTAATGGCTACAAGAATAAAGAAAAAGGCAATGCCAAACCCATAATAGCTGAGTTTTTCAATGTTTTGTGCAATCGCATTGACGAGGCTTTCTTGATAAAAAACGTCGTTGACAAAACTGTTTCGTTTTAAATTTGAACGAATCTTCGCCAATTTTGAAGCTTTTAAAAACACTGATTTTACATTAAAAGTCAAAATGTCGTAAAGCGGATTAGCTAGGTCTAATTTCATGAATTCTTCGCCAAATTCTTCTTGCATCATTTTCGCACCTTCTTCTTTGGCAATGTATTTAACTGAACCAGGTTTGGCAAAGTCTTCCTGACTCAACTTCCGCTTAATTTTATCAATATCCTTTTGTGCCGTCCCAGATTTTAATTCAACAATAATTTCAACTTTTTCCTTCGCAAATTTTATCACCTGCTGTCCTTGCAATACGATAAAACCAAAAAAACCCAATAGAAACAAGACCATTGCCACGCTGATGATGGCATAGGAATAATTGGGACGCGATTGATAATTTTTGAAATCTTTGGACATATTTATTTTTAGAAGTCAGAAGTCAGACCACTTTGTTGTCATGGCTCAGATTCATTCCACGTTCCTCTGATTTCTGACAGCAGCGCGGTCTGACCTCTTCTTTATTGATCTTCCTTTTCCATATCGGTGACCACTTTACTCATCCTGACGAACAGGCTATCGAGTTCCTTCGTTAAATCTTTACGTTCTTTATCTAACTTTTTCTCTGTGATAGCAAACTTAGAATCACTTCCGTAAGATTCGGGCATCTTCTCCTCCTTCTTGTTCAATTCCTCCAATCGACGCTCCAAATCTTTGCGCGTTTCATCCAATTCCGCAATTCTATCCACGTATTTTTCGTCAATGTCTTTCGCCCGGCGCTTTAATTTTGAAAAGACATTTCCGACTTTATCGAGTGCTTCGTCGTACTTTCCTTCATCAAATTTTTTCTTCTCAGATTGTATTAAATCCTTCACCGCAACGCCGGCTTCTTTGATTTCACTAAAGACTTTTCTGGCATTCTCTTTCTCCGTGGAATCTCCTAAGAAAAGGTTGTAAACCAAAATTCCCAAAACCATGATGATGACTAATTTAAAAAGCTGTTTAATCATATTACTAACAATTTAAATAAAATAATGACACAAAAGTAGGTAATTGTGGCGAATTGTTCGAAAAATAATAATTTTTATTTTACTATCAGAATCTCCGTTCATTATAAACAGTGTTCTTCCATTTTTAAAATTGAATATATGTTTTATTCCAAAATAGTGTTTTGTTTAAATGTTAAAATAAACTTAATTAAATTATGAATTTTCTTAAAAAAAACCTTACATTTGAGCATAACCTTGAAATAACCTCTTTTTTGAAATATACAGAAAAAATAAATTTAATTCCACAAGTTACTGATTATCAGTTTATTATATTTGTAGAAAACTTCAAAGCCTAAGAAATTTTAATCAAATTCTTTAACAAATATTACATACTATGTTTGCAAGATTAGCAATACCAATCGTCTTATTTGTCGCGTGGTGTTTTGCCTGTCAGTACTGGTACGTTTGCCACATTAAACAACAATGTGACGAAGTACCAGCGGTCGTTGTACCTGCTGAACCAGCACCAGAATTCGACAATCGACCCTTGGTTTTTAATTGGGATGACGCTACGGCGATTACCAGCACTGGCTTTTCCGTCACCCGAGATTCCATTCTTGGGCAGCTGAAAGATGGTCAAATTTTGGAAATCGTAGGACAGTATTCCAAAGAGGAAACCGCGCCCGAAGGTTTTCCAAATATGGGAATGGCGAGAGCTACTAAAATTCGAGATTTATTATCGGAATTTATTCCTATCGACAGAATGCTTCCTGTCTCTCGATTAGTCAAATTACCCGGTGATGCGAGGACGAAACCTTTTGAGTCAGTCTCTTTCAATTATCTAGACCCTTCGGAAGAAGAAGAGGCGGAAATCGTTGAACTGAACAATCGCATCATTATCCAATTTCCATTTAGTAGTGCGGAAAAGAAATCCGACCCGAAGGTAGATGCTTACCTGACCACATTGGCAGAACGGCTAAAAAGTACCGACGAAACGGTTTCTATCACTGGGCATACGGATGATGTTGGTGGCGATAAGACTAATATAAGTCTGGGGCGAGCACGAGCAGGGCACATCAAACGGATTTTGATGAAAAAAGGCATTGCTAAAGACCAAATTTCAGTTGATTCAAAGGGGGAGTCAGAACCTGTGGCAGATAATGGAACGGATGCTGGACGGCGTAAAAATCGACGGGCAGAATTGGTTTTAAATAAAAAATAATTAAAAATTGTTTTGTGTTTGAGTATTAAAATATTGATGTGTTCGGGCGATGGATTGGAAAAGTTGACATAAACGCATCAAGACTTCATCACAATTTATTAAAAAAATAATCATGTTTCAAGATATAACAAAAGGTCCAGGACTTGAATCCTACAGCACCTATACGTGGGAGATTTTATTAATGCTGTTAGTAGCATTTCTTTTAGGCTTATTATTAGGCTATCTACTATGGCATCGCTACAAGAGTCAGGTTTCTGAATTGGAAGATGAAAATGCGCGCTTGCAGTCGCGTTTGTCGGATATGGAAAAAGACCGTGCGAGTATTCGGTATGCACACGACGAATTGGAAAAGGACAACAATGCGCGGAAAGTGCGGGTGCGTTCACTGGAAGCAGACAATTCAATACTTGCAGGTAAATTAAGTAGATTAGAAGCCAAATTGAAGGCTGATGAAACTAATGTTGGTGCCGACGCTGCAACAATGGGCGCAGCAATTGGTCTTGGTGCAGTAGGTATGCGCAATATTGATGGTGCGACTGCATCTGATGATTTGAAAAAAATCGAAGGTATCGGTCCCAAAATTGCTAGTTTATTGAATGAAGGCGGTGTTTACACCTTCAAACAATTATCAACTACAGCAGTAGAGCGTTTGCAAGAAATCTTAACGGCGGCTGGTACGCGATATCGAATGCACGACCCAGGAACTTGGGCAAAACAAGCAGAGCATGCTGCACAAGGTAATTGGGACAAGTTAAAAGAGTATCAAGAATTTTTGCAGGGTGGAAAAAATCCAACTAAGTAATGGTAAAATAATAAGTCCGCCAACTAACAACGTTTATTTTGTTCTTTTTCTCCACTTCGGTCGAAATGACAAAAGATGTTTACTTTTTAAATAGGAATTATCTCCACATAATGACTGTTTCAAAAGTGGAAAATAAGGACAAAAGAAATACTTGGTAGTTGGCGGAGTTATTTTTTAACCGTTACTTAATACTTAAGATGAAGGAATGCAGGGGTTTTACTCGGACATCCAATAAAAAAGCGGACTTGTAGCACAGAATGGTGTCACAAGCCTACTTTTTTGAACGTTTTAGATTCATTTAGACAGAATGTATAAATTGAGTGTACCGCAAACTTTTAGTTTGCGTCTATGTAGAATTGATTGATTTTTTTTAAATTAATCTTGAAGAAAAATACCCGAAAAAACACGTTCTGCCTTGCCTCCCAACCAAATATTTGTAAATTTTCCATTCTTTTCTTTTCTGAATTTTACCGTTAAATCGCCACCTTTTGATTGGATATTAATTTGATTGTCAGTTGTTTCTGAATGTTTGGCGGCAAAAGAAAGTGCGGCAGCAGTCACACCCGTACCACAAGAAAGTGTTTCATCTTCAACACCACGTTCGTAAGTACCAATCAGCAATTTATCACTGCCTTTTTCTACAAAATTAACGTTGATGCCCTCCTTTTTAAAACGGTCACCATATCGAATCATTTTCCCCAAATCCACTACATCAATATCGTCCAAATCTTCTACAAAGATGACATAATGCGGCGATCCTGTATCTAGCACAAAATAGTCTGCGCCGATTTCAATTTCGTTGACGTCCGACATCTTTAATTCGATATAATCCCCTTCAATTTTGGCTTGATGTTCGCCGTCGATAGCCATAAACGAGCAGTCGTTTTGGACCACGCCGAGGTAGCTCGCAAATGCCGCAATACACCGACCACCGTTGCCACACATCGAACTGGTTTTACCGTCAGAATTGAAGTAAACCATCTCGAAATCATAGCCTTCTAGATTTTGCAAAAGAATGAGTCCATCTGCACCAATCCCGAATTTTCGGTCGCAAAGTAACTTGATTAAATCGGTATTTTGAGGATTGACAAATTCAGTCACGCGGTTATCAATCATCACAAAATCGTTGCCTGTACCTTGATATTTGTAGAATGGAATTTTCATAGTTGTTTTATTTATAAGTAGGTGACCTTAAATAATCGACACTTTTGACAGCGGATATTTTTTGTTTAAGAAATTTAAAAAATCCTTTAATACTGAAAACTCAGCAGATTTTTAATAAAATAAAAAGCACCTAATCTCAGGGAGTTTGAGGGTGAAAAGTCGTTGTAAAACGAATTTTCACCCTCAAGAGACCAAGCGCGCCGC
>JBLHWU010000240.1:0-8877 GCA_047629355.1 Saprospiraceae bacterium | reverse complement strand
GTACTCATCCATGTCCATAAGAAAGAAAATGGGATAGCCAATAAGACAATAAAACCAGAATTGATACTATTAGTTTGTGCAGCATTCATTCCGATGAGTTCCACATTTCTATCTGCAAAAAGAGTGAGCGACGAGCCGGCTTGTTCAAAAATAGCCCAGAATAAAGTCATTAAACTGGTAAAATAAACAACCACAAGCAATCGCTTTTTCTCGATTTTACTGACAGTCGAAGCGATGTACAACAACATTATTATGATTAAAACAGTGACCAGCCATACCAAATAATGCTCGTATTCATGGTATTTTATACTCAAAGAAAATATAGGCACGAACAAAAATGACAGCACCCAAATCAAGGGTTCTCGTTTCAAACCAAAAGTCTTTTTCTGTAAATTTTCAGCACTCGGCGCGTGTCCTTTTTCAACAAAAACACCACTTTTCAAACCACTATTAAAGAACACCAAACCCAGCAACATGCCTACCCCTGCCAATCCAAATCCATAATGCCAGCCGTACGCATTTCCGAGCCAAGCGCACAACAGCGGCGCTATCCAACCACCAATATTGATGCCCATATAAAATATAGTAAATCCTGCTTCTCGTCGCGAATCGCCTTTCTCATACAACTCGCCAACAAAGGAGGAAATATTGGGTTTAAAAAAGCCGTTCCCGACGATAATAATGCCCAATGCACCATAGAAAAACAACGGTTGCTCAATCGCTAACATGAAATGACCAATTGCCATGAGGACACCACCAAGAATGATAGACTTTCGATAGCCCAGTATTTTATCGGCAATCATGCCACCAATCAGCGGCGTCATGTATACGAGTGACCCGTAGGCGGCGTAAATACCAAAAGACATTTCATCCGTAAAAAGCAGTTGCTTGGTCATGTAGAGAACGAGAAGTGCGCGCATGCCGTAGAAGGAAAAGCGTTCCCAGAGTTCAGCGAAAAAAAGGTAAAACAAACCTTTTGGATGTCCCCAAAGTTGAGGAATTATTGGATTAGATTTCATTGTTGAACGGTTGATTTTTAGTCATGTAAAATCATGGTAATTTTGAAAACCACCATGATTTGCCTGCCAAATATTTGTGAAGAAATTGTTTATCAACCGCAAGGTCAAATATCCTAAAAGCACAAGCACGACTTGTGTCAAAACATACCAATAAATATCATTTTGTGAGAAATTGTGAGAGCGTTACAAATTGTTACAAAGGTCAGAATAGCCTTTATTTTCGGGGGCTTTGATGAATTCTTCGAGTAAAGTGTCGTCGATGGTAATATTTTCGGAAAGGACACGAAGGCGGTATTTTCCGTTGCCAATGAAGGTAAATAAATCGCGGCGTTCGAGCTTTTTCAACTCTTGGAGATTAAGAATTTGATTGATATTATCAATGATGCGCGTGAGGTAAGTTTGGCTTTTAAGTTCGCCGCCCGCATAGATTTCGAGACATTGCTGGCTACCTTCTGCATGTTTACGGCGGATAGCAAATTTCAGAAGATTTTTATACTGCGTCGTTTTTGAACCAAAGTCCACCGTTTGGTCAACGATATTTTTTGATGGAATCGTGATTTTAACCATTGACCAATCCATGAATTTCAAATTCATTTCACTGGCAACGGGCGTGTTTGCCAATTGAATCACCCAACTTGTCGCTAAGACGAGAAAGATGGAAATCAACGACGTTTTGGCAATAATTCTAATTAAATTATTGGTGAAATCATTTTCAAAAACAGCGAATACTTCCGGCAATTGCGATAAAAACATCAACAAAATAACTGCAACAGAGATCCCTGCGATGACTTTCAAGCCTCCTTTTAAAAATGTTTTATAAAAGGAAACCATCAATAAACCTGATAAAAAAGCGGATAAAAGTAAGTCGGGTAAAAAGCTAATTTTAATTCTGTGTGCATTGGGTTCTTCTCCAAAATATTGAAATAAAACGATGGACAATCCAGAGATGGCAACAATGAAAAAGAGGATGCGTTTGACGTTTTTCTCATTTTTATATAAAAATGCTGGTGCGTAATAAAAGTAAAACAAGGCAAGTAGAAAGAAGAGGTTATTTAAAATAGAAAACAGACTTCGAACACCTTGTTTTAAAATGGAAGACTCTAATTCGGTCGTCAATCCAATATACGTCCAAATGCCCGAAAGCACCCACACGAACATCGCCAAGCTCAGGTACAACAAGCCTTTATCCACTCGTTTTTGCTGCTCATCTTCTTCCAAAATGGTGCGAAACCGCTGCCTAATATTGTACCAAATTGCCAATAACAAAACGCCTCCGAGAAAGGAAATGAAAATTTGAGCAAGAATATGAAATTTTTCTACCAACATGTTTGACGATTGTTTGATCAGTGGTAAATTTATAAAAAAAGACCAAGGCTAGTAGCAATTCCTAATTAAAAAACGTTTTTTTACAGTCGAATAGCCTTGCTGTTCCTTTTTATAAGTAACACGTAGTAACGGTAAAATAATAAGTCCGCCAACTAAGTAAAAACGATTTAATAAGTTGGACCATAATGCGCCGTAATTTTTTCTTCTAAAGAATTCAAAAAATCGTTGCATAGCCTTCGTTACGGAACTATTTTTTGTGTTTTTCAGAAGGGAAAAGGACAAGCATAATGGCCCAAGTTATTGAATCGTTTTTACTAACAACGTTTATTTTGGTCTTTTTCTCCACTTCGGTCGAAATGACAAATGATGTTTACTTTTGAAATAGGAGTTATCTCTACATAATAACTGTTTCAGAATTGGAAAATAAGGGTAAAAGAAATACTTGATAAATGGCGGAGTTATTTTTTTACCGTTACTTAACAACGTTTATTAATCACAACGCCTTAATTAAACACGCAAAAAATCTCTACAATGAAATTACGATTTTAAACAATTTTCGCTCTCTTTTTAGCACTTGGTATTATTAGTACTTCTTGTAATAAAGATGATGATGGCGGAAGTTCCGTTTCTAATTCTTTTTCTTACGATGGTAATTCCTACAATTTATCAAGTGGGGCATATATAAAATATGGTGGAGCAAATACAGATGGCAATTTTGATATAGATGTAAACTTGGTCAGCTCTGGAATTACGGTAGCAAACGGTGATTTTGCAGAAATGGGAGAATTGATTTATCTAGATTTAAACTCTTCTTCTGAAACCAAACTTGTCACTGGTACTTATATTTTTTCTGCAAACCGTGCGGAATTCACAATGGTTGATGCATCAATAGGATTTGGGGTAGAAGTCGTTAGCTATGCAGGAACAATTATTGAGGCAACTTGTGGTACCGTAGAAGTGAGCAAAGAGGGTAATCAAACTGTCTTAGATTTCAGCTTGCCCCTTGCAGGCGGAGCAACTGTTTCTGGAAACTAGAAAGGAACTTTTACTGAATTCTAAAATCAACCTTTTAATAAAAGACCATCACTGAGCAATTGGTGACGATCTTTTTTATTTAAAATAATTAGGTAATCGCATATCCAATATTTGTGATTTCAAAAAAAAGCATACCTTGCCCACTTTTTATAAAAACGCCTAACTATTATGGATAAAAATACACTAAAGGAAGCTGCCCTGCATTACCACGCCAAGGGGAAGCCAGGGAAAATTGAAGTCATTCCAACCAAAGAAACCGCCAATCAACGAGACTTATCTTTAGCCTATTCACCGGGTGTTGCAGAGCCGTGTTTGGCAATAAAAGAGAATAAAGATGATGTGTATAAGTATACCGCTAAAGGCAATTTGGTCGCCGTCATTAGCAATGGAACAGCTGTATTGGGATTGGGAGATTTAGGACCGGAAGCGAGTAAGCCGGTGATGGAAGGAAAGGGACTTTTATTTAAAATATACGCCGATATTGACTGTTTTGATTTGGAATTAGACACGACGGATGTAGATGAATTTATTAGAACTGTTAAAATTCTCGAACCAACTTTCGGTGGTGTCAATTTGGAAGACATCAGTGCGCCTGATTGTTTTGAAATAGAAGAACGCCTCAAAAAGGAACTCAATATCCCCGTGATGCACGACGACCAACATGGGACGGCGATTATCAGTGGTGCGGCATTGCTGAATGCTTTGGAGATTGTGGGTAAAGACATTTCGACGGCTAAAATTATTGTCAACGGAGCGGGTGCTTCGGCGATTTCTTGTACACGAATTTATGTGTCGCTGGGAGCGAAGAAAGAGAACATTTTCATGTATGATAGCAAGGGTTTGATTCACCCTGACCGCGATAATTTGAATGGTAAAAAAGGAGAATTTGTCAACGGTACGATGCCCTTAGACACTTCTTTGACTGAAATTCTAAAAGGCGCAGATGTGTTTATTGGACTCTCACGAGGCAATATTCTGAATGGCGATATGATTCAAGGGATGGCGGAAGATTGCATCATTTTTGCGATGGCAAATCCAACACCAGAAATTAGTCCAGAGATTGCTAAGTTGGCACGACCTGATTGCATTATGGCAACGGGCCGGTCGGATTATCCAAATCAAGTGAATAATGTGCTGGGTTTCCCCTTCATTTTCCGAGGTGCATTGGATGTGCGCGCATCAGAAATTAATGAAGCGATGAAGTTAGCTGCCGTTCGTGCCTTGGCGGAATTAGCGCGCAAAACGGTTCCAGACATCGTGAATTTGGCGTATGGCAATATCAATTTAAAATTTGGGAAAGACTATATTATCCCTAAACCAGTTGACCCGCGTTTGATTACAGAAGTCGCAAAAGCGGTGGCAAAAGCAGCAATGGACTCCGGTGTTGCCAAGCATCCGATTAAAGATTGGGACGCTTATGATTTGGAATTATCGACTCGTTTGGGCAACGACAATACCTTGTCAAAAGTCATTGAAACCAAAGCCAAGCAAGACATCAAGCGAGTGGTTTTTGCAGACGCAGAGAACGTCTCGGTATTGAAAGCGGCGCAGGAAGTATTGGAGGAAAAAATTGCCCATCCTATCCTTTTGGGTAGTATCAAACGGGTAAAACGGATGATGGAACAGAACCAAATTTCCTTGCCAAACATCCAAATTATTGACCCAAAAAATCCAGTAACAGACGACGAGGAGCGCATTTTGGAGAAATATAGTAAAGTCTTTTATAAAAAACGCCGCCGCAAAGGTATCAATCAAACGGAAGCTCATGATATGATGCGCGGACGTAGTTATTACGGTTCGATGATGGTCGAAATGGGTGATGCGGATGCCTTGATTGGTGGTTTGAGTAAAAAATATCCAGATACGATTAAGCCTGCTTTGGAAATTATTGGTCCACGCGAAGGCGTTAAAAAAGTAGCAAGTACGCATATTTTAATGACGCGATTTGGTCCCTTATTTTTGGCAGACACGTCGATTAATCACCATTTGACAGCAGAAGATGTGGCGGGTGTCGCAGAGTTGGTGGCTACAGTAGCTACTACGTTTAATGTGAGTCCAAAAATTGCGCTGCTGACCTATTCCAACTTTGGTTCAGTGCCCAAAGGAGAATCAGCAATATTAATGCGAAAAGCTACGCAAATTTTGCATGAGCGTCATCCAGATTGGATTGTTGATGGAGAAATGCAAGCACACGTTGCTTTGAATCCTGAGGTTTCCAAAGAATTTTATCCATTTTCTAAACTGGCGGGACATCGAGCAAATGTGTTGATTTTCCCAAATCTTTCTTCTGCCAATATTGCCTATAATTTGCTCGGACATGCCGCTGATTTGGACATTATCGGACCAATCATGTTGGGTATGAAAAAACCTGTTCATATCTTACAGTTGGGTGCGAATGTGCGACAGATTGTAGATATGGTTGGTATTGCAGTCATTGATGCGCAGGAAAATGCTAAAGAGAATGCTAAAGAAGTTTAAAAGTCTCTTTGTCTTTAAAAAAAACAGAATTTAAGAATGAAAGATGATTTTACAAAAGTCATTTTTCATCTTTAATTCCTTTAATACACTGTAAAATAAATTTCATTTCAAACTGAGGGACTTTGATGGAGAAAAGCGGTTTGCAAAAGCCGCTTTTCTACCTCAAAACCCTACCCGCACTCTTTTTTTTGAAGCTCGAAAATCTTACGATTTTCTCGCTTCTCATATTGACCCACACTTTTCACCGTAGAGCCATTAAAGTGTAGAAAAATTTTATTTAAATCATAACTCTTCAAAATTTCATTGAGGTCAAATTATTCTCCTTTATTTTTCAAAAATTTATAAATCGCCTCTTGCGACCGCACGGCTTCCTCCGCATTCGTTCGATATTCATTTTCTTTATCTACATGAATCCAGCGTGCTTTTTGATTGTCTTGCAATTGCAAGTTAATGAGGTGTCGCAATTCCTGATAGATTTCTTTATCCAAAATAGGAATCACGGCTTCCACGCGTCTATCCAAGTTTCGAGTCATCCAATCTGCCGAAGCGGTGTACATTTTCTCTTCTCCATTGTTACCAAAAATATAAACCCGCGCATGTTCTAAAAATCGGTCAATCACACTCACAATTTCGATATTGTCTGTATAGCCTGGCACGCCCGGAATCAAACAGCACATTCCTCTAATTATCATCTGAATTTTCACGCCTGCCTGACTCGCGGCCACCAAGTTTTCCATCAGTCCTTTGTCTTCTAAACTGTTCATTTTCAATATCATATACGCCTCTTTACCAGCTTTGGCTAAGGCGATTTCTCTATTAATTAGTTTTTCAAAACCCTTTCTGGAAGAAAAAGGCGAAATCAACAACTGCTTAGTATTGGGCAAAATTGTCTTCTTTTCCAGGAGTTTAAAAATCTGTTCCGCATCACTGCCAAGTTGTTTATTAGCGGTCAAAAGAGCGTGGTCAGCGTATAGTTTAGCTGTCTTTTCATTGAAATTTCCCGTACCCAAATACGTGTACAAGCGCCGACTCCCCTCCTCTATCCGTCGAATTAACATCAACTTGGTATGCACCTTAATTCCTGGAAAACTATACATTACTTTTGCACCCGCCGCTTCCAATTTTCCACCCCAAAACAGGTTCATTTTCTCATCAAATCGCGCTTTGGCTTCAATAAAAACCACTACTTTCTTACCCATTTTTCGAGCGTGCAACAAGGCGTTTGCTACATCAGATTTAGCCGCTACTCGGTACAGCGTAATTTTGATGGCATCTACTTTTACGTCATCCGCTGCTTCCCAAATCAACTTCGATATGTAATCATATTTTTGATAGGGAAAATGCAGCATAAAATCTTTTTCCTGCATCGCAGCAATAATAGATTCCGCATTTTCTAATTCCTGATGCAGTAAAGGCGGCAAGGCAACGTCCTGTAATTCCGCCTTATTTAGTGGATTAGGAAACCCAAAAAAATCATGAAAATTATGATAACGACCACCTGGAATTAGGTCATTTTTTTTCAACTTAAGCAATTTTTTAATCTGCTTCACCAACTCAACAGGCATCTTGGAATCATATAAAAATCGAGTCGGCAAACCAATCTCCCGACTATCAATCCCATGCTTGATTTTTTCTAATAAATCGCCTTCGTATTCGTCGTCAATGTACATCTCCGCATCCCTTGATATTTTCAAAGAATACACCTCTTTAATGGTCAAGTCCTCAAAAAAAATACCCAAATTTGCTCGAATAATATCATCTAAAAAAGTGATATTATGTGATTGATTATCAGCAGGTAAGGTAATAAACCGTGAATGTTTACTTGTCGGAATTTCAACCAAAGCAGGCGGCGTATCTGCTTCTTCAAAATCAACAATAAAATAAAGTCCTTTGTCTTTTAAAAACAGGTCAAAATCTTCTTCTGTATTTAAAAAAGCAGGCTGAGAAATGTGCGGAATTTTAGTCTCAAAATAGTCTTTCGCAAAAGCCAATTCTTCTTCAGAAAAGTCTTCTGATTTGATTAAAAATATCTTTTCGGCAGCCAACGCTGGAATAATTTCTTCTTGAAAAATGCGTCCAAACTCCTTCTGCTGTTCATCCACAATTTCATGAATGACCTTCAATGACTTTTTTGGTCTAACATCCAAAGCCTTTCTCGTCGCTTTCTTCAATTCCTTAAAACTCCGCAGGGAAGCCACTCGAACTCGAAAAAACTCATCCAAATTGGAGGAATAAATAGCTAAAAATTTAATCCGCTCATACAAAGGGACCCTCGGGTCTTTTGCTTCTTGCAATACCCGATAATTGAAAGACAGCCAAGTAATATCGCGTTCTTGAAAAATGGTTGGCAGATTTGTTTTATGATCCGTCATTTTTAATTATAAGTTGGTCAGTGTTTTGAAATTAACTCTTATTGTTTTTTGATTATTACCGTATAAAGTAAGCTGTTTTAAATTAATAAAAGTATCGTCTCGGTATTGTTGGTACTATGAATAACAAATATTTTCAAAGCCGCATCGCTGTGGCACGGTTAGTATCATTGGTACCGTGGCGATGCCACTTTGAAAATATAATCTCAATTCTGCTACAAATGGTGTCGACGCGATGCGCCGAAATTTCTTTTCATCACATAGCTCAAACATAGCTGATTTTAGCTTTCCAAAAGCTATATGGCTATATGATAATGCTATCTGCGCTATGTGATAAAAAAACTGCGCCACGTGTTAAGTACGTGACATTATTTATTGGGGTAAAATTTGAAAGCAAGATTTTTTCGATAGTTTTCTTTTAAAAATCGTTGCATGGTTCTACATCACGGAACTATTTTTAAGAGGAAAATAGCGGAATAAAGATGTTTTCAAATTACCCCAATAAATAGTGTCACGTACTTACTTAGTAACGGAAAAAAATAACTTCCCCAACTGGACAGGGCAAATTCCCCTCATTTTTCACTTGAAATCAGTCAAAGTATCAACAATTATCCTTCTTTCAAGCAAAAACTAAGAAAAATTATCCTCTG
>JBLHWU010000239.1:0-8976 GCA_047629355.1 Saprospiraceae bacterium | reverse complement strand
TATTCCGCTATTTTCCTCTTAAAAATAGTTCCGTGATGTAGACCATGCAACGATTTTTAAAAGAAAACTATCGAAAAAATCTTGCTTTCAAATTTTACCCCAATAAATAATGTCACGTACTTACTTAAATTGGTATTACATTTTTTCTAAATATTTTGATTAAGAAAAAATCCCTCCCCTTTAGGGGTTGGGGGTTCTTAATCAACCACCTCTATATTCCACTACATCCACCCGTTTTTGAAAAATCAGCTTTTGCTCCGTCATTTCAAACGCGCACAACAAATCATAGCGATAACACCCAGCATCAATATCCAAAAAATGACTGGAATTGACCGCTTTTGCCATTGCTTCAATATCTTGTTTTCGAATCGGCGTATGTCCATGAATAATTTTACGGTTGCCCAACCATTTATAATCAATATCACCGTACCAATTCCGAATCCACATCATCGAATATTCGTTTTCTAAAGGACGCTCCGTTTTAAAATTCAAGCCTGCATGTACCAAAAAGTAATCATCTACTTCTAAATAAGGCTTCAATTTTTTTAAAAAATCCCAGTATTTATCAGGGATATTATCAATCTCTCCATCAAAACTTTGCAGCGTTTCCTTTCCGCCCCACCTCAACCAATTTTGGCGCATGGAGTAATCCCAACGAGACTGCAACATCGCGTCTTCATGGTTGCCCATCAGACATTCGACCTTATAACCTTTTGATTTTAAGTCCAAAATGGTATCAATCACACCTTTAGAATTAGGACCTCTATCAATATAATCCCCTAAAAAATAAAGTTCATCATCGGGTTGTAAGTCAAGATGTTCGAGCAAAGCCTGAAAAGTCACATTGCAGCCATGAATATCGGTAATTGCGTATTTTTTCATATGTTTTGTTAAAGTAGGGCTAAAGTAGTATAAAAAACATCTTTATTTTCCTAATTTATTACGTCCTTTGTGAAATGTAACATTTACTTATTAAATTAAAACTCCCGCTAATTTGTTCCGCAAATCACAAATATTATTGCTCCTTCTCTGTCTTTCTTTTTCGCTCTCTGCGCAAAAAGACATTACGGGCTTGTGGCGCGGCTACAATACTCAAGACGCTATAGATACTTACAGTTCCAAATACGATTTTGAAATGTACCTCAAGCAAGATGGCAATCGCATCTGGGGACGTTCCTATGCCTACATTGATGAAATCTATGCCGAAATGGAAATCAAAGGCACTTGGGATGGTCAAAAATTTGTTTTTGAAGAAATTAAAATCGTCAATTCTAAAGCCGATGACGGTATGGAATGGTGTATAAAAAAAGGGGAATTAAGCCTTTTAAAAAAAGGAGAAGCTTACCGTTTGGAAGGCAATTGGTCAGGAAATACCACTTTTAGTAGCTGTACACCGGGTAAAGTTTTTTTGAAGAAAATCAAATCGCGCGCTTAATTTCCAACCTATTTTTTCGTTCGTAATCGGACAGTCTTTGTTCATATCTGAACGTTCTTCTTTCCGTTTATTATTTTAAAACCCTAATTACCAGTGCTTTAATAATTGGCACACCCATTGGTTTAGCTCTTTTAGAAATAGTTTAAATTTAGAGCTTAAAACATTAATATCACATAAACTAAGTTTGTTCCTATTTTTAAGAGCTGTAACAAATTCACTTTATACGGTATCAACATATTCCCCTCTAAATATCCAAATTTCAAAAAAAAACTATGCTGAAAAATAATCTAAAGATCGCGTGGAGACATCTGGTAAAGGACAAATACATTTCTGGCATCAATTTGATTGGTTTGATTGTCGGAATGACCGCCGTTTTGTTCATTTGGCAATATGTGGCGTTTGAGAGAAGTTAGGACAATTTCCATGAAAATGGCGACCGCATCGTACGAGTGCGCACGGATAGAATGGAAAATGGGGTGCCGTTCATGCAATTCGCCGCGGAGGCTGCCTGTGCCGGACCCGTGATTGCCAATAACTTTCCGTAAGTTGAGAATTACGTGAAATTATATGGGTCTGGCGATGCTCTTTACACCAATAGACTTTATAAATGGCGACTCTGAATAATTCACAAACTATTGATTATCAATTACTTGCAATTCTAAAAAAGCTACTCATTCATAAAGTCTAATGATAAAAATATTACTTTTCAACCAGAACAGGTCTATTATACCATGCCTTCACTTTTTGAAATATTTTCCTTTCCCTTAATCGAAGGTAATGAAAAAACAGCCTTAGCGGAACCTTTTAAAGCCTGTATTTCGGAGACGACCGCCTGAAAAATGTTTGGCGATGACAATTCCATCGGAAAAACCATCATCCGAAACGGGCAAGATATCTATCAAGTCACGGGTATATTTGCGGATTCTCCCAAAAATTCGCACCTCAAATTTGACATTTTACTTTCTTACATCACCTTTTCCGAAGTATTCAACGATGATGGACGTACCGAAACTGGGCCTTTTTGGGATGGTTTCTACGCTTATTTATTATTGAAACCAGATAACTGATATTACTGTTTTAGAAAGTAAGTTGCCAGAAGCTATGACAAGCACTTACGATAACGATACTGCCGAAAAAGTTGTATTTGCGTTACAGCCGTTGAAAGGTATTCATTTAAATTCCAATTACTTATTCGAGACAGAAGCTGGAGGAAATGGAAATGCAGTCAGTTTTCTATTTTTTATCGACATTTTTGTATTGCTAATTGCCTGGTTTAATTATATCAACCTCAGTACAGCTCGTTCAGAAATGCGCGCCAAAGAAGTTGGCATTCGGAAGGTCGCTGGGTCAGATAAACGTAGCCTGATTTTTCAATTTTTGACCGAAGCTGCGCTCTTGAATTTATTGGCGATTCTTTGTTCTTTTGCTTTAGCCCAACTGTTAAGTCCTTGGTTTATAAAATTGGTAGATAAGCCCATTCCAATGTCCATTTTTACCAATGGTCCTTTACTCTTGGCTATTTTGGCAACCTTCCTCATAGGAACAGTCTTAGCGGGCTTGTATCCAGCGTTTTTACTCTCCTCTTTCAAACCAATTTCTGTTTTAAAAACAGACTTCACTTCTAACCAAGTATCCCGTGAAAATTGGATGCGTAAAGGCTTGGTCGTGTTTCAGTTCATGGCATCTATTGGATTAATTGCCAGCACCTTAGTTGTTTACAACCAATTGCAATTTATGCAAAAATCGGACTTAGGTATAGACATTGACAAAACGCTGATTATCAAAAGCCCAATCCTGCGGGATTCAACGTATGGTTCAACTTCATTGACCTTCAAAAAGGAATTAGAAAGTCTCGCTGCCGTGAAGGAAATTTCAGCAACGACCTCCGTTCCAGGACAAGAATTTGGCTGGACAGCGGGCATCAATCTAGTCGGTGCGCCGGAAGGAGAATGGGAAGGTTTACACGCACTTGCAGTTGACCACAATTACGCAGAATCTTACGGTATGAAATTCATGGCAGGTCGCCCGATGGATAAAAACAATAGCAATGATGTCAACTCCGTTATTCTAAATGAGCGTGGTGCCAAGCAATTTAAATTCAACACTTCCGAAGAAGCACTAGGTGCGCAAATCAACTTCTGGGGCGACGTTGTGACGGTCATTGGCGTGGTCAAAAATTTTCATCAGGAATCCCCAAAATCAGTCATTGAACCCATGATTATGAGGGTACTAACTCGTCCCGAGCAAACCCGATATTATTCACTAAAGATGAATACTCAAGACCTCCAAAGTTCTATCACTAGAATGGAAGCTAAATGGAATGAATTTTTCCCTGGCAATTCCTTCGATTACTTTTTTTTAGACAACCATTTTAATCAGCAATATGCATCTAACCGTTTGTTTGGAAAGATTTTTACCTTATTTTCTGGTTTGGCATTTTTTGTTTCCTGCCTTGGTTTATTTGCCTTAGTTGCTTTTGTAGCGGAACGTAAACGTAAAGAAATTGGCATCCGAAAAGTATTGGGTGCAAGCGTACCAAGCATCGTTGGTTTGTTATCCAAAGAGTTTATCAAATTGGTTATCGTTGCATTGGTTATCGCTACCCCACTCGCTTGGTTTTCGATGAATAGCTGGCTGGATAATTTTGAAAATCGCATTGATATTCCTTTATGGATTTTTGGTGTATCAGGTATTTTAGCTATGGTAATTGCCTTTGTGACGGTAAGTTTTCATGGTTCTTCGTCACTTTTGGTGAAAATTGGAAATCTCCTGATGAAAAATGATTTTCAATTTTATTAAAGGACTGTAATAGCTTGGTTTCCAGAATAGTCATCCCATCTAAAATGGCTTCTTTTGATTATTAAAAATTCAATTCACCAAAAGTGACGAAGAACCGTTTTCATAATGTGAAAGCGGCGTTGGCGAATCCAGTGAAGTCATTACGGAATGAGTAGCAGTTGATGTTTTTTTAATATTTTACGAAACAGAAGTCATCTTGAATTTTTATTTAGCGTTGATTGATAAAAGACTGGTGCATTTCGCGGCGAAAAAGTTTAGCTTTCATATAAAACCCAAGCCGCCGCGAAGGGATTAAAAAGGGGGAAGAAAATTTTTATTTTTTTTCCTTTTTAATCCTGCAGGAACACAGCAGGGTTTCAGTAAAATCTTGAATTTAGTTGTTCCGCATTTTGATAGTTTAGAATTTGGAATGACTCCTGTTTATTTTGATTATCTTGGATTCTATTTGATGCTTAACGTGACGCAATTAATCACTGCGTTTTTGTCAAAATAAACTTAAACGGCGTATTCCGCATCATCATCGACAAAGTCAGCTTTTCTCCATCTAATTCTTCAATCGCAAACGTTACTTTTTGCCGCGAATCTATCGGCGTCAGCGTCTGACCATCCAACTCATAAGTCACGGCTTCCCGCGAACCAGCGAGGTTGTAAGTCAACTTGTTTTCAGGAGTAAACTCAAAGAACGTACCCGTTAAAGTTTCTGTTTTTTTGCCATTTCGATAGGCTTCCAATAGATCCCAACGTCCTTGTAGCAATTGGGTCGTTTCGGCTTCTTGCGCACCATCCAAATTGCAGGCAACAAAAGATAAACTACTAAAGAGAAAAAGCGCAAATAATGTTTTGAACAAGTTCATAGATAAACTTTAGATAAGGGTTTTTAATTCAATGATTACTAAATGAAAATGATTAATTCACAACAAATCAGATTTGTACTAATCTGATTACAAACTAAATACATTGCTCTGTTTTCAATTATTCATCATTCATCATTTTTCATTCATCATTTGGCGAAGACATTATTAGTTAATCTTCAGCCGCAAAATTAAAAAAGTTTAGGGACATGCCCTATTCTTCCTTATTTTCTAAATCAATTACTGTAATTTCTGGCAAAATACCGACACGCCCGGGATAGCCTAAAAAGCCAAAACCACGATTGACGTACAGGTATTGTGTTCCTTTTCGGTACAAACCGGCCCATTGTTTAAAAAGGTACTTAGCGGGACTCCACTTAAAAAACTTGCCCAATTCCAGTCCAAACTGCATCCCATGCGTATGTCCCGAAAACGTAATTGCAATATCTGTAAACCTTTGCAAAACCTGTCCATCCCAGTGCGTTGGGTCATGCGAGAGCAACAATTTCAAATCTGCATTTTCCGCACCTTTATACGCTTTTACTAAGTCGCCATATTTTGAAAAACGAGGATTCTCAGAATAATTTTCCACGCCAATAATCGCCACTTCTTCCCCATTAATCGGTAACAGACGATTTTCATTTAACAACAAATCCCAACCCATTTGTCGATGAATGTCTTTAAGGTTTTCCATATTCTGTGCCTTTGCCTGCGGTGATTCCCATTGCACATAATCACCATAATCATGGTTTCCCAAAATAGAAAACACGCCATATTTAGCTTTTATTTTATCAAAAATATCAGTAAAATGCTCCATTTCGTTAGCCACATTATTAACCAAATCGCCTGTAAAAAACACCAAATCTGCCTTTTGAGCATTTATCATTTCAATCGCTAATTTAATAGGTTCTTTAGCGGTAAAACTCCCCGAATGAATGTCGGAAATTTGTACAATTCGCAGCCCTTGCAAGTTCTCTGGCAAGTTTTCAATCGAAATTGTTTCTTGAAAAATCTTATACCGATATCGATTGCGAATCATGCCATAAGTCAAAGTAAAAAACGGAATCACTCCAATAGACAATGCCAATCCTGCCACAAACTTGGTTCGTTCATAGCTAAAATCTTGTGCGCCAGCTAGATTTTCAAAAACCCCCATGCTCAAAAGCCGTACATCATCAATTAACAAGACTCCACTTGTTAAAAATTTTGCTAAATAAACAACGATGAGTATTCCGCGAGTAATCGCTACGAATGTCGGATTCATGCTGCGCAATCCCATCATTAAATAACCTGCCCCTAAAGCAATGGCCATCATCGGAATCAACCAATAAAAACTAAGTACCAAGCGTGCCATTTCAGAATTCCAATTTTGCAAGAGTACACTCAAAGCGTCTGCTACATAGAAATCCATGCCTATTAGTAGTGCTATAAAAATTATTAATCTCATGCTATTTTTTTTATTTATTCGTAGTTCTACTTTAAAATTCTTAAATCAGATGCAAAAAAAAGGGAGTTTGATAAACAAAAATAGTTTTGTGAAAACCATTTTGTTTATCCTTAAAATGCAAAGCATACTTTATTCCACGGGATTTATCAAAGAACCAAACTATTTGGAATTATCTTACTATAAAATGCTTTTCCACCCAATAAGTTAACTATTTTAAAAAAAAAATGATAAACACCCAACCCTTTTCGATTAACTTGCAGTCTTACCAGACATCATTGACATTTACATTTTCAAAAAAAGGAATGGTTCGTTTTGTTTATCAACAAATCATGGTGATTTTAAAAATCACCATGATTTAAAAACAGAAATCGCTATTTCTAATATCAAAAATTCTAATTTTATGAAAACTATTAATTTTTGGAGTATCGCTCTTTTATTAGGTCTTGTTGTTTCTATGAGTAGCTGTTTGAAAGACAGTTGTGAACGGGAAGTGACTTTCACCAGTTACACCCCGATTTACAAAACTTTCGATGAAATTCGCTCGGGGGAAGTCCTCAGCGAATCGCCCCGTGAAATGTGCAATCCTGGTAAGATTTATTTTTACAACAACTACATTTTTATCAATGAAAGCCGCGAAGGTGTCCACATCATTGACAACTCAATGCCTGAAAGTCCAGCGAATATTGGTTTCATCAGCATTCCGGGCAACGAAGATATCTCGATTAAAAACGATATGTTGTACGCCAACAATTACGTTGATTTGTTGACCATCGATATTTCTAATTTGCAAAATGTGTCGCTCGTTTCCCGTACGGAAAGCGTTTTCCCTCCACTCTGGGAGGACATCCAAAACGAACGTATCTTGGTTTATTATGAAGTGGAAGAAGTCACCGAAGTAACAAATTGCGACACTTACGGCGCATTGAAACGAGATAACAATGGCGGTTTTTGGGGCTGTTCGAATTGTGCATTTAATGACATAGCTATCAGTAATACAGGGGTGACTGGCGGAGGAACTCTTCAAAGCGGCGGTGCCGGTGGTCAATCATCGGGCATTGCAGGCTCAATGGCGCGATTTTCTATCATCGGCAATTACCTGTATGTCGTTGACCAAAGCACCTTACATTTATTCGATTTAATCAATCCATCACAACCCGTTGCAGGTGAAGAAATCGTGTTGGGTTGGGGTATCGAAACTATCTTTCCTCATGAAGATAAATTGTTCATCGGTTCGAATAGTGGCATGTTTATTTTTGACAATAGCAACCCCGCTGCACCTACGTATCTATCTGAATTTCAGCACGCTCGCGCTTGTGACCCTGTGTTCGTTAAAGACAATTATGCGTATGTGACGCTACGGGACGGCAGCGAATGCGAAGGTTTCGTTAATCAATTGGACTTGGTAGATATTACTGATTTAACCAACCCGTTTTTAGTTAAATCTTTTGAATTGACCAATCCGCACGGCTTATCAATTAAAAATAATACCCTCTTCGTTTGTGAAGGTGCAGATGGTTTAAAATCTTTCGATATTACTGACCCAACCACTTTGAATGAACACCGTTTGGACCACCAAAAAGACGGTCACGCATTTGATGTAATTGCTTTGCCTGGACAAGCAGATGTGCTTTTAGTGGTCGGTGAAGATGGCTTTTTACAATACAATTTTGACAATCCAAGTGACTTAAAATTGATTAGTGAAATCCGCGCGGAAAACTGTAATTAAATATTTAATGGTTAGGGATAAGGGAGTTTGTAATAAATAAGCTACCCAAGCTGACGCAGCTATTTTTTCTTTTAAAGAGGTTAAAAAAAGCGAGCATAACTGGTTATTTGAGACTTTTTTTAGCATTTTTAAAAGGAAAAAGAGCAAGTCAGATGGGTAGTACAACGCCTCATTAATTTTTCACAACAAAATTGAATAATCTCTTAGCTCTTGAAAAACCTTTAAATTTCCATTTAAGAGGTTTAGCTAATTGGTCATTATGAAAAGTGATATAGCTTCTTATTTTGCCCTCAAGTTCTTTGACAGATAAAAAATTACCATTTTTGATAACGTGTCGCTGTACTTTAGCGAACCAATTTTCAATGGGATTTAACCAAGAGCAATGTTTGGGTGTAAAAAACAGACGAATGCGATGATGTTCAGATTCTAAGAACCTTTTTCGCGTTTGCATATTTTTCAAAATACCGCTTTCACCTTTGAGACCCAAATCGCCTTGTGTATACCCGCCTTCTTCTGCGATAAAACGCGCTAAAGTTTCAGAAAGGTGTGTATTTAATTGGTCAGATAGAATAACAATTTCATCCATTTTAGGCAGGATTGACAATGTTTCTTTGATGAAATTTCCAAAATCTTGCTCGTCACGCGTTGGTTGGAGATGAGCATTTGTCAATTCTCCATTGCGTACATTTACTGCTGCGATTAGAGTCGTCGTTCCATG